>JBPPMF010000130.1:0-8879 GCA_051305915.1 Thiobacillus sp. | reverse complement strand
CACATACCACGCCGGCGGCGCGCTCACCGGATGCAGGATTTCGCCCACCCCTTCAGCAAACGCCGTCCGGCCGAAGATGAACACCGGCACGTCGGCCCCCAACTGCAGCGCGAGTTGCTGCAGGCTTGCACGCGGCAGATTCACCTGCCACAGGCGGTTGAGCGCCAGCAACACCGTCGCGGCATCCGAACTGCCGCCGCCGAGGCCACCCCCCATCGGCAACAGCTTGTCGAGCCGGATGCTCACTCCGGCGCCGGCCGGCGCATGCGCTTGCAGCAATCGCGCGGCGCGCACGGTCAGGTCATGCGCTTCAGGCACCCCCGGCAGTTCGCCTTCGCGCACCACCCGACCATCATCCCGCAGTTCCAGACGCACGGTGTCGGCATGGTCGATGAGGCGGAACACGCTCTGCAGCAGGTGATAGCCGTCGGCGCGTCGGCCGACGACATGCAGAAACAGGTTGAGCTTGGCGGGGGCAGGATAGCCGTGACTCATTCGGCCTGCCAACTGTCCGTCACCAGGCGGATTTCCAGCCCCTCGCGCGTCACCGCCAACTTGCGCGGGCGCGCGGGCATGTCAGTGGCATATTGCTGGTATTCGATCACCCAGCCATGCTGTTTGAGTTGGGTGAGCCGTCCCGCGGCATCGCGCGTCGCCTCGAAGGCACTGTCCGGATCGGGGCGCGCCTGCACCCACCACATCAAACCCGCCACCGGCAGCGCATAACCAAGCGCCTCGCGCGTCAGGGACTCGGCATCGGGTGCACGCCGCGACGGCTGATTCGGCACCTCGAGCAGCACACCCTCGGCGTCACGCACGATGCGCGCCACACCCTGCCCCAGCGGCGAGGTCATCAACACATCATCGGTTTCCACGCGGTGCTGCCAGCGGATATTCCCCGACAGACTCTGCTCGCCTGCCTGAATACCGATGCGCCCCTGCAGCGTCCAGTTGGCAGGCGGCGGTAGCAGCGCATCGGTGGGGATCACAGGGGGCGTCGTCGCGCAACCGGCCATCAGCGCCAATAGCATCAGGCCGGTCAGGCGCAGCATCAGGGCTTCAACCGGCGCAGGGTTTCCAGCAACACTTCATTCTGGGGATGCGTATGCAAGCTGGTTTGCCACAGCTTGCCGGCCTCGTCGCGCTGTCCGCGTGCCCACAACACTTCACCCAGATGGGCGGCGATCTCGGGATCGGGGCGAACCTTGAAGGCACGCTCCAGATACGCCTGCGCACGCGTCAGGTTGCCGGCACGGTATTGCGCCCAACCCATGCTATCGAGAATGAACGGGTCTTCCGGTGCCAGCGACAGCGCCTTGTCAAGCAAGGGGATGGCTTCTGCCAGACGGTCGGTCCGATCGACCAGGGTGTAGCCCAGCGCGTTGTAGGCCTGCGCATCGTCGGGACGCAGCACGATCGCGCGACGCAAATCCGCCTCCAGCACGTCGAGCTTGTCGAGCCTTTCCGCCACCATGGCGCGGTCGTACAGCAAATCGGGAGAATCGGGGAAGCGCTTGAGGCCTTCCGACAACACCTCGAAAGCCGCCGCGTATTCCTTGTTGTCGCGCAACAGCTCGGACTCGGCCTGGATCAGGCGCACGTTTTGCGCATCGTTTTCGCCGCGCGTGGCCGCCAGCAGCGCGCGCGCCTGGTCCCGCTTGCCGGCACGCTCGAGCAAGACCGCCTGGCGGGCGCGTGCCGACACCAGATAATTGCCCGATTTGACTTCGGCGTAGTGCGTGCTCGCCGCATCCGGCTGCTTCATCTGTTCAGCCACCTGCCCGAGGTAGTAATACACCGTATCGGGATCGCGCGGATTGTATTCCAGGGTCTGGGTCAGCAAATCGCGTGCCACCTCGACATCGCCCATCTGCAGCGACAGCAGACCGGCGGCGAAGCTGACTTCGGCATTGCGCGGGAAATCGCTCGTCAGGCGGGCGAATTCGGCACGCGCCTCGACGAACTGGTTGGCGTTCACCAACGCACGCGCATAGGTCAGGCGCACTTCGCGCGCAGTGGGATGCACCGCCAAAAAATCGCGCAGGAAAGCCAGCGCATCGGGACGTGAGGTTTTGGCCATAATCTGCGCCCGCAGCAACGCAGCCGCCTCCCAACCGGGACGCAGGCGATCAGCCTGCTGCAAAGCCATGACCGCGACTTCGAAACGTCCGTCACTGGCCGCTGCCTGGGCAACCGCAAAGCGTGCTTCCGGCAAATCCGGGTAGTTCGCGGCCAGACGTTCGGTCAGCTCCCACGCGGCCTGGGTGTCGCGCAGCTTGCCCAGCAGCGCCGACAACTGCATCAAGCCACTGGCGCTATTCTCCTTCAGCAGCGTGCGTAGAATCGGTTCAGCCTCGACGATATTGCCGGTGTTCAGCAACAGCGCGACCAGCGTATGCTGCGCACGCTCCGACGCCTGGTCGCCCCCTGCCCACATGCGAGCAGCCTCCAGCGCACCGGCCTGATCGCGTGCGAACATCGCCACTTCGGTTGCGCGGCGCGCGATGCGCGGATCCTGTGTCTGCCGTGCCAGATCGAGATAGGTCGACCGGGCGACACCGATCGCGCCACGCTGGCCGGCCACCTCGGCCACCAGAAACTTGAACAGAATGTCGGGCGTAAGCGGCTGTTTAGGCAGGGCAGCTTGGGCGGTGACACCCGCATCCGGATCGACAGCCGTCTCGGCGGTCGTCTGGGTTTCCGTCACGTCAGGCTGCGATGCCTTGACGCCGGGCTGACTGCACGCGGTCGCCAACAGCAAGGCTGCGTAGAGGGGGAGAACCTTGAAATGTGCCATGTGAGTCGCCTTGGTGGGATATCCGGTGGAATTCTAAGCCTTCGAGGCCTGCCTGCAAGCAAGGTTCATTCAATCGCCCTCATTGCGAACGCAATGCCTCAATCGGATCAAGGCCTGCCGCACGTCGCGCCGGATAGAATCCGAAAAATACGCCAATCAGAAAAGACACACCAACCGCCATCAATACCGAGACTGGCGTGACCTCGACCGGCAAGCCGGCAAAACTTTCGACCAGCCACGCCCCCCCAATGCCCAGCGCAAGGCCGATGGCGCAGCCAATCAGCGACAGGGTCAGCGCCTCGATCAGGAACTGCCACAGCACATCGCGGCGGCGCGCCCCGATCGCCATACGGATGCCGATTTCGCGAGTGCGCTCGGTCACCGACACCAGCATGATGTTCATGATGCCGATGCCGCCCACCACCAGCGAGATCGCAGCGATGGCGCCGAGCAGCAAACTCATGATGCGGGTGGTCGAAGCGGCGGTTTCGGCAATCGCGGTCAGGTTGCGCACGGTGAAATCGTCGTCCTGCCCCACTCCAATGCGATGGCGACTTCGCAACAATTCGTTGATGGCGGATTCCGCTGCGTCCATGCGCTGTTCCGACACCGCTTGCGCCATGACCATGCGGGCGCGGTTACGCAGGCTGCTGCTGAATATCTTCTGCTGCGCGCTGCTGATCGGCACCATCACGGTATCGTCCTGATCGCGCCCATCCAGGCTTTGGCCCTTGGCGGCCAGCACGCCGATTACCTCGAACGGTGCCTGCCGAATGCGGATGATCTTGCCGATAGGGTCTTCATCGCCGAACAGTTCGCGCGCCACCACCGCACCGATCACCGCGACCCGAGCGCCGCTGCGCACGTCGGCCTCGCTGAAAAAACCGCCCACCGCCATCGGCCAGTCGCGCACCACCACATAATCGGGCGTGGTACCAAACACCGAAGTGTTCCAGTTGATCCCTCCATAGATCAACTGGGCGGAGCCAGGCGACACCGGTGCTGCCGCCCGGATATCGTCCAGTTCGCGGATGGCATCGGCATCGCTGAAAGTCAGCGTGGGCGCCATGCCGCCCGCCACGCGTGCGCCACCGGTGGTGGTGGCCCCCGACATGATAATGAAAAGATTGCTCCCCATCGACTCGATTGCGCCACGCACTATGGCCTGAGCGCCCTGGCCGATCGCCAGCATGAGAATGACCGCCGCCACCCCGATTACCATGCCCAGCATGGTCAGAAAGCTGCGCATGCGGTGCGTGATGAGCGCATGCCAGGCGGTTTCGAACAGGCTGGCGAAGATCATTCCGCGGCCTCCTCGCCAACTCTGTCTTCTACCACCCGGCCATCCTGGAAGCGGATGCGCCGGCGCGCATAGGCGGCGATGTCGGCTTCATGGGTGACCAGCACCAGCGTGATGCCTTCTTCGCGGTTGAGCTGACTGAAAAAGTCCATCACCTGGCGGCTGGTTTCGCTGTCGAGGTTGCCGGTCGGCTCGTCGGCAAAAATGATGCGCGGCCGACTGGCGAGCGCGCGCGCAATCGCCACCCGCTGCTGCTGTCCGCCCGACAACTGCAGCGGCGTGTGGTGCGAGCGCTCGCCCAGCCCCACCCGCTCAAGCACGGCCTGCGCCTGTCTCCGCCGCGTCTCGCGCCCCATGCCGGCGTACATCAGCGGCAGCGCGACGTTGTCGAGCGCAGTCAGCTTGGGCAGCAGATTGAAGCCCTGGAACACAAAGCCGATCTCGCGGTTACGCAGCGCGGCCAACTGGTCTGACGACAGGCGGCTGACATCCTGCCCATCGAGGTGATAACTGCCGCGGGTCGGGCGGTCGAGGCAGCCGAGCAAGTTCATGAACGTGCTTTTACCCGAACCCGACGCGCCCATGATGGCGACGAATTCGCCCGCCGCGATGCTGAGACTCACTCCGCGCAGCGCCTGAAACACACCGGCGCCAGTGGGATAGTCCTTCTCGAGATTCACCACCTCGATCAGCGGCGCGCCTGCCTGAGCCATCAGAACAGGCGCCCGCGCGGCATGCTGCCAGCGTCCTTTTTCACCGCCAGGTCGCCCAGGATCACCGGGTCACCCGGTTTCAGCTCGCCCGTAACGATCTCTGTGAACGCCTTGTCGCTGATCCCGGCCTTGACCGCCACCCGCATCGGTTTTCCGTCAACCAGCAGATGCACCGCCGCGCCGCGCGGCTTGCTGCCCCCGCCGGCGCCGTTATCCGTCTGCGGACGATAACGCAGCGCTGCCGTTGGCACCCGCAACACATTGGGACGGGTTTCAACTTCGACCCGCAGGTTGGCCGTCATGCCCGGCATCAGGGCCAGGTCGAGGTTGGCGACATCAACCACCACGTTGTAGGTGACGACGTTCTGTTCAGTCTTGGCGTTCAGCCGAACCTGCCGCACCGCACCGCTGTATTCGGTGTCGGGAAACGCATCGACCAGAAACTTGACCGGCTGCCCCACCTTGACCAGCCCGATGTCGGCTTCGGACACGGTGGAATCAATCTGCATCTGCGTCAGATCCTTGCCGATCTGGAACAGCGTTGGGGTCTGGAAGCTCGCCGCCACCGTCTGGCCGACGTCGACCTGACGGTTGATCACGGTGCCGTCGACCGGCGAGCGGATCACCGTAAAGCCCAAATTGGTCTGGTCGCGCGTCACCTGCGCGCGTGCCACCCGCACCTGCGCCGCCGCCTGTTCACGTGCCGCGCTCGCCTGATCGAGTTCCTGGCGCGACACGAATTCCTGCTCGAACAGCGTCCGCATGCGCTCCGCGGTAGCCTCCGCCAGTCTCAGCTGCGCCTGCGCGTTGGCCAGACTGGCGCTGCTCTGCGCCAGCACCGCCTGGAACAGCGCTGGATCAAGCTCGGCCAGCACCTGACCGGCCTTCACCTGCTGATTGAAGTCGGCCTCGATGCGCCGCACCGTGCCTGACACCTGAGTGCCGACGTTGACCAGGGTGACCGGGTTGAGCGTGCCGTTGGCCGACACCTCGGCGCTGATATCGCCCCGGCCCACCGCCTCCGTCCGGTATTGAGGCTCGGCGGTCTTGTCCTTGCCGCTCCACCACCAACCTGCTGCGACCGCCGCGATCACCAGCAACGCCACAATTCCTGTTTTTTTCATCGCATGCCTTCCTGATAGGCTGGTTCCATCCAGTCCCAGCTCAATTCCCCAATGGCCTGCGCCAGCTCGGCCCGCGCCACCCGCAGCCCCAGTCGCGACTGCAACTGGGTCTGGCGCGCCTGGGCCAGACTGGCCTGCGCGTTCAACACGTCGAGCAAAATGCCGAACCCGGCCTGATAACGGCCGAGCGCCAGTTTTTCAGCTGCCGCCGCGCTTTCCACCAGATCGGCACTGCGGCTGTCCACCTCGATTTCGCTCCGCAAGCGGTGATAAGCGCGCCACACGTCCAGCGACACCTGATTGCCGACGCGATCGCGCTCCACCGCTGCCAGCTCGGCCTGGGTGCGCGCCGCCGCAAGCTGATAGGTATGGCGATAACCGGTGAACAACGGAATACTCAGCCCGACACCCACGCTGGAACTGGTGGAAGCCAGCGCACCGCCGTCCTGCCGCCGGGCGTCAAAAAAAGTCGACAGGCGTGGCTTGCCATCGGATTGGACACTACGTACGCCCGCCTCGCGCGCCAGCAATGCGGCCTCGGCTGCGCGAAATTCCGGCCGCCGGGTACGCGCGGCCTCGATCAGCCCATCCACCGCGCGGCTGAGATCCAGCGGCTGGCTGAAAGCGGCTTCGTCGTCGAGAAGCGTCCACGCGGTCTGCTTCACATCTCCCATCAGGGCAGCCAGTTCGCCGCGCAGTCGTGCAGCTTCACCTTCGGCCCGGATGCGTTCGATCTGACGCTGGGTATAGGCCGTTTTTGCCTGCAAGCGATCGACAGGAATACCCGTGCCTACCGCCACCCGCGCCGAAGCCGCTTTCAGGGCCTCGAGCGCGGAGGCTTCGGCCTCACCTGCTGCCGTCACTGCGCCCTGAGAGGTCAGCAGACTGAAATAGGTCGAGACGGTTTGCAAATACACCAGGCGCACGTCGGCATCATGGCTGGCGCGCGCAGCAGCCAACAACGCTTCGGCGGCCTCACGCCGCGCCGCGCGCCCGCCAAAATCGTAAAGCAGATATTGTGCCGTCAGTCCCAGACTCCAGGCGCTGCGGTCAGCGGGCAGCAGATCGTCGCCGCTATGCCCCAATCTGGCGTCAAGCGACAGTTCGGGCAGATACGCGCTTTGCGCCTGCCCCAGCTCGGCGGCGCGCAGCCGTGTCGTCAGCCAGGCCGCGCGGGTAGCCGGGTTGGCGCACAGCGCGCGCTCGACCGCGTGGGCCAGCGTAAGCGTACCGGCTACGGCAGTCACGTCGCACACTGATTCGGGGCGCAGCGCCGCCGCTGGCGACGGCAAGCTGCGTTCCAGTGTCAGAAAAGGATCCGCAGCCGAGGCTGCACTGCTGAACAACACCAGCAGCAAGGAAAGTCGCAGGTTCAAAATAGGGGAAAGCTTCTGAGGTTGAAATGCGTTATATAGAATCGCAGTGTATCGGTTCGGTTCCTGCTTGCGGGAGCAAACATTGCAGGACGTTGCGCCTGGTCGTCGGCGTCCCCTTCATCGTAGCCCAGCCCGCGTCAACCATGCCTGAATTACCCGAAGTCGAAACCACCCGCTTAGGGCTGCTGCCGCGCCTGCGGGGCCGTACGCTCAAGCGCATTGTGGTGCGCAACCCGCGATTGCGCTGGCCGGTGCCAGACGATCTCGAAGCCCGGCTGGCCGGCCTGAAGCTGAACGAGCTCGGCCGGCGCGGCAAATACCTGCTGTTCGATTTTGGCGCGACCACCCAGATCGTGCATTTGGGCATGTCGGGCAGCCTGCGTTTTGCCGAACCCGGCGAAGCCGCCGCGCTGCACGACCATATTGACTGGCTGTTCGACGACGGCACCACACTGCGACTGCGCGACCCGCGCCGCTTCGGTGCGGTGTTGTGGAGCGACGACGTGGCGCGGCATCCGCTATTGGCCCATCTGGGCCCCGAACCGCTCACGCCGGCATTCGATGCCGCCTACCTTTACACGCAGTGCCAGCGCCGCAGCGCCGCCATCAAGCAAGTCATCATGGACGCGCAGGTAGTGGTCGGCGTCGGCAACATCTATGCCTCCGAATCCCTGTTTCACGCCGGCATCCGCCCTGCCAGGTCCGCTCGCCGGCTCAGCCGTCCGGCTTGCGCGCGGTTGGCGGCGGCAATCAAGCAGGTGCTGGCTGCAGCCATTGCTGCAGGCGGCAGCTCGCTACGCGATTACGTCCAGAGCAGCGGCGAGCTGGGCTATTTCCAGTTGCAGACTCGGGTGTATGACCGCGAGGGGCTGCCCTGCAAGAGCTGCGACACGCCCATTCGCCGCATCGTGCAGGGGCAGCGTGCGAGCTTTTACTGCCCACGCTGTCAGCGTTGAGAAGTCCGGCGGCCTGAATCAAGTTTGTCGTTAAATTGTCGTTAAATTAAAGCTGTTCAACGGATGGATTCCCCATGACCCCCGCGACCCTGGTTGACGAATTCGAGCATTACAGTGCTTGGCGCGACGCCGTGTATGTGCGCGTCGAGGCATTGCGCGATTGGCTCGCCGCGCAGGAACTGAGCGATGCCGACTCCGATCTGCATCTCGAACAGTTGCTCGGCCGCCTGCGGGAAGACACGCTGAACGTGGCCTTTGTCGCCGAGTTTTCGCGTGGCAAGTCCGAACTGATCAACGCGATTTTCTTCTCGGATTACCGGCAACGCGTGTTGCCGTCGTCCGCCGGGCGCACCACCATGTGCCCTACCGAGCTGTATTACACCCCCACCCAGCACCCCTCGCTGCGCCTGCTGCCGATCGACACAAAAACCCAGGACGGCAGCATTGGCGACTTCAAACACAACACAGACGCCTGGACCGAATTCCCGCTCAATCTCGATTCTGCCGATGAAATGAGCGCAACACTGATGCGGCTGGCCGACACCATTGATGTCGATGCCGCCACCGCCGAAGCCTACGGCCTGATCAACCCGAATGACACCGAAACCGCACG
>JBPPMF010000112.1:0-8327 GCA_051305915.1 Thiobacillus sp. | reverse complement strand
CTCGGCGCCATCGCCTGGTTGCGTGCCCGGCGCCCGCCCGCCCCCGAACCCGAGGCGGATAATTTTGACGCTGAACTCGACGCCGCGCGCCACCAGGTGTTGGCCGATCCGCGCGTGGCGGCGGATGTCATCAAGTTATGGATGCGCGCATGAGCCAGGCCGGCATCGAAAAATCCGCTGCGCTGCTGCTTGCTCTGGGCGAGGAGGCCACGGCTGCCGTGTTCCGTTATCTCAGCCCGCTGGAGGTGAGCCGGCTCGGCAGCGCCATGCGCGAACTGGAGGTGCTGCCGCGCGAACGGGTGCGCGCCATTCTGCGCGATTACGCCGCCGAGGCGTCCGAGCAGACCGGGTTTGCCGCGGACACCGGGCGTTTCCTCGATGAAACGCTCAATCTGGCGATGAGCCCGGAACGCGCGCAGGCGATGCTGCAGCGGCTGGGCGCATCCGGCGCGCAGGCGCTGGAAAAGCTGGCCTGGCGCGAGCCGGCTGAGATTGCCGGCCTGCTGGAAGCACAGCCGCCGCAGTTGATTGCGGTGGTGATATCGCAATTGCCGCGTGACATTGCCGCCGCGGTGCTGGAGATGCTGCCCGGCAATACCCGGGCGGATACCTTGCAGAGTCTGGCGCACAGCGATGCGCCCAGTCCGGACATGCTGCGCGATCTGGACGACTGGCTGGCGAGTCTCGAAGCGGTCACCCCGCCGCAGGGCGAAGCCGCGGTCGCCAGCCTGCTGGGGCAGATGAGCGAGGGCAGCGCCGAGGCCGCCCTGAGCCGGCTTGACCAGAACGATGCGGAACTGGCCGCACGCCTGCGTGTGCGCAACCTGGGGTTCGAGGATTTGGCGCGACTGCCCGAGGCCGGGCGCAAAACATTTTTGCGCAACATCGGCGCGCGCACCCTGCTGCATGCCCTGAAAGGCAGCGACGGACGGGTGCTTGACGCGCTGACAACCGTGATGAGCCCGACTGCGGCGCAGCGCATGCGAGATGATCTCGACACCCTGGGTGCGTTGCCGGTGACCGCGATCCAGACGGCGCAGGACGAGGCTGGTGCCAGCTTGCGGCGACTGGCGGCTGAGGGGGCGATTCTGCCCCCGGAAGAGGAGACGGCATGAACACACCCGAGGACGACACCCCCCGTCTCTCTCCGCAAAATGACCCCACGCTCAATGAGACTTCGGCATTCGAGCAGTGGGAAGTGGTGGAGCTGGTTGCATCGGTCGACGTGGGCGCGCCGCCCGCCGTGGATATCGAGGCCGAACTGGCCAGTCTGCGCGAAGCCGCACGCGCCGAGGGCTATGCCGAGGGCCTGGCGGCCGGGCGGGTGGAAGGCGAGCAGGCCTGCGGGCGCATGAAACAGCTGGCCGAAAGTTTTTCCACCACCCTCGACAACCTCGACTTCCGTCTTGCCGACATGCTGCTGGAGCTGGCGCTCGACGTGGCGCGCCAGGTGGTGGCGGGCGAACTCGCCGTGCATCCGGAGCGCATTCTCGATGTGGTCAATCTGGCGCTGAGGCAGATGGCCGAAACCAGCCGCGAGGCGCGCATGCTGCTGCATCCGGATGATGCCGCGCTGGTACGCCCGCATCTTGAACAGGTGCTGGACAAAAACCGTTTGCGCATCGTGGAAGATATTCGCATTGTGCGTGGCGGTTGCCTGATCGAAACCGCGCAGGGTGATCTCGATGCCACGCTGCCCGCGCGTTGGCGCCAGGTGGTACAGGTGCTCGGTTCCAACCAGAACTGGATCGAATAGTCATGGACCGCATTGTCCGCCTGCGCGAATACCTGGCCGACTGCCGACGCGCGGTGCGCTGGGCGACGCCGATTGCCACCAGCGGGCGGCTCACCCGGGTGTCGGGGCTGGTGATGGAGGCGGTTGGGTTGCGTCTGCCGGTGGGGAGCCAGTGCCATGTGCAGGTGCCTGGTGGGCAGAGCATCGAAGCCGAAGTGGCGGGGTTTTCCGGAGACTGTCTGTTCATCATGCCGGCCACCGGTGTGTATGGCGTGATGCCCGGCGCACGGGTGATTCCTGATAATCCGATGGTGGCGCAGCCGCCGCGTCTGGGGATGCGCTATGTGCCGCGCCGGCGTGCGCAGGACAGGGTGCGCCAGGTGCCGGTTGGCGAGCAGCTGCTGGGACGTGTGCTGGACGGTGCGGGGCGGCCGCTGGATGGTCTGGGTTCGCTTTCGCTGGAGCGTCGGGTGCCGCTGTATAGCCGCCCGATCAATCCACTGGAACGTGCTCCGATCCAGCAGACGCTGGACGTGGGCGTGCGCGCGATCAATGGGCTGCTGACGGTCGGTCGCGGACAACGGCTCGGCCTGTTTGCCGGTAGCGGCGTCGGCAAGAGCGTGCTGCTGGGCATGATGGCGCGCTTCACCGAAGCCGATGTGGTGGTGGTGGGCCTGATCGGTGAACGTGGCCGTGAGGTCAAGCATTTCATCGACACCATTCTGGGTCCCGAGGGCATGGCGCGCGCAGTGGTGGTGGCCGCGCCCGCCGACCATCCGCCGCTGATGCGGTTGAACGGCGCGGCGTATGCGATGTCGGTCGCCGAATACTTCCGCGATCAGGGCAAGCACGTATTGCTGATCATGGATTCGCTTACCCGCTATGCGATGGCGCAGCGCGAGGTGGCGCTGGCGATTGGCGAGCAGCCCGCCACCAAGGGTTACCCGCCGTCGGTATTTGCCAAGCTGCCGCAACTGGCCGAACGCGCGGGTAATGGCCGCAACGGCTGTGGATCGATCACCGCGTTTTTCACCGTGCTGATGGAAGGTGACGACCAGCAGGACCCGATCGCCGATGCGGCGCGTGCCGTTCTCGACGGCCACATCGTGCTGAGCCGCGATCTGGCCGATGCGGGTCAATATCCTGCGGTTGACATCGAAGCCTCGATTAGCCGGGTTCAGCCCGACCTGCTTTCCGAGGATGAATTGGAGCGCACCCGCCGCTTCAAATATCTGTATTCACGCTACATGCGCAGCCGTGATCTGCTGGCCGTCGGCGCGTATGTGCCGGGCGCCGATCTGGTGCTGGACGAGGGTGTGCGGCTGTATCCCCGAATGCAGGGGTATCTGATGCAGGGCATGCGCGAACGTGCATCGCTGGATGCTGCCCGCGACGGACTGGATGGGGTGTTCGGGTGAAGCCGTTTGCCCTGGCGCGAATTCTTCAACTGGCCGAGCGGCGGGCCGAAGAACTGGCGCGCACGGTCAAGTTCGCGCACGGCACCTGGCTGCGCGCGCGCGGCCGCCTGGTGCAACTAACGACGCTGCGCGACGCGCACATCGCGCAGCTGGCGCTTGAACTGCGTAGCGGCGTGCCGGCGCGGCAGTTGCAGGAAATGAACCGGCTGCTGCTCGCGCAGGCCGTGGAAATGCAGGCTGCGCAGGACGCCATCGATGCCGCGCACCGTGAATGGCAGGCGCGGCTGGCAGAATGGATGCAGGTCGAACAACGGGTGAAGGCGCTGCGCCTGCTGGAGCAGCGTCATCAGGCGCAGGCTGCCATCCAGCAAAGACGCATCGAACAGCGCGAGCACGACGACCTAGTTGAGCTGACGCATCGTCTGGATTCGGGGCGCCTGATGCGCTAGGGATGGCCATGCAACTGCTTGAACTCACACCCGCTGAAGTTGCTTTTCTGACGTCGCCGCCCGCGGCGCACGACGACAGCCTGTTGCGATGCGCGACCCGCAAACTGGCCCTGACGCTGACGGCCCGTTTGCGGTTGCCGATTCAGGCGATGGCGCACGCTGCCGAGGCGTCCACCGACGTGCCGGCAACGCCTATCTGGCGGCCCGATGCCGCGCTGGCCACGCTGTGGTTGACGCGTCGTCTTGGCGGGCAGCGCGTGGTGGGGGCGGCGTCCTTTGTCCCGCACACCCTGATTCGTAGCCTGGATGCCGTGCTGGCGGAAAGCTGGCTGGATACGGCGGCACAGAACACGTTGCCCGCCACGATGGCGTGGCACATCACGGCAAATTTCACGCAGGCAATGCTTGCCGTGCAATTGCCGCATACCGCAACCGAGATGACGCGCTGGGCGCGAGGAGTGATACGGCATGGTTAAGTTCGTTGCGGCGAGTGTGTTGCTGCTGATTTCATACCCGGCGCTGGCCGCGCCCGATACCGCCGGCAACGTGATGACGGTGCTGCTGAGTCTGGGCTTGATCCTGGGTGGGTTCGTGGCGCTGGCATGGTTCGCCCGGCGCTATCTGCCGGGCATGGGTGCGCAAGGCGCGGTCAAGGTGGTGGGGACGACGGCGGTCGGCACGCGTGAGCGCGTGGTGGTGGTCGAGGTCGACAATACCTGGCTGCTGCTGGGCGTGGGCGGCGGCAATGTGCGGCTGCTGCATACGCTGCCGAGGCCCGCCGATTCAGCGCAACCCCTGACGGAGCGTTCGCGATGAAATTGATTCTGGCACTGGCCGCGCTGGCACTGAGCGTGCCTGCCCTGGGGGCGGACAGCACAGTGCCGTTGCTGAGCGTGACGCCCGGCGCCGGCGGTCAGGTGATCGGCGTGCCGGGTGCGAGCCTGCCATGGCTGCTGCTGTTCCCTTTTTTGCCGGCGCTGTTGCTGGCGTTTACGGCCTTCACCCGTATCGCCGTGGTGCTGTTCCTGTTGCGGCAGGGACTGGGCAGCCATACCGCGCCGCCGAATCTGGTGCTGATGGGGCTGGCCGTGCTGCTGACGATTTTCGTCATGTCGCCTGCGCTCAAGACCATCGACGCCGAGGCCTATCAGCCCTTTCTTTCCGGGGCCATGACATTCAATGAGGCGGCCGAACGGGCCGCGCAACCGCTGAAAACCTTCATGCTGCGACAGACGCGCGCCGAGGACCTCGATCTTTTCGCCGGCGAAGACAAGACGGTCGATCCCAGGCAGATGGAGAGCGTGCCGCTGGCCGCGCTGGCGCCGGCCTTCCTCACCAGCGAACTTAAAACCGCATTCCAGATTGGCTTCATGGTGGTATTGCCGTTTCTGGTGATCGACCTGGTGGTCGCTGCTGTGCTGACCGCGCTGGGCATGATCATGCTGCCGCCGCAACTGGTGTCGCTGCCGCTCAAGTTGCTGTTGTTCGTCACCGTCGACGGCTGGCATCTGCTGGTCGGCTCGCTGCTCGGGAGCTTCTGATGGAGGGGCTTGCGCGCGATGCGCTGTGGCTGTTGATGTTGATCGCTGCGCCCATCCTACTGGCGGGGCTGGCAACTGCATTTGCCATCAGCCTGTTCCAGGCCACTACGCAAATCCTCGAACCCACCTTGTCCTTCGTGCCTAAGCTTATCGTGATGCTGATCGTGCTGGCGGTGCTGGGCAGTTGGATGGGCGGGCAAGTGGTCGAGTTTGCGCGCACCTTGCTGACCGATTTCCCCGGCCTCATCGAGTGATCGTTGCATGCCCCTGAGCGAAGCGAGTTTTGCGGCCTGGTTGTTTGCATTTGCCCGTCTCGCCGGGTGGATCGTGTTCGACCCGCTGACCGGCCGCCTGCCGCTGTTGCTGCGGCTGTTTTTGGCGGCGGTGCTGGCGGCCTTACTGGTGCCAGGCCTGTCGATCGAGGCGATTGATCCTTTCAGCGTGCAGGGCTTGCTGGCCTTGAGCCTGGAAGTCGTGCGGGGCGCAGGGCTGGCGCTGTGCGTGTGGCTGGTCTTTGCTGCGGTGACGGCCGTGCTGGTGTGGACCGGCCATACCGCAACCGGCGGCCTGCTGACCCTGACCGCCGAACAGGCCGCGTTGACCGATGCCTCCTGGCGGGCCCTGGCTGGCTGGCTGGCGGCAATGGCGTTTCTGGCAGCCAGCGGCCATCTGCTGATTGTCGACGCGCTGCGCGACAGCTTTGCCGTCATGCCGCTGGCTGTTTTGCCCGCCGCCAGCGATCTGCGTCAACTGGCCGAGGCGGCTTCCTGGCTATTCGCCACCGGGGTGCAACTGGCGCTGCCGCTGCTGGCGCTGGCGCTGCTGATCCAGCTGGCGTTCGGCATCGTGGCGCGCACCACGCCGGGACTGGATATGTTTTCGACCGGACTGGGCATCGCGGCGCTGGGGCTGCTGGCCCTCTGGGTGTGGGCGGTGCCGCTGGTCGCACAGGGCGTCGGCCTGGGCATCGAGCAACTGGCGGGTTGGCTGGGCCGGCTCAGGTGAACTTGCTGTCATGAAACGCTGTTGTAATGAACCACCCGGCCTGCGTGGCAGTAATCGCGTCAGCCTGAAACGAACCTGGAGCGTAATGCCATGACTACACCGATTTCGGACGCCATCGTTCTGTTTGGTGCCACGGGTGACCTTGCCAGACGCAAGATATTTCCCGCACTGCATGACATGCTGCGGCATGGTCGCACGCTGCCGCCTATTGTCTGCGTAGCGAGTTCTCCGGGCTGGGATCTTGAGCGCTTGCGTGCCCACGCCCACGAAGGCATCGCCGAATTTGGCGGGGGCGTAGACGAGGCGGTGTTCCGCAATCTTGCCAGTTTGCTGACCTATATCAACGGCGACTACGAGGATCCGGCTACTTACGTCGCGCTGCGCCGTGCCCTCGAGCACCGGCAACACCCCCTGCATTACTTTGCTATTCCGCCGGCCATGTTCCCCGTGGTAGTGCGCGGGCTGGCCACGGTCGGTTGCACCGAGGGCGCGCGCGTGGTGGTGGAGAAGCCCTTCGGCCGCGATCTGGAATCGGCGCAATCGCTCAACGCCACGCTGTATGAGGCGCTGCCCGAATCCGGGATCTTCCGCATCGACCATTATCTGGGCAAGGAAGCGGTGCAGAACATTCTGTATTTCCGTTTCGCCAATTCCTTTCTCGAGCCGATCTGGAACCGCAACCACATCCGGCAGATCCAGATCACCATGTCGGAGAACTTCGGCGTGGCTGGGCGGGGGCGCTTTTACGATTCGGTCGGGGCCATCCGCGACGTGCTGCAGAACCATCTGCTGCAGATCCTCGCCCTGCTGGCGATGGAGCCGCCGCTCGGCACCAGTGCGGAAGCGGTTCGCGACGAGCAGGCCAAATTGCTCAAGGCCATTCGTCCGCTGGCGCCCGGCGACCTGGTGCGGGGGCAGTACGATGGCTACCGAAACGAGGAAGGCGTCGCACGCGGTTCGGACACGGAAACCTTTGCCGCCGTGCGTTTCTTCGTCGATACCTGGCGCTGGGCGGGCGTGCCTTTTATCGTGCGCACCGGCAAGAACCTGCCGATCACCACCACCGAGATTCGCGCCGAGTTTCAACTTCCGCCGCAACGCGTGTTCGCGTTGTCCGAAGTCGGGCCGCTCGCCCCCAATTACCTGCGGATGCGCTTGTCGCCCACCGTATCGATTGCGCTCGGCGCGCGTACCAAGAACGCAGGCGATCGCATGGTTGGGCGGCCGGTGGAACTTTATGTCTGCAACGATCATCCGGATGAGATGAGCGCGTATGAGCGTCTGCTCGGTGACGCCATGGACGGCGAGGCCATGCTGTTTGCCCGCCAGGATGCGGTGGAAGCGGCGTGGCGCGTGGTCGAACCCGTGCTTGCGCATCGCGATCCGGCCTGTATCTACGAACCCGGCACCTGGGGCCCGGCCGAGGCCGATCTGCTGCTGGCCGGCGGACGCTGGCATAATCCACGGCCTCCCCAGAGTTAAGGCGAGTGTGGGGAAATCGGGAATTTTTGAAAACCCGGCGCAAGCAGATGGATTAGAATGCGAGGTTTATCGTGACATCGTCGGCAACAGAGGCGCATGTTTGAAACAAGGACGGCGGAAATAGCATGGCGGAAACAAAAATGGCCAGAGGCAGCCTGGTTGCAATCGTCACCCCGATGTCGGACGTCGGCGCGCTTGATTTCGACGCGTTGCGGCGCCTGGTCGACTGGCATATTGCAGAAGGCACGGACGGCATCGTCATCGTCGGCACCACCGGCGAATCGCCCACGGTCAGCTTCGACGAGCACTGCCTGCTGATTCGCACTGCGGTCGAACAGGCTGCCGGGCGGGTGCCGGTGATTGCCGGAACGGGTGCCAATTCGACCAGCGAAGCGATCGAACTCACCGAATGCGCGAAGCGCGCAGGCGCTCAGGCCGGGCTGTCGGTGGTGCCGTACTACAACAGGCCGACGCAGGAAGGCCTCTACCAGCATTACAAGAAAATCGCCGAAGCAGTCGACCTGCCGCTGATCCTCTACAACGTCCCGGGACGCACGGTGGCGGATCTGTCCAACGATACGACGCTGCGTCTGGCTGAAGTGCCCGGCATCGTCGGGGTGAAGGAAGCCACCGGCAGCATGGAGCGCGCAGCCGACCTGCTGCGCCGTGCGCCGAAGGATTTTGCGCTGTATAGCGG
>JBPPMF010000094.1:0-14435 GCA_051305915.1 Thiobacillus sp. | reverse complement strand
CCGGCTTCCCACTTCGCCGGCTACTTCGACATCGACTGGTACGCCAGCGCCGGAGCGTTGCCGAGGCGGGTGCTGCTGCCGGGGCGGGTGCTGCTGCCGGTGCTGGGCGACCACTACGGTGCCGTGCTGGACAGCGGCGAACTCCGGCTCGGCTTCGACGCCGAGACGGGGGCTTTCAGCGTGTGCTATTACGAGCACCGCTTCCCGGTGGACCCGCGCGAGTACCCGCGCATCCTGGGGTACGCCCTGGAACGCCTGCAGGCGCGCCTGGGAATCGGGGATACGGTGTTGCTGGAGTTCCAGTCGTTGGTCACGGCCTTCGGCCATCTGCCGGGACGCGACAGCGCGTCACCGGAGTCTGCGGCCGAGCGCGCCCGCGACAAGGAAGTGCACAAGCACCACTTGGCATCGCTATATGTCGGCAGCGCCGACATCGCCCAGTTCATCCAGGAAAATCTGGACGCGTTCAACGGCACGACGGAGCCGGACGTCGGGCGTTTCGACCTAATGCACGAGCTGCTGCAGGCCCAGGCGTACCGGCTGGCCTTCTGGCGCGTGGCGGCCGACGAGATCAACTATCGCCGCTTCTTCGACATCAACGATCTGGCGGCGCTGCGCATGGACAACCAGGAAGTGTTCGAGGCCACGCACCGCCTGGTGCGCGAACTGATGGCGCGCGGCTACGTTAACGGCCTGCGCATCGACCACCCGGATGGCCTGTACGACCCTCGGGCGTATTTCGCACGTCTGCAGGCGATGGCGGCGACGGCGCCCAAAACGGACGCAGACAATACGCGGCCGCTGTACCTGGTGGTGGAGAAGATCCTTGCCGCCCACGAACATCTGCCGGAATCGTGGGCGATCCATGGCACCACCGGCTACGACTTCGCCGCGGCGTGCGGCGGCCTGTTCGTCGACGCCGCGGCCGAAGAACATTTCACCCGCATCTATCACGGCTTCATCCGCGCGCATCCGGATTACGACGAACAGGTGCGTGCCAACAAGCACCTGATCATGGAGACCGCGCTGGCGGGCGAACTGCAGGTGCTGGCGACCCAACTGACGCGGCTGGCCAAGGGCGATCGCCGCACCTGCGACTTCACCTTCAACAGCCTGCGTGCCGCGCTGGCCGAGATCGTCGCCGGCTTCCCGGTCTACCGCACCTATGTGGTCGACTGCGAGACCACGCCGGACGACGCCCGCTACGTGGAGTGGGCGGTGGGGGTGGCAAAGAAGCGCAGCCTGGCGGCGGACACCAGCATTTTCGATTTCGTCCGCGACGTGCTGCTGGCACGCCAGGGGCAGGGCCGCAGCGAGGACTACCGGCAGGCGGCGTGCGCCTTCGCCATGAAATTCCAGCAATACAGCAGCCCGGTGATGGCGAAGGCGGTGGAGGACACCACCTTCTACCAGTACAACCGGCTGCTGGTCTTGAACGAGGTCGGTGCCGAGCCGCATCGCTTCGGCGTCTCGCTGGCGGCTTTTCACCACGAGAACCAGGCGCGTGCGCGGCGCTGGCCGCACGCCATGCTGGCCGGCTCCACTCACGACAGCAAGCGCTCGGAGGACGTGCGGGCGCGGCTCGCCGCGCTCTCCGAGATGGCCGATGAATGGCGCCGCGCGTTATCGCGCTGGAGCAAGCTCAACCGCAGCAAGCGCCGCAGGCTGGACACCGCGCGCGCGCCCTGCCGCAACGACGAGTATCTGCTGTACCAGACCCTGCTCGGGATCTGGCCGTTCGAGGCGGCGGACGCCGAAAGTTTGGCGCAGCTTTCAGAACGGATCGTGGTCTACATGACGAAGGCGGTGCGCGAGGCCAAGGTGAACAGTTCGTGGATGAATCCCAATGCCGATTACGAGGCGGCGACCGGCGACTTCGTTCGCGCACTGCTGGCGACCGAGCTGAACAACCTGTTCCTGCGCGACTTCGTGCCGTTCGCGCAGCAGGTTGCGCGCGTGGGTGCCTTCAACAGCCTGGGGCAAGTGCTGCTCAGGCTCGCCTCGCCCGGCGTGCCGGACCTATACCAGGGCAGCGAGCTGTGGGACTTCAGTCTGGTCGACCCCGACAACCGGCGGCCGGTGGACTATGCGCAGCGGCAGGCGGCGCTGCAGTCGATCCGGACCGCATGCGCAGAGCGGGGCGAGGCAGCGTGCGCGGGTGAATTGCTCGAGCGGCTGCAGGACGGGCAGATCAAGCTATACCTGACATGGAAGACACTGGCGCTGCGTCGCGAATGCGAGGTGCTGTTCCGCGACGGCGACTACCTGCCGCTCAAGACCCACGGCGCGCGCGCGGAACAGCTGTGTGCCTTCGCCCGCCACGCTGCGGGCGAGACTTTGGTTGTCCTGGTGCCGCGTCTGTTCGGCAGCCTGATGGGCGAGGACGGCCGCCTCCCGGTCGGCGATGGCGTGTGGGGCGACACCTGGGTCGAACTGCCGCCGGAGCGGATGCACGAGCAGTGGGACAATGTGCTGACCGGGCAGGCTATCAACATGCAGGCCCTGGGTGAGGCGCATGGTCTGCTGGTGGCGCAGGTGTTCGACCGGTTTCCCTATGCGCTGCTGCGTGCGCACGACAGACCCCATTCATTAACCGAGGAGAAGCAAGCATGACTGAAATCAATCCAAACCAACCGGAAGCCGGCGCGCTGGGATTCTGGCACCGTCACCGTCTGGCGATCATCGTCGCCGCGATCGGCCTCGTTATCATCGGCTGGCTGTATGTCTCCAAGGGCATCGCGGTGAGACAGGCACAGGATGCGGTGACACAGGCGCAGGAATCCGTGACGGTCAAGCACGCGGAATGGGTCAAGCAGGCCGAGGTCCGTCAGGCCGAGATAGTGAAGCAGTCGCTCAGCCAGTTCGGCGTGCCGCTGGCATGGGCGATCCGCCGCGAAATGATAGGCGGGAATCTGGATCAGGTGGATCAGTACGTGACCGATCTGGTCAAGCTGGACGGCTTCGGGGGCGTGACGGTGGCGAAGGCGGATGGCTCGATCGTCGTGGCCAGCGACCGCCGGCATCTGGGCACCGCCTTCGGCAGTCTTTATGCCGAGCGCTATCTGACTGCGGCGCAGATCACCGCCGAAGAGACCGCGCCCGGGCAGTGGCTGCTGGTGGTGCCGGTGATGGGGCTGAATGCGCGCCTCGGCACGGTGGCGATCGACTACCAAATGCCGCAAGCGCCAGCCGAGTAGGGCGGCAGCAGTTTGAAACCCTCTGCTTCAAATTACGTTTAAGGTTGAAGGGCAGCAAAGGCCGATGACCGGGCGTTGTGATGATCAATTTTTCCCACCTTGAAGTGGGGCTGTGCGCGGCGAAAAAATCCCACTCCAGCTGCTTGTCGCGATACGCAATTGGTCGGTGCCGAGCTTGGTCAGGGTGAATTTGCCGCCGTTTTTCAAGGCGTAGCGCAATATCCAGCCGGCTGCCGGTCCCAGGTGGATTTGCTTTCGGGAAAAAAGGGCCTCGAAACCGTCCCCGGTTTTGCAGATGATGCCGGGGCTTTTCGCCCAAAGGCCTTCTCCGGTTTTGATGAATTCCAGGGAAAGTGAACCGTTGTTCTCAACAATGGACATCACCAGCGGTTTCCCGTCATCCATCGTGGTCTCATCCCATTTCAGCGGGAAGGACTCCTCACCGAGCATGGCCCCCAATTCGCTTACCGTTGCGGCACATGTTTGCGCCGCTTGCGCTTCGCAATTCAGGGACAACAGCAGTGGCAGGACTAACCAGACATATTTTCGGCGCATGGCAGGCCTCATTTTCTTCACGAGTACATGACAGGGAAAGCGTTGAAAAGCACGGCGTGTCTTTTGCGGCACCGACCATCCAGTCAGGCTAACCCGGTTCGATGACGGTTTTGGGCGATCGGCCGATCAAAACCAACAGGTCCGCCATCTTCCCGGATATTGGTGGCGTTGCGTCGGCCCAGGCCGCCGGGATCAGGCCGCGGCCGAATCCCTGCAGCGCTATTTCTGCACTGGCGCCAAAACCGAGGAGCGGCAGCGCCGTGTCGCCACCGCCCAGGCTTGCCAGGAAACGCCGGCGCGACATCACGGTATCGAAACGATCCAGATCATCCCAGTTCATCCCCGGACGCGCCATTTTCAACCAGCAGCTCACGCAACTGATCATGGACTTCAAGTGACTTTTTCATCGGCCATGTTCAGGCTGAGCCCACGAACCTGGCCGATCACGCCATTCGGCTCAGTTGTTTGTGCGGCCATTCGTTCGATGCCCTTCGCCCATCGGAAACGGGGAAATGTGCTAGGTCTTAAGTGTCGGAATTAAATGCGGGAGATTACGTGCAAACACCATCACACAAAGCTTGCGGCAGCAAAGGCTGCTTGTTCACCGATTGGTCGCTCAGTCAGCCATCCCGTCCGCCCGGCAAACCCCCTCAGCCGCCGCCCGGAATCCCGCCTGTGCCACCAAAGCCTCCCCTGGTCCTGGCATGCTGTTCATTCCGCCCGATCATCGGGAAGGTGAAATCCGCTTCGCGGCACGCGTAACGAGGCAGGACACGCTACCAGCCGTTTGGGGATGGATCACCCCTCATGCCTGCTTCGTCAGGCGGGACCGGCACCATACGCCCGGGCCGCCGTGGCCCCTTACTCAACGATGAAAGTGATTTTCAGGTCGGCCCATATTTTGTTTTGCGATTTTGCCGCCCAATGGGCATGAAGTTCTCCTGGTCGATGCATGGGGTCAGACCAGCTTGTCGTCGCCGGTCGTTGACTAATATAGTCGATCGAATGGCCGGCCTCGCGCGTGCCGCCGCGTTGCCGGCTGAAAACCTGAGCGGCATCGTCAATCAAGCGATTTCCCTTTCCCGCACTATTCAGTTCTCTTTTCGATAGGCGGTTTACTACACTGGACATCAGCGCAGACGGTGCGGAAAAACCAGCATGCATTGGCCCTGCGCAGAAAGTCAGCGACTGGACCAGCCCTGTGCGATTGGGAAATTGCTCGCGGTCCGGCTGGCGCACATGTACAAAGCGGCAACCAAAGGAGATCGACATGCCGGATATCACGAAACAAATCCGAAATCCTGAAACCAGCAGTCCGGAGAAGCTCGACCAGAAACACGACCTGGCCGGGTGGAACCGGGAAGTAGGGGAAAGCGTGGCTGCCGAGGAAGGCGTCACGATGACCGACGCGCACTGGGAAGTTGTCGACTTCCTGCGCAAGCATTATCTCGAACACGGACCAGCTTCGAGCGGACGTGAGCTTGCAAATGCGCTGGACGAGGCGTTCTCTGGGCACGGCGGCAGCAGCTACCTGCATCAATTGTTCATCAAGGGACCGGTCGCGCAGGGAAGTCGGATCGGCGGCCTGCCGGTGCCGCCCTACACCGAGGACGAGTCGTTCGGCAGCGCCATGTAATGCAACGGCACTCGCCGCAATGTTCCTTGCGTGCATGAACACTGGGCGAGTAAGGATTAATCAGGCTTCGCGCTGCAACAGCACGACGGAGCGCGGCGCCACCTCCAGCCGGGTACCTGCCCTGTGCAACGGCGCCGCGTCGACCCAGCCGCGCGCGGTGTCGAGCAGCAGCGCCCAGCGTTGGCCCCAGCGTATTTCCGGCAGGTTGAAATCCAGCGCCTCGTGGTGGGCGTTGAAGATCAGATAGAAGCTGTCGTCGGTAACCGGCTCGCCGCGCGTATAGGGGTTGGGAATGGTGTCGCCATTGATGAAGACGCCAAGGCTCTTGGCGAAACCTTCGCCCCAGTTTTCCTCGCTCATCTGTTCGCCGCTAGGCGTGAACCAGGCGATGTCATCGCAGCCGGCGCCGTGGATGGCGCGACCGAGAAACCAGTGGCGTCGGCGGAACGCCGGGTGGGCATGGCGGAAAGCGATCAGCCGCTGGGTAAATTCGTGCAGGCCGGCGTCGACCTCCACCCAGTCGAGCCAGGAAATTTCGTTGTCCTGGCAGTAGGCGTTGTTGTTGCCGTTCTGGGTGCGTCCGATTTCGTCGCCCGCGAGCAGCATCGGCACGCCTTGCGACAGCATCAGGGTGACGAGGATATTGCGCTGCTGGCGCGCACGCATGGCAAGGATATCGGGATCGTCGGTGGGGCCTTCGACGCCATTGTTCCAGGAACGGTTGTCGTCGGTGCCGTCGCGGTTGTCCTCGCCGTTGGCGAGGTTGTGCTTGTCGTTGTAGGACACCAGGTCGAGCAGGGTGAAGCCGTCGTGGGCGGTGACGAAATTGATGCTGGCGTTCGGGTTGCGCGAATCGTTGGCGTAGAGGTCGGAGCTGCCGGTGAAGCGGTAGGCGAACTCGGCCAGGGTTTCGTCCTGTCCGCGCCAGAAGTCGCGCAGGCAGTCGCGGTACTTGCCGTTCCACTCCGACCAGACGGGCGGGAAGTTGCCTACCTGGTAGCCGCCTTCGCCGACGTCCCACGGCTCGGCGATCAGCTTGACCTGACTGATCACCGGGTCCTGCTGGATCAGGTCGAAAAAGGCCGACAGGCGGTGCACGTCGTGCAGCTCGCGCGCGAGCGCGGCGGCGAGGTCGAAACGGAAGCCGTCCACGTGCATTTCGAGCACCCAGTAGCGCAGCGAATCCATGATCAGCTGCAGCACGTGGGGATGGCGCATGTTGAGGCTGTTGCCGGTGCCGCTGTAGTCCTTGTAGCGGCTGCAGTCATCCGCCATCAGCCGGTAGTAATACGCGTTGTCGATACCCCTGAAGCAGAGCGCCGGGCCGAATTCGTTGCCCTCCGCCGTGTGGTTGTAGACCACGTCGAGGATGACCTCGAGCCCCGCCTGATGCAGGACCTTCACCATTTGCTTGAACTCTGCGACGGCGCCTCCTGGGCGTTTGTCGGCCGCGTAGTTGGCATGCGGTGCGAGATAGGCGATCGAGTTGTAGCCCCAGTAATTGCGCAATCCCTGGTCGGTCAAATGCTTGTCGTGCACAAAGTAATGCACTGGCATCAGTTCGACGGCGGTGACGCCCAGGTGCTTCAGGTACTCGATCGACGCCGGGTGCGCCAGGCCGGCATAGGTAC
Organism: Thiobacillus sp.; assembly: GCA_051305915.1. Lineage (GTDB taxonomy): Bacteria > Pseudomonadota > Gammaproteobacteria > Burkholderiales > Thiobacillaceae > Thiobacillus. The sequence goes on along the minus strand of JBPPMF010000094.1, from coordinate 7,416 downwards.
CGCGCAGCTCGGGCGGCACCTCCGGGTGGCGCGCCGTGAAGCCCTTGACGTGCAGTTCGTAGATGACGGTTTCGTGCCAGGGCCGTTGCAGCAGGCGGTCATCCGCCCAGTCGAAGGCGGGCTGCTGGACGATGCACTTCGGCATGAAGGGCGCGCTGTCGGCGTCGTTGCGCACATCCGGGCCGTCGGCGAAGCGGTAGGGGAACACCGCCTCATCCATGCGAACGTCGCCGTCGATGGCTTTGGCATAGGGATCGAGCAGCAGCTTGGCAGCGTTGCAGCGGTGGCCGTTGTGCGGTTCCCAGGGGCCATGCACGCGGAAACCGTAGCATTGCCCCGGCTTGATCTCCGGGAAGTAGCCGTGCCAGCAGTAGCCGCTGACCTCCGGCAGGTCGACGCGGGTTTCGCGGCCGTGTTCGTCGAACAGGCACAGTTCGACGCGCTCGGCGATTTCCGAGAACAGCGAGAAATTGGTGCCCCCGTTGTCGCAGGTTGCACCGAGCGGGTAGGGGTTGCCAGGCCATATTTTCATGTTTGGGATGTTTCGCTTTTTCGTCGGCTATAAACATAAAAATAGTACGGCCATGGAAAAACAGTTATGGAGAAGCGGCATGTTTGAAAGGCGGGGGCGCGAAAAGGTGATGGCATTCGTGATGGCGGGCGGCGAGGGCTCGCGCCTTTCGCCTCTGACGAAAGACCGCTGCAAACCGGCGGTACCGTTTGGCAGCCGCTATCGCATCGTGGATTTCGTACTGAGCAATCTGGTGAATTCGGATGTTCGCTCGATCTATCTGCTGGTGCAGTACCGGCCGCAGTCGCTGATCGATCATATCCGCAAGGCGTGGACGGTCTCGACGCTGTTCTCGGAACAGTTCGTGACCGTGGTGCCGCCGCAGATGACCCGGGAAGCCGCCATGTTCGGCGGGACCGCCGATGCGGTGTACCAGAGCCTGAACCTGATGGACATGCATCGCCCCGACCTGGTGGCGGTATTCGGGGCGGACCATATCTACCGCATGGATGTGCGGCAAATGATGCGCTTCCACTGCGAGCATGAGGCGGATGTCACCGTGGCCGCACTGCCGGTGCTTCTCGACCAGGCTTCGAACTTCGGCATCCTGGAAACCGATGCAACAGGCAGGATCCGCGGCTTTCAGGAGAAGCCCATGCAAGCGAAGTCGATGCCGGGCGATCCGCAACGCGCGTATGCATCAATGGGGAATTATCTGTTCAATGCGAAGCTGCTGAGGGCGGCACTGGAGGAAGCGCACCAGCGCGGTGAGACCGATTTCGGCCACCATGTGCTGCCGCGCCTGTCACAGTCGCACCGGGTGTTCGCCTACAACTTCGCCACCAACGAGGTGCCCGGCACCAAACCCTATGAGGAACAAAACTATTGGCGCGACGTGGGGACCCTGGATACCTATTTCGAAGCCCATCTGGATGTGCTCGGCCTGGAGCCGTGCTTCGACGCGTTCAATCCGCAATGGCCGATTTATTCCAGCCATTATCAGGGCCCGACCGCGCGCGTCATCCGCGGCGAACTCGACAATGTGCTGATGGGTGCGGCGACCATCGTGAACGATGCAAAAATCCGCAATTCGATTCTGCGACGGGAAGTGGTTGTCGAGCCGGGGGCACGGATCGAGGATTGCGTGATCATGGACTACACACGCATCGGCGCCGGCGCCCGGCTGCGACGCGTGATCATCGACCGGCACAACCTGATCGCGGCCGGCACCGAGATCGGCTACGACCATGCGCGCGACCGCGCGGCCGGCTATCACGTCACCGCTGGCGGGCTCGTCGTGGTCCCGCTGGGAGATGCCCGCTACTACTCCCGCGGCGATTATCGTGGCGGGGGCGGCTATTCCGAATAAAAGCGAAGAGAGGCGGCCGCAGCGCAGCGCGGCCGCCGGACATGAACCCGATCCATGAACGCTTGTCGCGCATCCGCTGGGACGCGCAGTTCGCCGTCCACCGCTGCGTCATCGGTTACTGGAATCGGGTGGAAAGCAAGGTGCTGCACGTAGACCTGCGCGAAATCAACTGGGCGGCCGACAACCCGTCTTTCTTCGATCTGACGGACAGGGCGTGGGCACAGCATCCCGTTTCATCGGGTGGGAAGGGTGGCAAGACAGCAACCTGATCTGGCAGCGCCATCCGGAACATCCGTGAATCGTCTCAGCGAACGCAGTTGCGTCCCGAATTCTTTGCCAGATATAGCTTTTCGTCGGCGGCCTGCAGCAGGCTGTAGCAAGCCAGATTCGGGCTGGGCCGCACGCTGGCGCAGCCGACGCTGATGCTGACTCGCCTGACACCGTCCGGGCGTTGCTGCGGGATGCCCAGTTCCATGACGGCATGGCGCAGACGCTCGCCCATCCAGTGCGCGCCTTCGATATCGGTACCCGGCAAGATGGCAGCGAATTCTTCACCGCCGTAGCGGGCCAGCACATCGCCCGGCCGGGTAAGCGCCTGGGACATGGCTTTGGCCACCCGGCGCAGGCAGAGGTCCCCTTCGCGGTGACCATACAGGTCGTTGAATTGCTTGAAGCAATCCACATCCACCATCACCAGGGAGAGCGACTGCTCGTCACGTATGGCACGCCGCCATTCGACGTCCAGCGCCAGGTCGAACCGGCGCCGGTTGGCAACCTCGGTGAGACCGTCCTGGTTGGCGTATCGCTCCAGCAGGTCGTGTTTGAGCTTAAGCCGGATCTGGTTGCGGATACGGGCTTCGATTACATTCAGCTGAAAGGGGCGGGTGATGCAGTCCTCAACCCCCACTTCCAGGGCACACGCTTCATCTTCGGCGTTGTCACTGTCGACGATCAGGATGACGGGGATGGACTGGGTCGTTTCGTCTGCCTTGAGTTGGCGGCATATGTCCAGACCCGGATGGCTGGGCACCAGGCTGTTCAGCAGGATCAGATCGGGGCTCTGGTCGGGACAGCGGGCAACTTCCAGAATCTGGTCGACGCTCGGCACCCGCTGAATATGGCACGTCTGCACCAGGGCTTGGCTTAGCAGGGCAGTTGTGGATTCGCAGTCGACGATGAGAATGCGCGGCTTGTCTGGCACGGCATTTCCTTGCTGCGGTTTGTGTACCGAAAGGGCCGGCGCTTTCAGGGTCCGCTGGACGCGGGGCGGCGCTTGAGCGTACGAACTCTGCTGGGCGCGTACCCGATGCGTTTCGGCCAGACGCCACAGCGGATTGTGCTCGATCAGTCTCATGTTCATTGACGCTTCCTCGCATCAATGAAATCCGGTGCGTGTAAGTGCGCGTGCCAGTCTCCGGATGCGGAATGCTCGAAGCCTTGCGCCGCCGCGGAGGCAACCGTCCGGTTGAGCGGGTAGGGCAGCTGACGGGCGAACCCTTCCCGGACGTCCGCATAGCATTTGCATGCGTGCTGTTCCCGGTGAGAAAACAGGCACTTGCTTACCTCCGCCGGAAGCGCGGCCAGGAGACGATTCTGTCGTGGGCTATGGGTATCGAACATGGGCTTAGCACATCCAGTGTGCTTTCAGCTTGCGGCAATCCTGGCTCCATTCGCATACTTCGCGGCAAGCGTAGCGTTTCTCGGTCAGGAAGCAGGGCTCGCTACCCCGCTGTAGCTGGATGTTCCGGACAAGCTGGGTGTGCGCGGTATAGGGGGTGCATGCCTTGAGTCCGGCATCACAAGCCAGTTGCTGCAATTGCTCAATGGTCATATTCGTCTCTCCCTCTGATCGACGCCACCATCATGTGAAAAGAATCCGGAGGGTGGAATTGGGAGAATCTTTAGTCGGCTAGATGCCGCGGATGTCCGCCTCATTGAGAGGCAGGGCCGGGGCTGCAAGGCCGCGTGGATGCCGGCGACACGTGCATGCCGGCGACACGTGCATTTGCCAATCTCTGGAAAAAGGCTAAAAAGGATTCTGGGAGTGTGAGTTCACCCAAGGAGATTGAGATGAGTCCATCAAACCGTTTTCTCAGATTTGTTTTTCTGCCCGTCCTGCTGATCGTTAGTTTCTGGGCGACGGCCGGGGATGTGCAGCGTGTGGGCGGTGCGTATGTCATCCACCTGCCCGCTGCCGCCAACTTCAAGCAGGTAGTGGACCGCCTGGAACACGAAGTGCTTGCCCACAACTGGGAGGTGCTCAAGACCCAGGATATCGACGAGGGCCTTAAACAGCACTACGGAATGGACATCCAGAACAAGGTGGTCTATGCCTGCAAGTCCCAGTATCTGGCCCAGGCCATCAAGGAAGACCCCAACATCACCCTGATCGTGCCCTGCCGCTTCGCCGTCTACCGGGTCGGCCCGACCGGGGAGGCGGCCGGAGGACGGCTGGATGAATGCCGCGGCGGCAAGATCGTGGTGGGCGTGGCCGACCCGGTGCATGAGGCCGAGTCACTGGGCATCCAGCAGCGGGAAGCGGCATCGATTGCCGGCAAGGAATTGCAGGACATCCTGCAGGCGGTGGCCGATGCCTTCAAGGCCAATTGAGGATTGCCGGCACGCAGGCCATGCAAGCCTTTGAGGAATAGTGAATAAAGCCCGCATCGCTCATTCCGGCGGTGCGGGGTTGCTGCGTTTTCAACCAGCTTGCCCTTACGCAAGCTGTCATCCAGCCCAACCAGCTACCAGATCCCCGGCTTTTGCCGGAGGACGATTCTGGGCACCTTCATGCCGGAATATCCATTTCATCACTTTTCTCCATCGCGGCGGACTGCATTGCGGTCGTCCGGATTTTGATCAAGAATCCGGGAGAGTTGGCAAAGCCTCCTGCAGCCGCAGTGCGGGGGAAGAAGACGGCAAGCCAGGCAAAAATTAGGGGGGAGGCATGGCAATCAAGCAAGCCGGGGAGGATACGCCGTCACAGGGGGAAGGGCAGCCGAGTCCTGAGTGTTCGCCGAGTATCGAACATCTGCAGGCGGAACTGCGGCAGGCGCAACAGGCGCTGGCGGAATCGCGCAAAGCTGAGCAGTTGCTGGCGGGACTCATCGAATCGGCCATGGACGCGGTCGTCAGCGTGGACGAGAACCAGCGCATCGCGGTGTTCAACCCGGCCGCCGAACGAATGTTCGGCCTGCCGGCCGCCGATGCGCTGGGCCAGTCCATCAATATGCTGCTGCCTGAAGATGCTCGGCTCAAGCATGCGGAAGATGTCCGGACGTTCGGCCAGCTCGGGGCGAGTTGTCGCCACCCGATGGGTCCAGGTTGGGTGCGCGCCCGGCGAGCCAATGGCGAGTTGTTTCCGGTGGAAGCCTCTATCTCCAAGATCGACGTATCGGGCCGCCGGATGTTCACCAGCATTCTGCGCGACATCAGCCAGCGCATGCTCGACGAACTGGTCATACGCGAGGGCGAGGAACGCCTGGCGCTATTCGCCGCCACTACCTTCGAGGGCATCGTCATCAGCGTGCGCGGCCGCATCCTCGATTGCAATGAACAGTTCGCGCGCATGATGGGCTACACGACCGAGGAATTGAAAGGCCGGTTCATCGTTGAGCTGGTCGTTCCCGAAGACCGCGAACGCGTTGCGGAAAACATCCAGCTCGGCCGCGAGAGCATCGTTGAACACGCAATGCTGCGCAAGGATGGCGAACGCATCATCGTCGAAGCGCACGGCAAGACGATCCTGGTTGGCGCGACCGAAGGCCGCCGCTATACAACTGTGCGCGATATCACAACGCGCAAGCAGACCGAACAGGCCTTGCGCGACAGTCAGGCCGATCTGAACCGCGCGCAATCGGTGGGCCAGATCGGCAGCTGGCGGCTCGACATCCTGTTCAACGAATTGGTCTGGTCAGACGAGAATTACCGCATCTTCGGCATTCCCAAGGGAACGCCCTTGACCTACGAATCATTCCTAGCGGTCGTGCATCCGGATGATCGGGCCGAGGTAAACAGAGGATGGACAGCTTGTTTGCAAAGCGAAGGGGATAAGGCTTATCTCATCGAGCACCGGCTGATGGTGGATGGCAAGGTGAAATGGGTGCGGGAAAAGGCCGAGCTGGAATACGACGAGCAAGGACAACTGCTGGGCGGCTTTGGCATTACCCAGGACATCACCGACATCAAGCTGGCCGAACAGGCGCTGCGTGAGAGCGAGGCACGCTTTCAACTGGCCACTGAAGTCGGCCGCTCAGGCACCTGGGACTGGGATGTGCCCAACGGCAAAATCATCTGGTCCCGTGGCCACTATGAACTCCTCGGTTACCGGGAGGAGGAAATCGAGCCCAGCTATCAGGCCTGGGCCGACCGCGTTCATCCCGATGACCTCGCAGGCTGTGAAGCCGATATCCAGCGCGCCATGGCTGAGCATCAGGACTATGTGGTCGAGTTCCGCATCATATGGCCCGATGGCTCGGTCCACTGGATGAGTTCACGGGGACGCCTCGAGTACAGCGGAAACGGCACCTGCAGCCGCATGATCGGAGTCATGGCCGATGTGACTTCACTAAAGCAGGCCGAACTCGCCCTGCTCGAGGCCGACCGGCGCAAGGACGAATTCCTCGCCATGCTGGCCCACGAGTTGCGCAACCCGCTGGCGCCGATCCGCAACGCCGCGCATGTGCTGGGGCGGCTCGAATCGCAGGAGCCGCGCGTTCAATGGGTGCGGGAAATCATCGAACGCCAGGTGGGCCACCTAAGCCGGCTGGTGGATGATTTACTGGACGTGTCGCGCATTGTGCGCGGCAAGGTCACGCTCAAGCGCGAGCTGGTCGAACTGGCCAGCGTGGTGAACCAGGCCCTGGACATCGCCCACCCGCTGATCGAGGCCAAAAAACATCAGATCGCGGTGGGCTTGCCCGAACAGGCGGTTCATCTGGAAGGCGACCCGGTGCGGCTCGCCCAAGTGCTGCTCAATCTGCTGGACAATGCCGTCAAGTACACACCGGAGGGCGGCAGGATCACGCTCGAAGCCAGCCTTGCCGGACAGCTCATCGAGCTCAAAGTGAGCGATAACGGCATCGGGATTCCAGCACAACTGCTGCCACGGGTCTTCGACCTGTTCCAGCAGGGCGAACGCACCCTCGACCGTAGCCAGGGCGGGTTGGGGATCGGCCTGACCCTGGCAAAAGGTCTGGTGGAAATGCATGGCGGCCAGCTGGAAGTGCACAGCGCAGGGGCGGGGGAGGGATCAGTGTTCACGGTCTGGCTGCCTGCCCACTCGATGACATCGGCCAAGCCCGGCGCTGACGTGCAGAAAGCAAGCTCCGACCCGACGCACTGTCGGGTGCTGGTTGTGGATGATGATCTCGCCGTGGCCGAAAGCATGGTCGTGCTCTTGCAGATCGTGGGGCACGATGTCAGGTCGGCCGCCAGCGGTGAAGCAGCGCTCGAACTTGCCCGCAGTTTTCGGCCCCAGGTCGTCCTGCTCGACATCGGCCTGCAAGGCATGGACGGTTACGAGGTGGCCCGACAG
>JBPPMF010000076.1:0-6819 GCA_051305915.1 Thiobacillus sp. | reverse complement strand
CAATCACCTCGCGGCGGATGTGGATCTGGATGTAACGCCCGCCGCTGACGCGCTCCGAAAACACCGAGGCCGCACCCGGCACGCGCTTGACGACTTGCTCGATGCGCTGGCCGATACGGCCGATCTCGTTCAGGTCTGGCCCCGCGACCTTGATGCCAACCGGCGACTTGATGCCGGTGGCCAGCATGTCGATGCGATTGCGGATCGGCTGTACCCAGACATTCGCCAGGCCGGGCAAAGTCAACGAGGCATCCATCTCCGCGATCAACTTGTCGGGAGTCATGCCTGGCCGCCATTCCGACCGGGGCTTGAACTGGATCGTGGTTTCGAACATTTCCAGCGGCGCCGAATCGGTCGCCGTATCGGCGCGGCCCATCTTGCCGAACACGCTTTTCACCTCGGGAAACGCCTTGATGATGCGGTCGGTCTGCTGAAGGAGCTCCGAAGCCTTCGCGGCCGATAAGCCCGGCAACGCTGTCGGCATGTAGAGCATGTCACCTTCGTCCAGCGGCGGCATGAACTCGCTGCCGACATGCGTCATCGGCCAAGCCGTCGCTGCTAACAGCAGCACCGAACCCAGCAGCGTCATCTTCGGATGCCGCATCACCTTGTCGATCAGCGGCTGATAGCCGGCAATCAGGAGGCGGTTGAGCGGATTGGCGCTCTCATCGACGATCCTGCCGCGGATGAAATAGAACATCAGGACCGGGATCAGCGTCACCGACAGGCCCGCTGCCGCCGCCATCGCATAGGTCTTGGTGAAGGCGAGCGGCGCGAACAGCTTGCCTTCTTGGGCTTCCAGCGAGAACACCGGCACGAAGCTGAGCGTGATGATCAGCAGACTGAAGAACAGCGCAGGGCCGACCTCGGCGGCGGCATCGGCCATTAACGCCATCTGCGTTCGCGCATCCGGCTGCGGCGATCCGCCGTGCTCGTGGCGCCAATGCTCCAGATGCTTGTGCGCGTTCTCGATCATCACGACGGCGGCATCCACCATCGCGCCGATGGCGATGACGATACCGCCGAGCGACATGATGTTGGCGTTGACGCCCTGATAGCGCATCACCATGAACGCAATCAGCACGCCGATGGGCAGGCAGACGATCGCAACAAAGGCCGAGCGCAGGTGGAATAGGAACACGGCGCAGATCAGCGCGACAACGATGAATTCCTCGATCAGCTTGCGCTGTAGGTTGTCCACCGCGCGCAGGATCAGGTCGGAGCGGTCGTAGACCGGCACGATCTCGACGCCCTTGGGCAAGCCAGATTGCAACGACTCCAGCTTCCGCTTGACCGCATCGATCGTCTCCAGCGCATTCTTGCCGCTGCGCATGACGATGACACCGCCAACCACTTCACCTTCGCCGTTCAGCTCCGAGATGCCGCGGCGGATTTCCGGGCCGCGCTGCACGAAGGCCACGTCGCCGAGCAGGATCGGCGTGCCGTTCTGACCGAGGCCGATCGAGATCATGCGGAAATCGTCGAGCGACTTCAGGTAGCCGCTGGCGCGCACCATGTATTCGGCCTCGCCCAGTTCCAGCACCGAGCCGCCGGTCTCGCCGTTGGCGTCCTGGATGGCCTGCACGATGGTCTGCTGCGACACGCCCAGCGCCTGCATGCGCTCGGGCTGCAGCACGACCTGATACTGGTTGACGAAGCCGCCGATGCTGGCGACCTCGGCCACGTTGACGACGGTCTTCAGCTCGTACTTGAGGAACCAGTCCTGCAAGCTGCGCAACTCGGCGATATCGTGCTGGCCGCTGCGATCCACGAGCGCGTACTCGTAGACCCAGCCGACGCCAGAGGCGTCCGGCCCGAGCGAGGATTTCGCGGTCGCTGGCAGGCGTCCCTGCACCTGGCTCAGATACTCCAGCACGCGCGAGCGTGCCCAGTACAGATCGGTGCCATCGTCGAACAGCACGTAAACGAAGGAGTCGCCGAAGAACGAGTAGCCGCGCACGTTCTTCGCGCCCGGCACCGAGAGCATCGTCGTGGTCAGTGGATAGGTGACCTGATCCTCGACGACCTGCGGCGCCTGACCGGGATAGACCGTGCGGATAATCACCTGCGTGTCGGACAGGTCCGGCAGCGCATCCAGAGGCGTCTTCGCCGCCGAGTAGATGCCTGCAGCGGTGACCATGAGCGTCACCATCAGCACCAGAAAACGGTTGGCGATGGACCAGCGGATCAGGGAAGCAATCATGGGCCCTTCTCCGTCCCCATTTTTTCTGCCGGCTTGTCAGCCGTGTCCAGCGTACTGAACGCGCCGCGCAGGTTGGCTTCGGAATCGATCAGGAACTGGCCCGATGCGACGACCTTCTGGCCTTCCTCCAGCCCTTCGAGCACTTCGGTGTGTCCGTCACGCTGCATGCCCAGACGGACCTCCACCGGCCGGAAGCGTCCGTCGCCCTCGGCCAAAATCACGGTGCTGCGTGTGCCGGTGCGGATGAGTGCCTCGCTGGGCACCAGTAGCGCTTCGCGCGATTCGCCTTTGTCGAGTACCACTTCGGCGAACATGCCAGGCTTGAGCAGCAGTTCCTTGTTGTCCAGTACCGCGCGGACCCGCAAGGTCCGGGTTTGCAGGTTGACTTCGGGATAGATGTAGTCGATCCGACCCGCGAAGCTGCGGTCGGGCAACCCGGCCAGCGTTGCCGTCACCGGCGCCCCGGCCGCTAGGCTCGCGGCCTGCGCTTCCGGTACTTCGGCATTGACCCAGACCTGCGACAGGTTGGCCAGCATGTAGAGCGTCATCCCGGGGCTGACCTGTGCGCCGTCGCGCACGCCAAGCTCCGTCACGATGCCGTCGACGGGAGCGTAGTAGGCCACGCGCCGCTGGGCTTGCCCGCTGTGCTCCAGGCGTGTCACCTGCGTCTCGCTCAAGCCGAGCAGGAGCAGGCGCTGGCGGGCCGCCGAGCGCAGCGCCGCGTCCTGGGCCCACGCCGCCAGCACGAATTCCTGCTGCGCCGCATAAAGCTCGGGCGAATAGATTTCCGCCAGCACCTGGCCTTTGCGCACGCGGTCATTCAGCGCGCGCACATGCAGGCGTTCGATCCAGCCGGAGGCGCGGGTCTGAACGACCTCGATCCGGTTCTCGTTGACCGCAACGCTGCCGGCGGCGCGCAGTTCGCCCGCAAGGCTGCGGCGCTCCACTGCGGCGGTACGGATGCCGAGGTTCTGCACCACCCGCGGGTCTATCGAGATGAGGTTGCCAGCGCTGCCTGCCGCAGCGTCGGCATACCTGGGGACCAGCTGCATGTCCATGAAGGGCGACTTGCCTGGCTGATCGAAATGCTGGTCCGGCTTCATCGGGTCGTACCAGTAAAGCGGCCTGCGCTCGTCCGCAGACGCTGCGTCAGCGGGATCAGCGTCGGTCTTCTTGACGAGCACATGCTGGTGGCGAGGCTCGCTCTCAGGCAGATCCGATGGCATTGCCATGTCGGCACCGCCGGATGTCATGCGCAGCTCGGTGATCCAGGCACCGGCGCCGGCGCTGAGCAGCACGACGGCCATGAGCAGAACGATCTTCTTCATTTCACTCTCCGGCGAAATACAGCAGATGGACGCGCCGCTTCGCCGCGTCCGTCACAAGGTCGAGGCGTTTCATGCGGTTGTCCAGCGCCATGCGGCGTGCATCAAGTACCGCCGCGAGCGTGCCTTGCCCGGCCTGCCACGCGGCCAGGGCAGCAGCCGTGCGCTGCTCACTCTGCGGCAGGATGACGGAGTCGAACTGGATCACCCGGTCCTGTAAGCGCTGCCAGCTTTCCCAGTGGCGCCGAAGCTCCGCTTCTTCCTGGCGGAACATGTCCTCGCGGGACTGCACGGCCCGCTCCTGCTCGGCCAGCTTGGCGCCAAGGCTGCGGTCCTGACGGTTACCGGTGAACACCGGCAGATCGACGGTGACATTGACGCTGACGAAATCGGCGAAATCCGGCCGATGACCGTAGCCGAGCTCGACCCCCCAGTCCGGCTTGTAGGCCTGCTTGGCCAGGGCCACATCGTCTTCCGCAATGGTGACGCGCCTGGTTTCGGCATTGAGGTGAGGGTGAGCGCGCAGCTTCGCCAGCGAGTCCGCCAGCGGAACCGGAAGCGCCCATGAAGGCAGTGCCGCACTCAGCGGGCGCTGGGCCTGGTCGTTGCCAATCCAGCGCGACAACGCTCCTCGCGCATCCTGCGCCTGCTGCTCGGCATCTGCGGCTTCGTCGCGCAGCAGTTCCAGCGAAACCCGCGCTGCCAGCACATCGGCCTGCGTCGCGCGGCTTGCGGTGTAGGCGATCTCGGTGGCCTGCACCTGCAGCGCCGCTTCCCGCGCGGAAGCGCGCAGGAGTTCCAGGTTGCGTTCCGGCTTCCACGCATTCAGCCAGGCCAAGCCGGCGTCGCGTGCGACCATCAGCCGGTTGGCAGTGAGCACCTGTTCCGCCAATTCCGCTTCGTGTTTGCCGCGCCCACCGCGCAGGCGACGCTTCTCCGCACGCGGGAAATCCTGCGTGACGCCGGCCGTGACCATCGTGAAGTCGTCGCGGCGCAGCGAGTAACGCTCCGCGCCCTCGATCGGCCAATCAGCGAGCCCGACCGTGAGCTTGGGATCGGGAAGCTGCGTGGCGGCGATCGCATTCGCGCGAGCGGCCGTGACGGCCTGCGCCTGTGCCTCCAGCAAGGGCTGTTGCGTAAGGGCCAGGCGCTGCGCGTCCGGCAGTTCGAGGGCAGTGTTCAAGTCATCGGCACGCGTCACAGCGCTGCCCAGCCAATACAGCAAAGCAAAAAGAACGAGCTTCAATTTTCGATACGACATGACGGTCTCCCAGACTCCTCGTGATGGCCTTAACGATGGATCGTTACGGCGCCGCGCGGGCCGGACCAATCCGGCTTCATGATGGGGCCACAGGGCTTTTCGGTGGTTGCCTTGATGCTGGCGACCGGATGCCATGGCGGATCACGGGGACGTGCCTGTACTTGCGTGGACAGGGCACTGGAGACGAGCAACAGCGTGCCGACGAGGGCACGCGACAAACGAAGAGTAGACATGAGAGACCTCACATTTCGATGGGATGACGGGTGTTGACGAAGGGGTCAACAACGGGGTCATGCCGGGGCGGATGCCCCGGTCGAAACGTGGGTTTTACAGCCGCAGTCTCTGAGTTCTCAGGTAGAGATCGGTCCCGTAAAGACCGTGGTCGCCGACTTCGTCCCATGCCACAAACGCGGTCTGGGTAGGAAGGGCCAGCGACAGCAGTACGGGAATCAGCAGGGCCGGTAGCGGCTGCGGATCGAAACTCGGCAGTTTGACGGAGGAAAGGAGCCCGCTCTGATCGCCTGGGCCCGTCGCGATCTCGACCACCGCGTGGCAGCAGCCCTTGTGACTGGCCGCTTCATCGCCGTCGGGTGTCGCCGTATTTGGATCGCAGCAGCAGTGCTTCAGGACCACCGGTGCGTCGCCCATCATCCCGCACGCATACGCCACGTTCACGCTGACCTGCGAGGTCAGGATGGCGATGAGAACGAAGAAGATGGCAAGCCGTCGCAGCATGAGCAAAGTGTAAACCTCTTTGCGGATCAGCTGCAGCAGCGTTTTTGCTCCTGGATCGATGGGCACTTCACCGAGCCGAACGAGCAGAACACGCAGCAGTCGCCCGCGTTCGGGCGGAGCAGCGTCTTGCAATGGCTGCACTCATAGAAGAACTGGCAGGCGTCCGTCGGCATGATCTCAGCCTTCGAGGTGCCGCACCGGGGGCAGGTGATCACCGACTCTAACGCGATAGCGTTCATGCCGGCTTCACTTCTGCACGGTCGAAGGGTAACCGGCATGGGTGGTGGCCGTTGTCAGGTCCGCGGGCGTGGCCTTGTCTGGATCGAAGCTGACGCGAGCGGTCTTCTTTGGAAAGTCGATGCTGACGTCGCGCACGCCCGGCACGGCTTGCAGGGATTTCTTGACGGTGATGGGGCACACCGCGCAGCTCATCTTCTGAACGTCGAGCGTGACCGTTTGTGGCGCCGCTGCGAAAGCGGCTAACGGCAGCGCCATGAGCGCGATCAGTTGCAGGAAAGATTTGCGCATCCGGGTCTTCCTTGTCAGTAGAACAACGGGGCCAGCAGCGGAACGGCGAGCAGGCCCAGCAGCAGGACGCCGACGATCCAGAAGATCCGTCGCTGGCGCTTGATGGTGTTCGGATCGGCGCAGGGTGTTCCCGGCGCACACACCTGCGGCACGAGATAAAGCTGCCGGAAGGCGAGGGCGAGAAAAATCAGCGTCAGACCAACGAAGAGCGGCCGGTACGGTTCCATCGCGGTCAGATGGCCAAGCCACGATCCGCCGACGCCGAGCGCCAGCAGCACGAGTGGCCCTACACAGCACATCGATGCGCCGATGGCGGCCGCGGCGCTCGCGATCAACGAAGATTTGCCTGTGAGTTGCATGCCGCGTCCATGAAACAGGTATTGAAGGCGCTACTCTAAGCTCCGTACCGAGGTACGGAGTCAAGGGGTATGCGATGGCAACGGAACTGACGATCGGCAAACTCGCCGCAGCCGCGGGAGTGAATATCGAGACGGTGCGCTACTACCAGCGGCTGGGGCTGCTCGACGAGCCGCAGAAGCCGCAGACTGGGTATCGCCGCTATTCCCAGCAGCAGGCAAAGCGCCTTCACTTCATCAAACGAGCGCAGGGTCTTGGCTTCACGCTGTCCGAGGTGGGTGGCCTGCTGAAGCTGGATACGGCCTGCCTGTGTGCCGACACGCGAGCACTGGCCTCGCGCAAGCTGGCTCTCATCGAACAGCGAATGGCCGACCTCGCCGCGATACGGGAGGCGCTGACGGGGCTGATTC
>JBPPMF010000066.1:0-2174 GCA_051305915.1 Thiobacillus sp. | reverse complement strand
GACCGTCGAAGAGGCGGTGGCGAATCTTCAGGAAGCTACGGCCCTGTACCTTTCCGAGTTTCCGATGCCTTAAGCGTGATTCCAAAGGTTGCGTGGTTCCGATGCACGGTGAGGTCAAGATTGGCACGCTTGCTGGTCTTCTCCGTCAGGCCGAGGTCACGCCGGGAGAATTCATGCTCGCACTGCGAAAGTGACGCCCAACCTTTCGTTCAAGCGGACAGTCAACGGGCTGTGTGGCTGGTGTCATCGAAGATGGGCATATTCGCAATCTGTTGGTACGGCTACGAGATCTCAGGCCGCAGTGATGCCCAACAAGGCGTTGCCCCCGACCTGTCTGCCTTCGCTGCGCTACGGCAGCCAGGCGGGTGAACTCGTGCGTTGCCGTCACGAGCCGCGTCCGCCGAAGGGCCTCGATAATAAGTGCGATCTTCGGAGGTATGGCATCCTTGCACTCGATGCGCCGAATGCCCTGCGCGCCGGCGACGCCTTGCATCGGGCCTGCGCCGAGCAGGCCGGCGCCAGGCGCATCGCGACGCTCGATGCCGTGCTCGGCCGCCATGCGCAACGGATGAAGATCAAGCCGGTCGCCTTCTCGTGAACTGATGCAGGCGTCGTTGCCAACCCCGGTGGCCAGGGCAGTTTCCATTCGCAGGGGCAATCGGCAACCCGCGCCTGACCATCTGGGGGGCGGCCGGCTACCGGGCCCGAGATCCCGCACCCGGTCTCCTGGGCCGTGCTCGCGCCAACGCTGCCATCGAACGCCGATGCTGGCGGCTTTCAGTTGCCGGGCCAGCGGGCCGGGCTGCGCCGGTGATGCAGGCAGGCAAGCACGGAGACGCACTGCCCGTTCAGGAGTTCGAAATGCAGAGCGTAAGGAAACCGCCTGAGCAAAATCCTGCGAAACCGGTCTCTCGTTGGCGGATAGGCTTGCGGGTGGCGCGCCAATTGTTCTTCGGCCGCTGCGATCACCCGCAGGAAATCGCCGCCCAAGCCGTAGGACTTCTGTTCGTACCAGTCAAATGCTTCGGCAATTTCGGCCTGTGCTGCCGCTTCGAAGACGACTTGCCATGTCACAGGCGAATGCCGAGCGACTGCGCAATCTGCGCGAGGCTCTTGCCCTGACCAGGGTGGGCGTCACGCCAGGCCGCGCGACGCTCAAGTTCGAGCAACACCTCGGGCCTGGATTCAGAACCGGTTTCGGCGGCAAATTCATCCCACAGATCCTCGACCAACTGAAGGCGTTCAAACTTGCCAAGATGCTCGACGGGCTGCAATGTAGGCTTCATGCGGAAAAGTCTAGCACCGCACTGCCTTCCATGAACAGATCGTTGTGGGTGCCGGCGCCGCCATCGGCGGGGAGAGAATGGGCCTCACACCAAGCCTGCCATCCCACGCAGGCCCAGCAGTTTGCCCAATGCCGAGTGGATGACCGGGCGCGGCAGTTGGTAGGTAGCGCGCAGGACCCGCTCCAGCTCGAGCGGCACCGTCTTTGCCACGAAGACGCCATCGCGGTGTGCGAGCGGCGCCCTGGCGGCAGGCGCCTGGCCCGGGTCGTCCAGCGTCAGGCAGCGCACGAGGACGTTGGTGTCGAGGGCGATCATCGCAAGACCGGCGCCGCGTCACTTCGAGGCGTATCGCCGGGCAATGTCGGCATCCAGGGCGGCGTCGATGTCGGCCTGCGACAGGGCCGGGCCACGGTAGGCCGTGCAGCCCATGATGTCCTCGAGCCGCGACGGCGGGAACGCGCTCACGGGCTTGAGCAGGATGCCTTGCGGCACTTCTTCCACGACGAAACAGGTCCCCGCCTGCCAGTGCCTGGACTCGCGCAAGCCCTTCGGAATGACGATCTGGCCGCGGCTGGAGAGGGTGGTGGTTTCCATGGCAATCAGCTCGCTGAGTAAGTCCGAGTAAGACTACGCGCGCCTGCTGCGTTGTCAAAGGCGCTGCCAGGCCGGCACCTCGCAGCGTTCAGTACGCCGATCAAGCCGGTCGTCTTCTCGTGACACGAACTACCAGCGCAGTTGCTCCACTTCCAGACCCATCGCAGCCGCCACCTTTTCGAGCGTGGCCTTCCGAGGCTGCTTGACGCGCTCCATCTGTGCATAAGCGGCTTGCGCGATACCGATGCGTGCCGCGACCTCGGCCTGTGTGAGGCTGAAGTGCTCCCGCCACGC
>JBPPMF010000063.1:0-2284 GCA_051305915.1 Thiobacillus sp. | reverse complement strand
TGGGCACGAAGAGCGGCCGCTTCAGCGTCGCAGCATAGGTTTTTTCCCGCGCCGGCAGGCGAAAATCCGGGTAAAGCGCTATCTCGACCGGCGCGGACGAATGCACCACAGGCACGGGTATGGGCGGGTGCAGCTTCTCGCCCCATCCCAGTTCCCTGCCAATCGCCAACGCCAGCAAGGCATTGACGAGTACCCAGGCCAGCAGGGCCAGACTCTTGATGTTGTAAAGGGCCATCATGGCTTATTCAGCGCCGGTTTGACGACCCGGGTGAAGGCGTACAGGTCGAACTGCACCAGGACGTCGGGATCGACGCCCGGAACGGGCTTGAACATTCTCACCACGCTAGCGCGGATGACCAGGTTGTCCACGTACAGATAAGGCAAGGTGGTTTCCAATTCGTACAGGGCTTTCTGCAGAGCGGGCAATTGCCCGCGGAGCTGGAAATTGACCGCAACTTTGCGTCGCGGGCCGTCATCCTTGTGCGTGGCGATCTGGGTACTCTCCACCTTGAGTTCATTGGCTTCGACGATGGCCTGCGCCATTTGCTGCACCTCGGCCGCGGCAAGGGCCGGGGAACTGGCCTTGAGGTAGTAGCGGCCGGCATCCCGCTTTGCAATGAACGCGATGTTCGCCTCGATGTTTTGGCGCTGGCCGGCGATACGCAGGTAACGGCTGGCTCGATCCAGCTGATCCTCGATCGCCGTGTCGTAATGAAGATGGGCACGCTGCCAGGGCACATAGACCAGCACTGCAAGGAGGGCAAGCAGGGCGAGCAGCAGCGCAATGGCAAGCACGCGGCTTTGCATGGGGGTAAGCGTCAATTTCATGGCTTTGCGGGCGGTTTGGCCAGATCGACGGCCTTGATCCCGGCCGCAAGCTGAAAACGCTCCTCGCCGCCCTGCACCTTGACCAGCGGCGATTTGAAATGGGCATTTTCCAGCAAGGCAGCCTGTTCGAACAGGCCGATCAGCCTGGCCGAGGAACCGGTATTGCCCTGCATCGAGATTTCCGTGCCGTGAATCTCCAGTTGCTGCAGCCAGGTATTGTCGGGAAGGATGCGGGTCACCTCTTCGAGCAGGGCCACCTTGGCCGGGGTGACCAGCTTGTGCTCGGTGGGGAAATTATATTCGGCCAGCAGCCGCTCCTGTTCCTGCTTGAGCGCATCCACGGCATCGGCTTGTTGCTGGGCCTGGGCCAGAACCGGGTGCAGCGCGATCACGACCTCGCGTTTTTTCCAGAGCGGCGTCGCAAGCAGCACGGCAAACAGGGCCAGCGTCACACCCGCCATGGCAGCATAAAGCCAATACGCGGCTCGGCTCGGCTTGGGTCGCAGCCTTGCCGGAAGCAGGTTCAGGCAGTTACCGCTGCTTTCGAGTTCGTCGCTCACCATTACTGCCTGGGCCGCAACGCCCCAGGCTGCGAGGGTTGACAGGATTTCGTCGATGACGGTTTTGGGCGCAACGCCCAACAGCACATGCAGGCGATTGCCGCTGCGATCCTCGCGCAACAGCCGCTGGTCGTAGTAGGCATGATCGGAGGTATAGGGTGTCTGACGCCCCAACTCGAAGCCCAGTACCTGGGTCAGATTTTCTGCTGCGGCGAGGGGCAAAATGACTTCCTTGCGCAGCACCTGCGTTGCCGGCAGGCAGATGCCGACCGGACGGTCGCCTACCTTGTTGCGCAGGGCATCAAAGGCGATCTTGTGCGCGGCGACATCACCCGCGGTGAGGTTGACGCGTCCGATCTCGCTCCGCTTATGCCCGGCCAGGCGCCAGAGGACGAGTGTGCCTTGCTCCATCCCGACCCACAACATGCTGGGGGAGGGGCGGTTTTTGGTGCGCAAGCCAGGCGGCACCAGGGCCGCCAGCTCGCGCCCCCACCAGCGCAAAAAACGCGCCAGGACTGCACTGCGACTCTTTCGCTGCCTGCGTCGGGAGGATGTGATGCTCGCCATGTTGATTTAAATCTGAGCGGATTAAGGCCGCCCCTCCTGCCAGAGCAGGAAGCTAAACGGTCGTTTTGGGTCTTGTGCCACCTTTGCTATCGCCTCCCGGACGAACTGTGTGCCGTCCGAGGCTTTCGCAATCGACCGCAGATTATACACTTGGCTTGCGGAACCGGATTCGAATCCGGCTGCCTGCGGAAAAGGCAGTGGCACCTGCTCTGCGCCCAGAATCTCCTCGCGCTGGGCGAGGTAGGCATCCACGTCCGCTTCCGTCACGTTGGGCAGGGCCAGCAGAACCTGACGCGGCGCAAGCGTGCTGTTGATGCCGGGCAATCTGG
>JBPPMF010000031.1:0-8355 GCA_051305915.1 Thiobacillus sp. | reverse complement strand
GCGTTCATGTAAAGCTCCGTTGCATGTGGCCGGGAGGGCGGAGGGTCTGGTTAAACCCAGACTGGCGACGGTGTCGCTCACCCAACGTCCCAAACCCGGCAGGGTTGAGAAATAGGTGAGCGCGGTTGTTGCCTTTCCGAGCCTGGGACAGATGAAATTGCCTCGCAGCGCTCCTCGGAAGCGAAATTATAGCCTAGCCGGCTGGCCGTCGACGCAAGAAGCTAACCACCAGCGTCACAACGGTGAGCGGCATCACATAGCTCAACATAACGCCTGAATAGGCCGGCAAGCTGTCGTGCTGCTGCGCGGCAAGCACAAGATACAGCAAATAGGCGGCGTAGTAGCCAAGGAATACCGCGCCTTCCCAGCGCGCAATCTCACGCCCGGTGAGCAGGATCGGCAGGCAGGCAAAAGCCACCGCCAGCATCACCCAGAGGTCGAAATTGCGCGCCGCCTCCGGCACATTGAGCCCCCCCGTCGACACCATCCCGGCCGCGCCCAGCACCGCCAGCAGGTTGAAGATGTTGCTGCCGATGACATTGCCGACCGCGATGTCGCGCTGGCCCCGCAGGGCGGCAATCAGCGAGGTGGCAATTTCCGGCATCGAGGTGCCGATGGCCACCACGGTGAGGCCGATGACGAGGTCGCTCACCCCAAAGTGCTTGGCAAACACCACCGCCGCGCCCACCAGCCAGTCGGCACCCAGCACCAGCAAGGCCAGACCGCCGATCACCAGCGCCGCCTGCACACCCCAGTGGCGATCCCATTGGCTGCTCGGGATTTCGCTGGCGAAATCAGCCTCGGCATCTTTGGACGCACGCCGCGACTGCACGACGAGAAACACCGTGTAGGCAATCACCAGCGCAAACAGCAACGCCGCCTCGCTGCGGCCGATATTGCCGTCGAGCGCCATCGCCACCACCACCAGCGAAGCACCGATCATGATCGGAACTTCCTGGCGAATGATCTGCGCGTGTACCAGCAGCGGCGCCACCAGCGCGGAAATGCCCAGAACCAGCAAGATGTTGGCGATGTTGCTGCCGACGACGTTGCCGATCGCCAGATCGGACGAGCCGGATAGCGCGGCACCGACCGACACCGCCATTTCCGGCGCACTGGTACCGAACGCCACCACGGTGAGGCCGACCACCAGCGGCGAAATTCCCCACGACACCGCCAGCCGCGAGGCGCCCCGAACCATCGCCTCGGCGCCGACGATCAGCGCCACCAGCCCGAGCACGAACATCAGCGCCTGCATCAGCATAGTCTTACAGCCCTGCGGCGGCCTTGAGTTCGGCTGCCTTGTCGGTCACTTCCCAGGTGAAGTCCGGTTCGTCGCGGCCGAAGTGGCCGTAGCTCGCGGTACGGGTGTAGATCGGGCGCAGCAAGTCGAGCATGTTGACGATACCCTTGGGACGCAGGTCGAAGTGCGCCTGGATCAGTTCGGCGATCCTGGCTTCGGGGATCTTGCCGGTGCCGAAGGTGTCGACCATCAGCGAAGTAGGCCTGGCGACGCCGATGGCGTAGCTGATCTGCACCATGCACCTGTCGGCCAGGCCCGCGGCGACGATGTTCTTCGCCACGTAGCGGCCGGCATAGGCCGCGGAACGATCGACCTTGGACGGATCCTTGCCGGAGAACGCGCCGCCGCCGTGCGGGGCGGCACCGCCGTAGGTGTCGACAATGATCTTGCGGCCGGTGAGGCCAGCGTCACCCATCGGTCCGCCAACGACGAAGCGGCCGGTGGGGTTGACCAGATAGCGCGTATCGGCGGTCAGCATTTCCTTCGGCAGCACCGGCTTGATGATTTCCTCGATCACCGCTTCGGACAACTGGGCGTGCGAAACCTCGGGGTGATGCTGGGTGGAGAGCACGACGGTGTCGATGGAATGCGGCTTGCCGTCGACGTAGCGGATCGACACCTGCGATTTCGCATCCGGACGCAGCCACGGCAGGCGGCCGTCCTTGCGCAGCTCGGACTGGCGCTCGGTCAGGCGGTGCGCCAAGTGAATTGGCATCGGCATCAGTACCGGGGTTTCGTTGCAGGCATAGCCGAACATCAGGCCCTGGTCGCCGGCACCCTGATCAAGATAGTCGTCATGCGCACGATCCACACCCTGCGCGATGTCGGGCGACTGCTTGCCGACGGTGACCAGCACCGAGCAGGTGTTGTAGTCGAAACCGATCTCGGACGAGTCGTAGCCGATGCGCTTGATGGTCTGGCGCGCGATCTGGTTGTAGTCGATGACCGCCGAGGTGGTGATTTCGCCGGCAATGACGCACAGACCGGTGGTCAGCAGCGTCTCGCACGCCACGCGTGCATGTTTGTCCTGGGTTAGAATCGCGTCGAGCACCGCATCCGACACTTGGTCCGCCATCTTGTCGGGGTGCCCTTCGGACACCGACTCAGACGTGAAAATGAAATCCTTTTGCATGACAGCTCCTGTAGTCCCGATTACCGACTGCGTAACCGGCTCGGGGGACCAACGGAGCGGCGACGCTTTAGCTGTATTTGTATCCCGCCCGCAAGTTGTCAAGATTAACGCGGCGGCGACCGCATTGTGCCGCGCTGCTGCCCTGTCCGTCAATTCCCACAATGGGCTGAAGCCCATGTGGGGTCGCATGCCCGCGTGATTTTCCTGCTCAAACTGCTGGCCCGCCTGCCGCTGCCTGTACTTCATGGCCTGGGCATTGCCCTCGGCTGGCTGATCTACTGGGCGCCAGGCCGCCATTCCGAGCGTATGCGCAACAACCTGATTGAAAGCGGCCTGTGCACCCCGGGGCGCGATTGCAAACGCCTGCTGCACCAGACGATCGGCGAGGCGGGCAAGTCCATCGTCGAGTTGGCGCCGATATGGCTGCGCCCCTACGACAAGGTGCTGAAACTGGTCAGGGGCACCAGCGGTTGGGAGTACATCGACGCTGCGCGCGCCGCGAACAATGGAATCATCCTCATCTCACCGCATATCGGCTGCTTCGAGATCATCGGCCAATATTGCGCGCAACAACATCCATTTACCGCCATGTACAAGCCGCCGCGCCAACCGGCGCTGGGTGCGCTGATGATGGCCGGCCGCCAGCGCGGCCAGGCGACACTGGTCCCCACCGACCTCTCGGGCGTGCGCGCCCAACTGGCAGCGCTCAAACGCCACGAAGCCATCGGTCTGCTGCCTGACCAGGTAGCAACCAAAGGCGACGGCGTGTGGGCGCCGTTCTTCGGCCGCTCGGCCTATACACCGACACTGGTCGCCAGCCTGCAGCGCAAGACCGGCGCCACGGCATTTTTCGTTGCCGCCGAACGGCTAAGCTGGGGACGCGGCTATCACCTGCATGTGACGCCACTCGCCGCCGCCCTGCCGGCGGACAAGATCGAAGCCGCCGCGCGCATCAACCAGGGGGTGGAAGACACGGTGCGCCGCTTCCCGGCGCAATACATGTGGAGCTACAACCGTTACAAGTGCCCGAGCGGCGTAACACATCCGGACAACCCGCCCGCAGCATGAAGCATGCTGCTCCCGACAGTCTGCTACGCCCGTCACTGCTGCCCATCTGGCTTGGCATAGGGCTTTTATGGCTGCTGCACTGGCTACCGCTACCGCTGCAGGCCGCCCTCGGCAATGCCTTGGGCTGGCTGCTGGCAATGCTGCCCGGAAAACGTCGCCATGTCGTCGCCACCAACCTGGCCCTGTGCTTTCCCGAGGCGCCCGAGGCACTGCGCCGCTGCTGGCTGCGGCAAACCTACCAGGCCTCGATGCGCGCAGCGCTCGAACACGGCGTGCTGTGGTGGGGCTCGGAAGCACGGCTGCGCCGCCTGATCCGGATCGACAATCCGGAAGCCGCGCGCGGCGACGGCGTGCGCCCGGTGATCTGGCTGGCCCCGCATTTCATCGGGCTCGACATGGGCGGCGTGCGGCTGACCATGGATCAGACCGTCGCCAATTTGTATATGCGCGCCAAGAACCCCGTCTCCAACAAAATGATGCTGCGTGGACGCTCCCGTTTTTCCTCACCGGTTCTGATCGAAAAGAGCGAAGGCATCAAGCCCTTGCTCAAGACGCTCAAGGGCGGCCTGCCATTTCATTACTCGCCGGACCAGAACCATGGCCGCCACAATGCCGTGTTCGTACCCTTCTTCGGCATCCCCACCGCCACCGTGTCGGCGCTGCCGCGCCTGGCCAGGCTCGCCAACGCCCAGGTCATCCCGGTCGTCACCCGCCAACTGCCGTGGGGACGCGGCTATGCAGTGCACTTCTACCCGCCGTGGGACAACTTCCCGACCGACGATCTGGACGCCGACGTGACGCGCATGAACGCGTTTATCGAGGAGCGTATCCGCGAAATGCCGGCGCAATACCTGTGGCTGCACCGCCGCTTCAAGACCCGGCCAGTGGGTGAGCCCAGCCTCTATGAATGACGCGCAGCCCGACGTTCAGCGATTGACAGCGGCCGATGTCGACGCTGTCAGCGCGTTGGCGCGCGTGGTGTGGCAGGCCACCTATCCTTCCCTGATTTCGCAGGCGCAGATCGACGCCATGCTGGCCGACCGCTATGCGCCGGAACGTATCCGCGAACAACTTGGCGATCCACATCAGGCATGGTGGGTGGCGAAGCAGAACCACACGCTGACCGGTTTTGCCCATGCCCTGCTCGATGCGTCCGGCTGCAAGCTCGACAAGCTTTATGTCCACCCGCACAGCCAGCGCCAGGGCATCGGCGGCGCGCTGCTGCGAACGGTCGAGGCCTGGGCGCGCGCGCGGCAGACGCGCCGTTTGTGGCTACAGGTCAACCGCGGCAACACGCAGGCGATCCGCGCCTACGTGCAATATGGTTTCCGCATCGTCGAATCACGGGTATTCGACATCGGCGACGGCTTCGTGATGGACGACCATGTGATGGAAAAGCTGCTATGAATTTCACAAATCCCGCCGACGACACCCTGCGCACGCTGCTGAAAACCGTCAAGACCATTGCCGTGGTCGGCTTGTCGCCGCAATCCGCGCGCCCAAGCTATCGCGTGGCGCAGGCGATGCAGCGTTACGGCTACCGCATCGTGCCGGTGCGTCCGCTGGTGGACGCTGTGCTGGGCGAGCAGGCCTATGCCAGCCTCGCCGATATTCCGTTCAAGGTCGATCTGGTCGACGTGTTTCGAGCCGCCGAACATGTGCCGGCTATCGTCGAGCAATGCCTGGCGCTACACTTGCCCGCTATCTGGATCCAGGAAGGCATCGTTCACGAGGCCGCCGCGCAGCAGGCGCAGGCAGGTGGCATGGCGGTGGTGATGGACCGCTGCATCTTGAAGGATTACGTCAGGTTGATGACCGAATGAATACCCAACAAGGCACACGCACCCAATAAGCATGAAACTACGCTTCACCAAAATGCACGGCCTCGGCAACGACTTTGTTGTGTTCGACGGCATCAACCAGACCGTCGCGCTCACGCCCGGGCAATGCCGCCGCATTGCTGACCGTCACTTCGGCATCGGCTGCGACCAGATCCTGCTGGTCGAAAAACCGGGCCGCGACGAAGTCGATTTCCGCTACCGCATCTTCAACGCCGATGGCGGCGAAGTGGAACAGTGCGGCACCGGCGCGCGCTGCTTCGTGCGTTTCGTGCATGACCACGGCCTGACCGACAAGACCGTGATCCGCGTGGAAACCGCGTCCGGCATCATCGAGCCGCGCCTGCTCGACAACGGCCACGTCACGGTCGACATGGGTGCGCCGCATTTTGCGCCGGCCGACATTCCGTTTGCGGCTGAAGCCGAGGCGCCAAGCTACGCACTCAAGGTCGGCCAGCACGTGCTCGACATCGCCGCGCTGTCGATAGGCAATCCGCACGCGGTGCTGCGGGTGAACGACCTCGACAGCGCACCGGTAGACATCCTCGGTCCCGCCATCGAATCGCACAAGCGCTTTCCGCAGCGGGTCAATGCCGGCTTTATGCAGGTGCTGACCCCGCACGACATCCGCCTGCGCGTCTACGAACGCGGCGCCGGTGAAACCCTGGCCTGCGGCACCGGCGCCTGCGCCGCAGCGGTGGCGGGCATCCGCCAGGACTGGCTGAAAAGCCCAGTCAGCGTGCACACCAAGGGCGGCGATCTCGTGATCGAATGGGCGGGCAAGGGCCAGTCCGTATTTATGACCGGGCCGGCTGAAACAGTATTTGAAGGGGAGATCGAAATCCAATGAACATGCAAACCACCCACCTGGACCCCCAGGCCATCGCCGAGTTTCTGACCCGGCATCCGAATTTTTTCAACGAGTTCCCCACCCTGCTGGCGGACCTGCATATTCCGCATCCGCACGGCACCCATGCGGTGTCGATGAGCGAGCGCCAGCTGATCGCGATGCGCGACAAGGTACGGATGCTGGAAAGCAAGCTGGCCGAGCTGATCCAGTTCGGCGAGGAAAACGACGGTATTTCGGAGCGGCTGCATGCGCTGACCCTGGCCTTGTTGACTGCGTCCGTACCACAGGACATCGTCGCGGCGCTGGCGATTCATCTGCGTGAAGGGTTTGCGGTGCCGCACCATGCGCTGCGGGTGTGGACGCTGACAGGCGATGCCGTGCCCGATCTGACCGAGCAGGTTTCACCCGGCGTACGCGACACGGTGGCCGCGATGGCGCAACCGGTGTGCGGCGCCCTGGCGGTGAATGAGGCCAGCGACTGGTTTGGCGAAGTGTCGCCGCACCTGCGCGCCTTCGCCTGCATCCCGCTACGCCCCGCACCAGCGGCTGCGCCGATCGGCCTGCTGGTACTGGCGTCGGAAGAGGCCAAGCGCTTCTACCCCGGCATGGGCACGCTGTACCTCGAACGGCTGAGCCAGCTGGTCGGCGCCGCGCTGGTGCGGATGCAGGGGCAAACCCCGCAGTGAGCGCGGACGCCAGCCCCCTCCCCAACCCTGATGGGGCTACTAACCAATCGACTAAGCCCACGAGCGGGCAAGTCGCTGGTTATCCCCCGCAAGCGGGAGAGGGGGATAACGTTGAGTCCAAACCGATTTACCGCTACCTGCAACACCTTGCCGCCGAACGGCGGCTGTCGCCGCATACGGTTGCGGCCTATCAGCGCGATCTGGCCAACCTGTCCCGCCTGACTGCCGAAAAGACTCTGGCCGAACTCGACGTCAGCGACATCCGCGGCGCCATCGTCAAGCTGCGCAGTCAGAATCTGGCGGCAGCCAGCGTGGCGCGGCAACTTTCGAGCTGGCGCGGGTTTTACGCCTTTGCCTGCCGCCGCCTCGGCTATTCGCGCAATCCCTGCATCGGCCTGCGCCCGCCCAAAGCAGCCAAGGCCTTGCCGCAAATTCTGTCGCCCGATGCCTGCGCCCAATTGCTCGCCGCCCCCGCCGACAACGATGCACTGGTCGCACGTGACCGCGCGATGTTCGAACTGTTTTATTCGTCCGGCCTGCGCCTGTCTGAACTCACCGGGCTCGATCTCAACGACGTCAACCTCCAAGCGGGCGAAGCGCAGGTCACCGGCAAGGGCCGCAAAACCCGCATCGTGCCGGTGGGCAGCCAGGCGCTTGACGCGATCCGGACCTGGCTGCCGCACCGGTTGCCGCTTATGTCCCGCAGGGACGGTATCCATGGGGAGACGCATGAGCACACCGCCGCGCTGTTCATCAGCCAGCGCGGCAGCCGGCTTACCCCGCGCAGCGTACAACTGCGGCTGAACCGCTGGGCCATGCAGGCAGGGCTGACCCAGCATGTACACCCGCACATGCTGCGCCACGCGTTTGCCACCCACGTGCTGCAATCGTCCGGCGATCTGCGCGCGGTGCAGGAAATGCTCGGCCACGCCAGCATCAGCACGACCCAGATCTACACCCACCTCGACTGGCAGCACCTCGCCACGGTGTACGACCAGGCGCACCCGCGCGCGCGCAAAAAGTCCTGAAACGGCACCAGCATTTCAAACGATCTTGAGTTCCGATATGCCGGAGCCGGCTCCAGATAACGCACCTTCAGCCCCGTCGGCGCCTCGGCCAGTAATGCTGAAATCATCGGGTTTCGCGCCAGTTTGCTGTTGGCAGGGATCACAGCCCTCCCTGCGGGGGAATCAGGCGCATCCAGTCGCCCAGTGCCGAACGGATTTCATCCAGCGTGAGATGGCGCATCAAGCCCTGATTGCCGGGCGCCATCTGATTCCAGGCGCAGGTTATGCCGCGCAGATTCGGCTGGGCTGCATCGCGCAAACGAAATGCGGTGATGAAATAGAGGAAGCTCGGGGTATCACTATCGACCTGGGCCGTCCTGATCCAGGGCGAAGCCGTTGCGGCAATCGGACTGATGCTGCGCGTCACGCGCCATACCTCGAAGCGCCCCGGCTGCAGCGTCTGCGGCTCGG
>JBPPMF010000014.1:0-2042 GCA_051305915.1 Thiobacillus sp. | reverse complement strand
ACGAGCCGGACCTGCGGCACCACTCATCAGGTGCCGGCGCATTCTTTGCATAGTTACAGCGCCTGAAGAAACTTCATGAGCGAGTCTGGCGCACGGTATCGTTGCAACTTGGTGTCAGGTGCTTCCAGTCGGGCGAGCGCCTTTTCCTTCATCGCCAAGTCGGCCTCGACGTATCGATGGGTGGTGTTCGTGCTCTCGTGTCCGAGCCACAGCGCGATGATGTTGAAGGGCACGCCAGACTGTAACAAGTGCATCGCCGTGGTGTGACGCAAGATATGTGGCGAGACCTTTTTTTGGGCGAGGGTAGGCAATTGTGCCGACGCTCGTGCGACCGCAAGATCAAGGCGCTGGGCGACGTTGCAGCGTGTCATTACACGTCCGTCGCGGTTTGGCAGTAAGGCTGCCTCGCCACGTAGCGTCGGATTTAGACGCAGCCACGCACGAATCTCTTGCGCTGTAGTCTTCCACAGTGGCACGGATCGCTGCTTGCGGCCCTTGCCCTTCAGATGCACGCAAGCGGCCCCTTCGAGAACGACATCGGTCACGCGCACACCGATTATCTCGGAGACACGCGCGCCGGTGTTGTAAAGCATCGCCAGCAGCAGATGGTCGCGTTGCGAGGTCCAACTCGAGCCTGGCTGCCCGAGTACGGCCGTCATCTCCTCGCGGGTAAGGAAACCCAACATCGGTCGTTCGAAGCGCTTCATCGGGATCGCCAGTGCTCGCTCGACCACGTGCAATGAGGCCACGTCACGCCGCCCGGCGAATTTCAGGAACGCCCGCAGTGCGGTGAGCCGCAGGTTGCGGCTGCGCACCGCGTTGTGTCGCTCGTGCTCCAAATGGTCCAGAAACGCCAGGATCAGATCGGGCTGAATATCGGCCAACTTCAGGCTAGTCGGTGATTTGCCCAGCTTGTGACTGGCGAAGTCCAGGAACAGCATCAATGCATCGCGGTAGCAGGCCACCGTGCGCGGACTGACCGCACGATGCGCGACCAGATACTCGGTAAAGAACTGCTGAACCAGCGAGGCGAACGTCGGTGGTTTCGGTGCGGTGATATTACGCATTTGGAGCCTCCGTTTGCGACATGAATGACTCGAAGCGGCTTGCGGCCAGCGCCATCAATTCCGGCACCGCCGAGAGGTACCAGTAGGTGTTGGTCACCATCGCGTGCCCGACGTAAGTCGATAGCGATAACATCGCCTGATCGATATCTACCCCCTGCGCCTGCCACAACATGATGCGGCGCACGACGAAGGTGTGGCGCAGATCATGAATGCGTGGCGCGTGATGAGTGCCGCGGTTGCGCCAGCCCAACTGTTCGCGCAGGCCGGCGAAGACGCGTTCCACCTGGTGTGTGCTCAGTGGCAATCCCCGCCGTCGCCCTCGCGTACCGACGAAGAATGGAGCATCGTCTTGCGCGGACTCGCCCGCCAGGTCGCGCATCCAGCAGTAGCGACGCAGCGCCTCCACGGTACTCAAGTGCATCGGCACTTGGCGCGACTTGCCGAACTTGGTCTGGTGAATGGTGAGCATCCCGCGCTTGAGGTCGACATTTTCGTTGCGCAGCGACAGCGCCTCGGAGATCCGCATCCCGGTGCTGGCGATCAGACCGAACAGCGTCTCGAAGATGACGCCGCGCAGGCCAGGTGTTGGCCCAAGCCGCCGCGCGGCGGCCAGCAGATCGACGATCTCCTGCTCGCTGTATATGTGCGGTGCCTGCCGCTCGGGCAGCCGCCCGAAGATCGCGTCGTCAGGAACCTCGGTTCGCGGCTCGAACTGCTGCAGCCAACGCAGGAAGGAGCGCAACAGCTTCAGTCGGCGCGCCCAGGTGAGCGGATCACTGCTGCCGTGGCTGTCGCGCCGAGCCCAGTCGGCCATGACCTCTACGGTTAACGGCCCGTAGTGTCCGACGGTCTGGACATGACGCACGAAACTTCGCAAGGCATAAGCCTGGGTGCGCGCGGAGAAGCCCAAGCGGCGACGCTCGACCAGATAGCGCTCGACGCGCGTTTGCAGGGAGGTGGGCGCGCTCATGCTGT
>JBPPMF010000372.1:0-5073 GCA_051305915.1 Thiobacillus sp. | reverse complement strand
GGATGTCGACATCGAAGTCGGATACGGATTGTTTTCGTGAGCGTGGTGCAGCCTTCGGCGGCCGTTTTGCCCCGCCCCGCAGGGTCTCGCCCGGGCTGCAGGCGCACTCACCCCTGCAACCTCAAGATTTGCCTGCGCACCATCCACAGATTGCTCAACGCAAACAGCATCGTCAGCCGCGCCGTGTTCTTGGCCAGACCCCGGTAGCGCACCTTGGCATGACCGAACTGCTGCTTGATCACCCGAAACGGATGCTCCACCTTCGCCCGGATGCGCGCCTTGGTCTGCTCCAGCTTGTCCATGATCTCGCCCATGGGCGTGCTCTTGTCCAGTGCCTTGCGTTTGCCCGGGCGCATGGCCACATGCCAGTTCGCCTCGATACCCTGCGTCTCTTCACGCTTGGCTACGCCCTGGTAGCCCGCATCAGCGAACACATCGCTCTCTTCTCCATGCACCAGCGCGCCTGCTTGCGTCACGTCGTTGACGTTGGCAGCCGTGCCAACCACGCTGTGCACCAGGCCCGAGTCAGCGTCCACGCCAATGTGCGCCTTCATGCCGAAGTGCCACTGGTTGACCCTCCTGCGTTATGCAACACGGATTCGACACCCGCATCGTAACGCGTCGAGTTCGTCAGCCCACCTTATATCTCGTTGTTTGGTATGGGGTTTCGCTTAAGGTAGTGCCATTGGGTAGCGTCCCCTTTATCCCGCTTTATCCCTTATCCGCCTTGGATGAAAAATCGAACGCTTGGCGCAATGTGCCACGCATCCGCGTGGGGTATTTCAGCAGCCTGTTATGTGGAGCTCCACATAAGGCCGAATTGCAGCCCTTCACTCAAGCAACTATCGTGTCGCCCCTTGTTATGGGGGTGGGCGATCAGCCCCGCATTGAAGCAGGGCCGACCGGTCGGGTGCGTCACCCAGCAAGCGTAGGGCGCAATAACCGAAGGGCATTGCGCCGCATGGGCTCAGGGCGCAATACGGCTTGTGCCTATTGCGCCCTACTCAATAAGCACAAACCCGATCAGGCATACACCGGCGCAAAGTCTTTTTCCGGCTCGGCCGAGGGGCCGTTCTCGCCCCAGTACGGTGACAATTTTCTAAGCTGCGCGACGATTTCCGGCACCACCTGGATGACGCGGTCGATCTCTTCTTCCGTGGTGTAGCGCGACAGCGAGAAGCGGGTGGTGCCGTGGGCGGCGGTGTAGGGGATGCCCATCGCGCGCATGACGTGGCTGGGTTCGAGCGAGCCGGAGGTGCAGGCCGAGCCCGAGCTGGCTGCGATGCCGAACTTGTTCAACAGCAGCAGGATGGCTTCGCCCTCGATGTATTCGAACGCGATGTTGCTGGTGTTGGGCAGGCGGTTGCTGGCGTCGCCGGTGACGAAGGCGTGCGGGACTTTGGCGAGGATGCCGGCTTCGAGCTTATCGCGCAGGCGGCGCACTTCGGTGTTCTCGTGTTCCATTGCTGCCAGCGCCATTTCGCAGGCCTTGCCCAGCGCAACGATGGAGGCGGTGTTCTCGGTGCCGGCGCGGCGGCCGCGCTCCTGGTGGCCGCCGCGTAGCAGCGGACGGAAGCGCACGCCGCGCTTCAGGTACAGCACGCCGATGCCCTTGGGCGCATGCAGCTTGTGGCCCGACAACGACAGCATGTCGATCTTGCTGTTCTTCAGATCGATTGGCACCTTGCCCACCGCCTGCACCGCGTCGGTGTGGAACATCACGCCGGCGGCGTTGGCGAGTTCGGCCATTTCCAGCACCGGGAAGAAGCTGCCGGTTTCGTTGTTGGCCCACATCACCGATACCACTGCCACCTTGTCGGACAGCAGCCGTTTGTATTCGTCCATGTCGACGCGGCCCTTGCCGTCGACCTTCAGGTAATGCGCGGTATAGCCTTCTTTTTCTAGCTGGCTGTACAGCGACAGGATCGCCGGGTGCTCCAGCACCGTGGTGATGATCTCGCGCCGCTCCGGGTTGGCCTTCAGCGCGGAGAGAATCGCGGTGGAATCCGACTCGGTGCCGCACGAAGTGAAGATGATCTCGGATTCGTGCTCCGCGCCCAGCAGTTCCTGCACCTGCATGCGCGCCTTCTTCAGCGCCAGCCCCACCTTGTTGCCAAAGCTGTGCAGCGACGAGGGGTTGCCGAACTGCTCGGTGAAGTAGGGCAGCATGGCCTCCACCACGGCGGGGTCGACGCGGGTGGTGGCGTTGTTGTCGAGGTAGATGCCTTGCATGTTGGCTCCTTGGGTTAGCTCCCTCCCCCTTGAGGGGGGAGGGTTGGGGATAACCAGCGACTTGCCCGCTTGCGGGCTTAGTCGAATGGCTAGAAGTTCCATCAGAGGGTGGGCGATGCGCAGCATTGCTTTCAGCCCTTTAACGCGACGGCTGTCACCCTCTCCCCCGGCCCCTCCCCCCGCGAGGGGGGGGGGAGTTGGGGTTACGGCTGGCGGGTGGCGCGCGCCAGCGAACCGGCGCGGGTGGGGACGAGCTTGATCAGTTCGCCCAGCTCTTCCATCAGTTTCGCCTGAATGCCCTGCAGCGTCAGCGCTTCCATCTGGCAGCCGGCGCAGGCGCCGGTCATGCTGACGTAGACCGTCTTGCCGTCGACGTCGACCAGTTCGATATCGCCGTGGTCGCGCTGCAGTTGCGGGCGCACCGATTCCAGCACCGCCTCGATGCGACGGATGCGCTCCAGGTTGGTGAGCTTGCCGGGCTTGGGTGCTTCCTTGTCGAGCTTCACCGGCACCGCCTTGAAGGTTTCGCCGCGCTCGGCCAGCACCTTGGCGAGGATCTCCTCGATGCCCTCGTGGCACGAGGCGCAGCCGCCGCCGGCCTTGGTGTAGTTGATCACGTCTTCCATCGTGGAGAGGTTGTTGGCGCGCACCGTGTCTTCGATCAGCACCGCGTCGATGGCGAAGCACTTGCAGATCAGCGCGCCTTCCTCGTGATCGTCGCTCCACTCCTCGCCGCGATAGTTGGCGATCGCCGCCTGCAGCGCCTCGCGCCCCATCACCGAGCAGTGCATCTTCTCCGGCGGCAGGCCGTCCAGATAATCGGCGATGTCCTGGTTGCTCACCTTCAGCGCATCGTCCAGCTTCATGCCCTTGACGATTTCAGTCAGCGCCGACGACGACGCGATGGCCGAGCCGCAGCCGAAAGTCTGAAAGTGGGCCTCCTCGATGGTTTCCGTCTCCGGGTCCACCTTCAGCATCAGGCGCAGCGCGTCGCCGCACGAAATCGAGCCGACATCGCCCACCGCGTTGGCGTCAGGCAGCGGCCCGGCGTTGCGCGGCTGGAAGAAGTGCTCCTTGACCTTGTCCGAGTAATCCCACATGGCTGTCTCCTGACTTACGCAGAAAAGGAAGAACCGCAGCCACAGCTGGCGGTGGCGTTGGGGTTCTCGAACTTGAAGCCGGAGCCGTTCAGGCTGTCGACGAAGTCCACCGTCACGCCGTCCAGCAACGGGGCCGAGAAGGGATCGACCAGCAGCTTCACGCCGCCCACGGCGACCTCGACGTCATCCTCGGCCTTGGCCTCTTCCAGCCGCATGCCGTACTGGAAGCCGGAACAGCCGCCGCCCGAAATCGAGATGCGCAGTCCCGCCACCGGCGTGTCGGAACCTTTGATGAATTTCTCTACGGCGGAGAGTGCGCTGGGAGTAAGAGTAAGCATGGTTTGCCTCCTGGCAGAGTGAAGGGATACACACCCTGGATATCGCAAGCCCCATGCCAGCCCGGCGGCAGGCACCAAGCCATTGTTTTATCGATTGAATGTTGCGGCCGCGCGCCCAACCCCCGTGTGCGGAACCCCACCGGAAGGGGGTCTTGTCGGGTTTGCAACAACGCAGCTGTTGCAGGCCCGAAGAAAACCGCTTGGGAAATCAGCCTCTTGTCGGATGCACCCGAAACGCCCGTCCCGGCGCGCCGCTTGCTAGGTAAGAAACAGGCCCGCGCAGCGTGCGCCGGCACCCCCGCACAAAGGAACCCATCATGGCTCGCATCGGCATATTTTTCGGCAGCAACACCGGCAACACCCGCAAGATCGCCAAGATGATCAAGAAGCGTTTCCCCGACGACGACCTGATGGCCGCCGCGCTCAACGTCAACAAGGCCACGCCGGAACTCATCGCCAGCTACGACCACCTCATCCTCGGCACCCCCACCCTCGGCGAAGGCCTGATGCCCGGCCTCGACGCCGACTGCCCGCAAGAGAGCTGGGCCGAGTTTCTGCCGCGGCTCGCCGACGTCGACTTCAGCGGCAAGACCGTCGCCCTGTACGGCCTGGGCGACCAGGAGAAATACCCCGACAACTTCGCCGATGCGCTGGGCGAACTATATGAATTTGTGAAAACACGCGGCGCCAAGGTGGTGGGATTCTGGCCCACCGACGGCTACGACTTCATCGCCTCGCGGGCGGAAATCGACGGCGAGTTCGTCGGCCTGGTGCAGGATCTGGACAACCAGAAAATGCTGCTGGAGGACAGGCTGGAGACGTGGTTGCTGCTGATTGCGAAGGAGTTTGGGTTGGTGATGAAGTGAGAGGCTGGCTGATTCTGGAGGATTGAAATGGCCGGGATTTGGCCAGGAGCGGAAGTTCAGGCAGGGAGGCGCGACGGCTGGTCGGCCATTGCGGCCGGTGGCGTCGCCTCATCTGAATGACCGGTGTCGCGCACGTTGCCGACATTTAGGGAGTGTGCTGCCTAATGGCCGCTTTCGTCAGGCGCGAAGGACGGCAGCCGACCCATTGCGGCCGGCGGGTTCTGAGCCAGTTTGGTCCGCTATGCGATGCGCGCCCAAGTGGTGCTAAAATTTTAGACCGCGTGGATAAGGAGCACAGATGAAAAACCTCTTCAAGAAGCTGTTGGTCGTGTGTTCCTTGTTGGCTCCGGCGGTGTATGCCGCGGACTGGAGGCCTTACGGGGAGAACGGCCAGTACGATGCCGCTTCGCTCGTGAAGAAGGGTACTGTGGTCGAGGTGTGGGTCCGTGTACCAGGCCCAGATAACGTCACGCAAAAATACAGCGTCGATTGCAAAGGCAACACGGTGCAGTTTCTGGCCGCGTACGAAACGGTGGG
>JBPPMF010000037.1:0-2053 GCA_051305915.1 Thiobacillus sp. | reverse complement strand
CAGGCCGACACCTCGCGCGAAGCGCGGCATGTGTCGGCGTGGGCCGCCGCGCTCGAGAAGAAGTAAGCCAGGACCGACGCCGTGGCCACCGCAGCCTTCGAAACACCCAAGCTCAAGCCCTACCCGGTGATCCCGTTGGTGACGCTGGGGGCGACTTCGCACCTCAAACCCTTCGTCGCCTCGCCGGCGATCCAGACCAACCTCGGTTTCCCGGGCGAGCTGACCGAGGGCTGGGAACAGCGCGCCGTGGCCAGCATGGGCGAACTGCTCGACAAGTACCGCTCGCTGCGCGTCTACATGGACGCCTGCGTGCACTGCGGCGCCTGTTCCGACAAGTGCCACTACTTCCTGGGCACCGGCGACCCGAAGAACATGCCGGTGGCGCGCCAGGATCTGATGCGCGCCGTCTACCGCCGCTACTTCACCTTCGCCGGCAAGCATTTCCCCAAGCTGGTCGGCGCGGTCGACATGACAAAGGCAGTTCTGGACGGCTGGTGGACCTACTACAACCAGTGCAGCGAATGCCGCCGCTGCAGCGTCTTCTGCCCCTACGGCATCGACACCGCCGAAGTGACGATGGCCGCGCGCGAGATCATGGACTCGGTGGGCCTGGGCCAGAAATACGCCAACGAGATCATCGGCAAGGTGCACCGCATCGGCAACAACCTGGGCATTCCCGGGCCGGCGCTGGAAGACACCCTGCTCGGGCTGGAAGAAGATACCAAGGAAGAGACCGGCCTGGACATCCGCTTTCCTCTGGACGAAGAAGGCGCCGAGGTGTTGCTCATCACGCCTTCGGCCGACTTCTTCAGCGAGCCGCACGTGGAAAGCCTGATCGGCTACGCCAAGGTCTTCCACGCTGCGGGCATCAAGTGGACACTGTCCACCAAGGCCAGCGAAGCCGGCAACTTCGGCCTCTTCATCGGCAACTACGAGCAGATGCGCAACATCTCGCTGCGCGTGAAGGAAGCCGCGCAGGAGCTGGGCGTGAAGCGGCTCGTGGTCGGCGAATGTGGGCACGCCTGGCGCGTGGCCTACAGCTTCTGGAATACGCTGATGGGGCCCTTCGACTGGCTCGACCCGCGTTACCCGGTGCCGCAGCACATCTGCGAATTCACCTGGGACCTGATCCAGCGCGGCGCGCTCCGGTTCGACAAGGAAAAGAACGACGGCCGCATCATCACCTTCCACGATTCGTGCAACGTGGCGCGCGCCTCGCGCATGGGCCCGATGCCCGGCGGCCAGTTCGTCATCCCGCGCGAAATCATCAAGGCGGTGGCGAACCATTTCCACGACATGGCGCCGGGCACCACGCACGAAGCCACCTTCTGCTGCGGCGGCGGTGGCGGCTTGCTCACCGACGACCTGATGGAGATCCGCGTCAAGGGCGCGCTGCCGCGCATGGAATCGCTGAAGAACGTGGTCGACGCCCACGGCGTGAACTTCATGGCCACCATCTGCGCCATCTGCAAGGCGCAGTTTTCCAAGGTGCTGCCCTACTACGGCTTCGACATGAGCATGGTCGGCGGCGTGCACCAACTGGTGAGCAAGGCCATCCGGCTTGGCGAGCCGAACTGATTCCCAAAGGAGCAAGCGCATGGCACACATCGTCATCATGGGCGCCGGCCTCGGCGGCATGCCTGCCGCGTACGAGATGCGCGCGACCCTGGGCAAGGAACACCAGGTCACCGTGGTCAGCGCGGTGGACTATTTCCAGTTCGTGCCGTCCAACCCCTGGGTCGCCGTAGGCTGGCGCAAGCGTGACGAAGTCATCCTGAAGGTGGGCCCGCTGCTGGAACGCAAGGGCATCGGCTTCGTCGCCAAGGCCGTGACGCAGATCGACGCCGACGGCAGCAAGCTCGTGCTCGATGGCGGCCAGCCGGGCGAAGAGACGCTGGCCTACGACTACCTCGTCATCACCACCGGGCCCAAGCTCAGCTTCGACGAGGTGCCGGGCGCTGGCCCGCACGGAGGGCACACGCATTCGGTGTGCACCGTCACCCACGCCGAAACCTTCTGGTCGCAGTATCAGGACTTCGTCAAGAACCCCGGC
>JBPPMF010000309.1:0-3234 GCA_051305915.1 Thiobacillus sp. | reverse complement strand
CTGATCGCGCACTCGCCGCTTTCCGTTCCGCCCTCAGCAACGATCATGTATTCGACGATGACGCCACCCGCGCGCTCTATGCCTGCGACGAAACCCCGCGCCGGGTCGAGCCCGACGCCGTGCTGTTTCCTTCGTCGCACGACAAAGTCGCGGCACTCGCGCGCATCGCTTTCGAACATCGCATTGCGCTGACCCCGCGCGGCGCCGGTTCCGGCAACGTCGGCGGCGCCCTGCCCGCGCCCGACAGCGTCGTCGTCAGCTTCGAATGCATGCGGCGCGTGCTCGAATTCGACCCGGCCAATCGCCTCATCGTGGTGGAAACCGGCGTGGTCACCGAAGAGATCGACCGCATCGCGCGCAGCGCCGGTCTGTTCTACCCGCCCGATCCCGGCAGCGGCGCCTATTGCCGCATCGGCGGCAACCTCGCGATGAATGCCGCCGGGCCGCGCGCCGTCAAGTACGGCGTCACCCGCGATTACGTGCTGGGGCTGCGCGCCGTCACCGGCGACGGCCGCGAAATCCGCACCGGCTGCCGCACCACCAAGGGCGTCACCGGCTATGACCTCACCCGCCTGCTGATCGGCTCCGGCGGCACCCTCGCGCTCATCACCGAAGCCACGCTCAAACTGCTGCCCGCGCCGGAAGCCGTCGCCACCCTGCGCGTGTGTTTCGCCAGCACGCGCGACGCACTCGACGCGGTCAGCCGCGTCATGCAGCAGTCGGTCTTGCCCTGCGCCCTCGAATTCATGGATCACCGCGCCATCGACGCCATTCGCCCCACCGGCACGGCGGACGACCTGCCGCCCGGCACCCAGGCCTTGCTGATGGTCGAGGCCGACGGCGCCGCAGCGGATTTGCCGCGACAGATCGCCGCCCTGCAGCAGGTGCTCGAAGGCAACGGCCTGCTCGAAATTCGCAGTGGCTTCGATCGCGCCGCCATCGTTCAACTCTGGACTGCGCGCAAGTCGCTGTCGCATGCCGTCAAGCAAATTGCGCCGCTCAAGATCAACGAGGATGTCGTGGTTCCCGTGTCGCAACTGGCCGATTTCGTCGACTTCATCGACCACACCGCCCAGGCGCATCGGCTGGCCGTGGTGTCGTTCGGCCACGCCGGCAACGGCAACCTGCACGTCAACCTGATGGTGCACCCCGACGACGCAGACGAAATGGATCGCGCCCACCTGGCGCTCGACGCCATCCTGCTACGCGTGCTGGCGCTGGGCGGCACCCTGTCGGGCGAACACGGCATCGGCACCGAAAAGCGCCGCTTCGTCGACCGCGAAATCGATCCCGCCACGCTCGGCCTGATGCGCTCGATCAAACAACAGTTCGATCCGCTCGGCCTGCTCAACCCCGGCAAGCTTTTTCCGGATTGAAAGGCCGCGAAGACTTTACAAGCGCAAAAGTCATCTATAGAATGCGCGGCTTCGTTGGGGGTATAGCTCAGCTGGGAGAGCGCTTGCATGGCATGCAAGAGGTCAGCGGTTCGATCCCGCTTACCTCCACCAACTAACAGGAAGTACGATGCACAAGCTTGGCGTCATCACCACGCTGCTGGGGTTGATACTGAGTGCCATCGGTTTGGTTGTTGGGTTTTGGAAAATGCTGAATGGCAGTGAGAACGCCGAAGTCTGGATCTCGCTGGTACCATTGGGTTTCGTCGGATTGTTGCTCGGCATCACCTTGACACAGCTTTCCAACAAGCAGTAACGACGCAAGTCGTGTAGCAAATTGGCGGCTCACACCGTCGTCCGGGTCCCCATCGTCTAGAGGCCTAGGACACTACCCTTTCACGGTAGGTACCGGGGTTCGAATCCCCGTGGGGACGCCACCTTAACCCTCTAAGGTCGGCACAAAATCCAGTCTTTATCCTGGCTGCGATAAAAAACTCAGTTGTACAAAATGATGCGAAAAAATATAGCGGCCTAAGCCGCTATTTTCTTTTGTGTGCCATGCATCAGCTTCGTTCATGGACAGTCGACTTCGTTCATTGGCTGACCTGCGGGAAAAGCTCATCCAGCGCCGCGCGCGGTGTCAGGATGCGCAGCCCATCCAGCGGATGCAGACAAAGCAAATCGTCATCGCCCGTCACCAACACAGAAACCTGGGCGGCCAGCGCCGAGTGGATAAACTTGTCGTCATCCTTGTCGCGGCAGTAAGCTTTCTCGCTTATCGCCGACGGCACATTCACCCAATAGGCGATGGCATCGAGGTCCCGCAACAGTTGTTTGCGGTCATCCATGGCTAGATAGCGATCAAATTTGGGCCGCCACAAGCGTTCTTTAAGTTCGGCAAACGTGTCGGGGCTGAATACCGGCTGGGCATTCTGGACGACCCATCGGGACAAAATCGCAGGCGCGCCGGTTTTAGTCAAAAAACCGCTGATCCAGACATTGGTGTCGATCACGATCCGCCGGGCGGGTTCAACTCTCATCCGCCAGCAACGCGTTTAGTTTTTCGGGGGTCAGACCAGCGCGTTCGGCTGCTTCAGCCGTTTCGTCCATGGTTCGCAGCAAGCGGTTAGCATAAAACGCGCGCATCGCCTCGTAATCTTCCGCACTGACCATCACGCCCACCACCCGGTCGTGACGCATCACCCGCACCGGTTCGCGCTGTACGCGGTCGAGAAATTCACCAAAACGGGTCTTGGCTTCATTGGCTGTGTAGGTTTGCATGGTGGACACGCCTTCCGGCTGAATCAATAAGATCAATTTAGTCGAATCGTTCGATTTGGTCAATTTGGGCGCTTCATTCGGTTACGGCTTGCACAGGCTGGAGTTTAATCCCCGCAGCTTTTGGCTCCGCTTATGGGTTCAACTCCGACCTTCCCTCGGTTTTTCGTCTTCCAACGAGCGGTGTTCATGCTACCCGTTTTCCCATCTGCTGAGCGGTCAGCCAGTCATGCATGAACTGCGTCGGCGACTTGTAGCCCAGCGTCGAGTGCAGCCGTTTCCGGTTGTAAAACACCTCGATGTATTCGAACGCCGTCGCCTTCATGTCCTTGCGCGTGGCAAAGCTGACGCCATGCACCCGCTCATTCTTGAAGCTGTTGAACCAGCTCTCGGTCGGGGCGTTGTCCCAGCAGTTACCCTTTTGATTTTTGTGGCGCCCCGAAGACGAATCGAACGTCCGACCTACCCCTTAGGAGGGGGTTGCTCTATCCACTGAGCTACCGGGGCGTGGCGCGCATTGTACCGAATCACGCAGGGATTACCGAACCACGCCGCGCGCTAT
>JBPPMF010000293.1:0-7636 GCA_051305915.1 Thiobacillus sp. | reverse complement strand
TAATTTCATTATTTCTCCAATAGTCTCCAAAGGTCGATTCGAGCGCCCCGGGTTGGCCAATTACCGGGATAAGTACCAGGGACTGATTTACTTCTTTTAATCCCCCATACATCCTATCTGCTTTTCGCAGGGATCACCGTGGGATTGTTCTCGGGCTGGGCAGTGGCCGACCAAGACGCCTGCACCCGAAAACTTCGGACAGCAACTCGTCGCAGGAAGAATATTGAACGTTGGCGCGCCACCCAGGCTGGCTCATCCCGCAGCCAAGGTCCCCCCATACTCAAACCCATGCTCATGCCGGCTGAGCATTGCGGTGGCCTGGTGGCTGGAAACTGGCGGGCTGAAATAGTATCCCTGCACTTCATGGCATTGCATCTGCTGCAAACGCGCGCGCTGGGATTCGGTTTCGACGCCCTCGGCGATAACGGTGAGATTCATGCCGCGCCCCATGGCGATCATGGCATTGACGATGGACATGTTCTCTTCACGATCCAGTTCCTGCACAAAGGACTGATCGATCTTGAGGGTGTGAATGGGGAAACGCGACAGGTATTTGAACGAGCTATAGCCCGTTCCAAAGTCGTCGATGGCCAGCCGGATACCGGCGGCAGACAGTCGCCCGAGCTTGAGGGCATTGGCCTCGAAGTCCCGCATCAGCAGACTCTCGGTAATTTCCAGCTCAAACTGATGGTCCTCCAGCGCATACACCTGCACCGCGCGCAGGACGCTCTCCACGAAATCGGGGCTTTCGAGTTGGCGGGCGGAGATGTTGACCGAGAGCCGCACCGGAGGCAGCTTGGCTTGACGCCATTCGGCCATTTGCGCGCTGGCCTGGCGCAGCACCCAGTCGCCGAGAGGAACAATGACGCCAGATTCCTCGGCCACGGTCATGAAATCGCCGGGGGCCAACAAACCGCGCTGCGGATGCCACCAGCGTAGCAGGGCCTCGAACCCGCGGACTTCGCCGGTGGCAGTGTCGACCTGCGGCTGATAAAACAGCACAAACTCGTTGCGCACCAGTGCACGGCGCAGGTCGACTTCGATTTGCATACGTTCGGAATAAGGTGCCTGCATGCCGGATTCCCAGAACTGCAAACGGCTGCGGCCCTGCGACTTGGCCTGATACATGGCGATTTCGGCCTGGCGGATCAGGCTGTCGATGCCGTCGCCGTCATCCGGTGCAACGCAGGCGCCGATGCTGACCGTGATATAGATTTCGTGCCCTTTGACGTACACCGGCTTGGACAGCACCTGGGTGATTTTGCGGCAGATATGCTCGACATCGCTACGCGACAGCAGGGTGGGCAGCAGCACAGCAAACTCATCTCCGCCCAGCCGCGCCAGGGTGTCGCCCTCGCGCAGGCACTGGCGCAGCCGCGCGCCGACGGCGAGCAGCATTTCGTCGCCGATGGTGTGGCCGAGCGAATCGTTGATCACCTTGAAGTGATCGAGATCGAGGCTTAGCACCGCCAGCGGTTTCTGGGTGCGTTTGGCCTGCGCTAGCATGAGGCCGAGGTGATCGCGGAACAGCGCGCGGTTGGGCAGGCCGGTAAGCAGATCATGGTAGGCCTGATAGTGCACGGTTTCCTCGGCCTGCTTGCGTTCGGTCACATCCTTGGCGACGCCGTAGCTGCCGATGAAACGCCGATCGAACGGGCCGGCCTCCTCGTCATACATGCCGGTGGCAGTCAACTCGACCGATTTGCAGCGGCCATTCATTAGGCGTGGACGACGCATCCCCGGGTTGCACTTGAGTCGAATTTCGATATTGTTCGCGCTGCGGTCACCAGCACGGCGTTCATTGAATATGTGTTCGGCGCGCGCGACGTCGTCTTCATGAATCACCAGGCTGTAATGCTGGCCCAGCAGATCTTCGCGACGATAGCCGATCAGGCTTTCGACACGATCATTGACGAAAGTGAAGCGGCCTTCGTTGTCCAGCGTGTAAATGAAATCGGGTGAGCTGTTGACCAGAAAACGGTGCCATTTTTCCGACTGCTGCAGGCGCTGCAGGATATGGTTGTTTTCCTTTTCCAGCCGCCGCCGGGTCAACGTATTGTCGATGCGGCGCAGCAATTCTTCGGGTTCGTACGGCTTGCGCACGAAATCGGTTGCACCACCGCGCAACGCACGGATTGCCGCGTCGATCGTGCTGTCGCCGGAAACCACGATCACCGGCGTATCAACGCCGTCTACGGCCATCAAACGCAACACTTCGCTCCCGTCCAGGTCGGGCATGCCCAGGTCGAGCAAAATCACATCGAACTGCTGTTTTCCGATGGCCGCCAGTGCCGGGTAACCCCCGGCTGCAGTCACCACATCGTAATCGCGTACAGCCAGCAGGCGCGAGAGGCCTTCCAGGATCAGCGGTTCGTCGTCCACCACCAGCAGGCGCGGGCGCACTGGAAAGCTGCTGACGCTGTTGCGCGGTGGCGAAGATTCAATCGGATTGTCTGACACAAAATTCTCCCTGGGCTGTGGGTTACATCGACCCGTAGCGTGTAGCGGTAAGCGGTGCCTGGCCGTTTTGCAGCGTCGGCAAGCGAATCAGAAAACGGGTGCCCTGCGGCGTGCTGGTGCAACTGATGTGGCCGTTCATGCGTTCGACCAGGTTGCGGCTGATGGCCAATCCAAGACCGGCATGATCGCCCCCCTTTTCGCTGTCCACTGGCTCAAACAGCCGTGACGTCACGGTCTCCGGCAGGCCTGGCCCAGTGTCGGCAATTTCAATTTCGACCTGACGCTGGCCATCCATATCGACCAGTCGCGTGATGAATTCGAGATGACCACCGGCAGCCATGGCCTCGACCGCATTTTTAGCGAGATTGAACAACACCTGTTTCAGCAGGTCTTTTTGTAGTGGCAGCGGCGGCACGTCGGGGTTGAGGTCGATCTGCACGTTCACCTTGTTCGGCATCAGCAGGGTGCCCAACGTCATGCGCACCAGTTCGGAAACAATGCTGTTGACCGAGATGAGTTCGAGCGCCTCGACAGGCGCAGCGTTTTCTTCGGTCGCGGTGATGCCACGCACAATACGTCCCACCCGCTCGATTTCATCGCTGATGATGCCAAGATCGCGCTTCACCGACGAATCCGTCCCCAGGCGATCTGACAGCAGGTTGACATAATTGCGCATGATCGTGAGCGGATTGGACACCTCATGAATCGCACGCCGCACCCGATCACGCGGAATGTCATCGCTTTGCGCAACGGGCACTGCAGGTGCCGCAGCGGTCATTGGCGCGAATACCGGCCGCAAGGCCTCGGCGCATTCCGCCACAGTGAACCGCCACAGTGACGATTCGCTGAGACCGAGTACCGCATCGCCCGCCACCAGCACCCCCACCCGACCATCGTGCAGCGCCAGCGGCTGACAGAGGAAACGCGACACGCCAAGCAGGCGGGCGAGTTGTTCATCGATCAGCGCGGCATCTGCCTGGCCGCGCACAAACTGTTGGGGGGCATAGCGCGCCAGTGCGCGGGGCAACGCTGAATGGCCATCGTCGGGCGGTATGGCCAGCGCACCCAAGCCTGATGCAGCCGGGATCAGCGCACTCAATCGAAGGTAACCATCCGTGGCGGGCGCAAACAGGCAGACACGCTCAATCGCGAACAAGCCGTGCAGCGCGTCCAGCAGCAGGGTAAAGACTTGATCGGTTCCATTCGCTTGGCGGAAATGGCTGTGCAGCGCCGATTGCGCTGCCTGACCTGCATACAGGCGGGCGAGACGATCAAGGCCTGAGCCGCTGGTCTGCGCCACCGCATCGACGACAAGGCCAAAGCGCGCCGCCAACTGGCGCGTCTGCGCCTGACTGTCGGCCAGCAACTGGGCAGCATCGCCCGCCCCCATCTGCAGTGCGGCCAGCGCAGCGCGAACGTCGACACTGTCCACCGCATCGGCGCGGCTCACCAACTGATACGCTAACTGGACAATGCGCACCAGCGGATGCGCTGCGCGCCCCCGCGCCAGCGGTTCGGCGTGATAGCGCACCGCATCGGCCAGCCAGCCGTCAGGATCGAGGCCAACCAGCCAGTCGGCAGCACACGCTGCCGACGTGGTGTCGCGATCGAGATAGCCTGCAATATTGTGGCTCAGCCCCGCCGTCCAGGCCGCATCGGCATCGGCCAGGCCGGTGCGGACCGCCAGCGCCTGCGCCAGATGGGCAACGCCGATCGACAGCCGCCAGCGCGCCACATAGCCCGCCTGCGCGGCACCCGCCGCGACCGGTGCCGCAAGCAACAGCGTTCGCAACAGATC
This sequence comes from Thiobacillus sp., assembly GCA_051305915.1. Taxonomy (GTDB): domain Bacteria; phylum Pseudomonadota; class Gammaproteobacteria; order Burkholderiales; family Thiobacillaceae; genus Thiobacillus. The sequence goes on along the minus strand of JBPPMF010000293.1, from coordinate 3,378 downwards.
CGGCTGCTGACTGAAGTCGGCTGACAGCAGGCGCAGGCGCAGGGCCAGCACCGGATCGCAGCGCACGCACGCAGCGAACTCCGCCTGGGCGATGTCGCCGCGCATCAGCAACTCCAGCGCCTCGGCCACCACGCCAGGGGCACAGAGGCAGGCCGTTAGCTCCGACTTCTTCAGTAAATTATTCGAAATATCTCCCATGTCATTGCTATATATATTGAATTTTGCTAAACCGTCAATGTGCGGCGCTGAAATATTTCGGTTGAAATAATAAACCGTTGTTTTCAAGTTTTAGCTCGTCTAGCCGTATGCTGTTCTCGTTGGTCAATTTCCGTCATCTCTGATTGAAGCAAATGCATATGAAAGCCGTACTGTCTGGACTGATTTTATTGTGCATACACACCAGCGCTGCCGCAGTCGATGGCCGCGCGCCCCTGCAATGGAGCAACCAGCTGGGGGGCGTGACGGCCACGCAGTCGCCGCTTGACCAGGGTTTGGCGCCGGAATTGAGCGCGCATTCGGTGCTGGTGTTCGACCAGGCAAGCGGCCGGCCACTGCTGTCCAAGAACGCCACCCTGCAAACCCCCATCGCCTCGATCACCAAACTGATGACCGCGATGCTGGTGATGGACGCCGCACAGCCGCTGGATGAAAAGATCGCCATCACCGCCGAAGACCGCGACACCCTCAAGGGCACTGGTTCGCGCCTGGCTATCGGTGCCAGCTATACACGCGGCCAGTTGCTGCATCTGGCGCTGATTGCATCCGACAACCGCGCGGCGCACGCGCTGGGCCGCACCTATCCAGGCGGACTGGATCGTTTTGTCGCGACCATGAACCGGATGGCCCGCGCGCTGGGCATGCACGACACCGTGTATGTCGAACCCACCGGACTGTCGAGCGGCAATCGCTCAACCGCGCTCGATCTCGCCAAGCTCACCGAATACGCCTATCAGAACTACCCCGAGATTCGCCATATCAGCACCACAGGCCATTACACCCTCGGCACCCAACGCGTGGTGGTGAAGAAAAAGCATCAGAAGGAACGGGTGCTGTATCGCCCGGTGGCGTTCAACAACACCAATCGCTTCACCCGCGCGGATGACTGGCAGATCGGCCTGTCCAAAACCGGCTTCATCAACGAGGCCGGCCACTGTCTGGTGATGCAGGCACAGGTTGCCAACCGCGATGTCATCATCGTGCTGCTCGATGCGCAGGGCACAAACAATCGCGCCGGCGACGCCACCCGCATCAAGCAGTGGCTGGAATCCGAATCACTGCAGCGCGCTGACACCCGCTATCCGCCCGCCTCACGCACCTGATTTTCTTTCCTCACGCATATCGGGCTTTCACGGGTCGGTAGCCGTGAAAGCCCGAATCCATTCCAGATAGCGCAATCCCGTGCCAGCGCCCACGCAGCGGCGTTATGATGGGTGCCCCAGCCGCTGCTTCTTCCTGCATGTCACCCGATCTCGCCCAGCAACTGCTGTTGAAAACCCTGCTGCCGCTGTCGCTGCTGATTGCCGCCGGCGCCATCTGGCCGCGCTGGCAGACGGGCATTTCCATCGTCGGCCTGCGTGGCGAAATCAACCGGCTGGTGCTGAATTTTTTCGCGCCCATGCTGTTCTTCGCGGCGGGCGCTGCCGCCTCAGTCGACCTGAGCATCCTGCAGGTGCCATTGATCCTCGGCGCCGCCACCCTGTTCGGCCTCGGCCTCGCCGCGCTCGCGCTATACGCCACTCCGCTCGGACGCGGCTTATCGAACCCCCAGCGCGGCGCCATCATGCTGGCGTCTGGCTTCGGCAACGTGCTGTTCTTCGGCTATCCCTTCCTCACCACGGTGTACGGCGAATCGGGCGCGCGCTATCCCTTCTTCGCCGATATGCTCGCCGCCACGCCACTAGTGTGGTCGCTCGGCGTGTGGATCGCCTTCCGCTGCGGTAAGCACGCCGAACGCGCCTCATTCCTGTCGATGTGGCTGAAACTGCCGCCGGTGTGGGGCTTTGCGGCGGGCATCGCGGTCAATCTCTCGGGGGCGTCGCTCGACCCGCTGGTGGAAGCCGCGCACTGGGCCGGCAGCCCAACCATTCCGCTGATGCTGTTTGTGCTGGGGCTGACCATTCCCTGGCACGACCTACGCCCGCACAAAGCCGTCTTTGTCGCGCTAGGCATCAAACTCGCGCTGATGCCGCTGCTGGCGCTGGGCATCGCACTGGCGTGGCCCGGCAAGCTCACCGAACCCGGCGAAGCGGCGGTGCTGGAAGCCGCGATGCCGACCATGGTGATGGTCATCGCACTGGCCGACCGCTTCGGATTGGACACCCGCCTGGCGGGCCTCATCATGGGCTGGTCAACGCTGGTGGGATTGGTTACGCTGCCATTCTGGCTTGTCGTAGTTAAAGGAATCGCATCATGAAAATCGGATTCATCGGCAGCGGCATCATGGGCCGCCCCATGGCGGAAAACCTGCTGCGCGCCGGCCATCAACTGTTCGTCTACGGCCGCCGTTTCGACCGCCTCGAACCGATGCTGGTCGCCGGTGCACTCGGCAAGGGCACGCCCGCCGAAGTCGCGGCGGAATCCGACATCACCTTCACTGTCGTCTCCGACACTACCGACGTTGAACAAATTATTTTCGGCGACCGCGGCCTGGTGCATGGCGCCAACCCCGGCCACACCATCGTCGACATGAGTACCGTCTCGCCCTCCGCCACCCGCCGCATCGCCGCCGCACTGGCTGAGCGCGGCATCCACATGCTCGATGCGCCGGTATCGGGCGGCGAAACCGGGGCCCGAGAAGGCACCCTGTCGATCATGGTGGGCGGCGATGCGCCGATCTTCGACAAGGTCCGGCCGCTGTTCGAGGTGCTCGGCAAGAACATCATCCACGTCGGCGGCCATGGCGCCGGCCAGGTCGTCAAATGCTGCAACCAGATCGTCGTCGGCCTCACCTTCGAAGGCGTCGCCGAAGCCATCCTGCTGGCACGCCGCAACGGCGTCGACCCGGTCAAAATGCGCGTAGCGCTGCTGGGCGGATTCGCCGGCAGCCGCATCCTCGAAGTCCACGGCCAGCGCATGCTCGATTCCAATTACAAGCCCGGCTTCAAGGTCAAACTGCACCACAAGGACATGGCCATCGTTATGGACAACGCGCAGGAAACCGCCACGCCCCTGCCGGGCGCCGCGCTGATCGCGCAACAGATGAACGCGCTGATGGGCGCCGGCGACAGCGAACTCGATTCGTCGGCGATCATGCGCGCGCTGGAGCGGTTGACCGGCGAAACCCTCGGCAACGGCAAGTGAGCGGTAAGGAGCGTGTCGTCCTCCTCGGGTGAGTTCGTGTAGGTTGGCTGAATGAAATGAAGCCCAGCACAAACCCTT
>JBPPMF010000228.1:0-5146 GCA_051305915.1 Thiobacillus sp. | reverse complement strand
GAAAACCGGCGCACGCACTACGCTGCGTGCCGCGCCGCCGACACCGCCGCTGCGCTCGTCGAATGCGACAGCCCAGTCGGCAGCGGCAAGACCACAGCGGTGATGGCGCACCTGCTGCGCGCGGCACAGGCGAAGAATCTGCGCCGTGCGTTCGTCGTCCAGCCCTTCACCAACATCATCGATCAATCCGTAGATACCTACCGCAAGGCGCTCGTCCTGCCCAATGAGACCGCCGATCAGGTCGTCGCCGCACACCACCATAAAACCGACTTCACCAACCCGCTCACGTGCGCGCTGACGACCCGCTGGCACGCGCCGGTTGTCGTCACCACCGCCGTGCAGTTTTTCGAGACGCTGGCGAGCAACCACCCAGCGAGCCTGCGCAAATTGCATCAGGTGGCGCGTTCGGCGATCTTCATCGACGAGGCACACGCCGCGTTACCCGCGCACCTCTGGCCGCTCGCCTGGCAATGGCTGCGTCGGCTCGTCGATCACTGGGGCTGTCACATCGTGCTCGCATCCGGCTCACTCGCGCGTTTTTGGATGCTGGATGAGTTCTATCCCCGGCTCAAAGACGCGCCACCGCCCAGAAAACGCCTGCCCACGCCCTTGGTCGGCACCGCGCTGCGGGCGCAGCTCGGCGTCAGCGAAACCCACCGCATCCGCTATCTCCAGCATCACGACGCGCTTGACCTCGACGCACTGCTCGATTTTCTGACCGCGCGGCCCGGCCCGCGCATCGCCGTTTTCAACACCGTGCAGACCGCCGCCGTCGTCGCCCGAGCACTCGCGGAGAAGTCAGGCCGGGAAAAAGTCGAACACCTCTCGACGGCGCTCACCCCGCACGACCGCGAGAAAACGCTGGCCCGCATCAAGACGCGCCTCGCCGACAAAGACGATCAGGACTGGACGCTCGTCGCCACCTCGCTGGTCGAGGCGGGCGTTGATCTTTCCTTCCGCTCGGGCGTGCGCGAAGCGGCCAGCCTTGCCAGCCTGCTCCAGCTTGGCGGGCGCGTGAACCGGCACAACGAATACGACGAAGCGGATGTCTGGTCGGTGACGCTGCGGCAGAAGGCAGGTATCCGACAACATCCCGCCATGCGGGCGTCTGTATCCACGCTGGAAAAGCTGTTCAAGCGGGATCGCGTCACACCGGACGCCTGCACCGAGGCGCTAAAACTCGAAGTGCGTGAGCAAGGCAACCCGGAGCAGGTCGATACGCTCTTCAACATGGAAAGCGCGAGACAGTTTGTGTCCGTCGCAGATAACTTCAAAGTCATCGCATCCGACACCGTGACCGTACTGATGCCCGGCCCCTTCCTCGATGCCATTCAGGACGGCGCACGCCCGGACTGGAAATCCCTGCAAAGCCACTGCGTGCAAATCTGGGCAACCAAGAAGATCGACTTTGGCCTTGCCCCCATCGACGCTTATCCCGGCCTGTTCGCCTGGAATCTGGCTTACGACGACTTCATCGGCTACATGGCTGGCGCGCTCGATGTGTACGCGGTGAAGTCTGGCAAAACACTGATTGTCTGAATGCCGTGTATGGCGAGTTCGAGATTCACCGCCGCCCCACCCAATACCCCGGGCGGCGGCTTTGATTCGCGATGGCGATGATGACGATCTTCCCGGGATAAATCCGGTACACGAGATCGAATGGGAAACCGTGCAAGGGAACACTACGAGCCTGACGCTGTATAGCCTTACCGATAGCGGGATGTTCGCGCAGAAGCTCCAGCGTGTGCTTGATTTCGCTTGCGAATTGCCTGCTGATGTTTGCCCCGGCGTGAACGGCGTAGTAATCCAACGTCTCGTCGAATTCCGTTACGGCCAGTGGATGCCAAACGTGCTTCACGCGCCGGCTTTGCGGAGTTTCTCGTCTATCCTTGCAAACACTTCTTCGCTCGGGATCAGCTCGACCGTACCCGCGTCGATTTCAGCGATGCGTCGGGCGATTTCGGCATCCCAGGCTGCCTTTACCTCTTCGCGCGGGGTGGCGCTGACCCAGAGCCAGTCGGCCAAGTCCGCACGTTCTTCGGGCGGGAGTTTCATCGCTTCCGCCTTGATTTGTTCAGCAGTTAATGACATGGCAACCTCCATTACACCGAGCAAATCACTTGGCACAAACGATACGCCACGCTCCCATTATGTTCAACCCTGACCCCGTCCCGCTTTCCTCCCTAAACCACTGGGCGTACTGTCCACGCCGTTGCGGACTGATTCACATGGAAGGCGAATTCACCGACAACATCCACACTGCTCGCGGCAATGCCGAGCACGAGAAAGTGGATGGCATCCACCACGAAACACAAGGTGGCCGCCGCATCGAAACAGCTTTGCCCGTTTGGTCAGATCGCATCGGGCTCATCGGAAAATGCGATGTGGTGGAATTTCTCGCTGACGGCACGCCTTACCCCATCGAATACAAGCACGGCCCCAAGCGCAAGTGGTTGAACGATGATCTCCAACTCGCCGCGCAGGCGATGTGTCTGGAAGACATGCTCGGTCGCCCCGTGCCCAAGGGCGCGATCTTTCACGCCACCAGCCACCGGCGGCGCGAGGTGGCGATCACGCCAGAGCTGCGGCAATTGGTGATAGAAACCGCCGAGGCGATCCGCGCCATGCTCGCTTCCGGGAAGCTGCCGCCGCCGGTGAACGACTCACGCTGCAAGGAATGTTCGCTGAAGGAAATTTGCCAGCCCGAAGCTCTGGCAGAGCGTGCGCGACTGAAACGTTTGTTCGGGGAGCTGTTTAATGAATCGGACTGAGCCAATGCTCCATGCCGCAAGTGGCTGCAAAAAGCCTTTCGACTTCGATCATTTCCTCGCCCGTCAAGCTGGCGAGCGGAGTATCACTAAAACGTCCCCGATCCAGCGCGCGCGCCTGCTCCGGCATGACATAGCAGGGTTTGAGCAGGCGCCCACGTGGCGGGATAGCAACCCGCAAACCGGCCAGGTTTTTGAGCAATTTGCTAGTCAGCGGAATGCACAACACCGGACTCATCCCGGTAGCCAGCAATGCATCGTTAAGCAAAATCAACACCGGGCGTACCTTGCCTGCTTCTGCACCCGTGTTGGGATTGAGTCTGGCCAGCCAAATTTCGCCACGTCGCATCATTTCCACCACTGTTCAGGTTCGGGATCACCAGGCTTACGGCCTTCTGCGCGGTCGAGCGCCTCGTTATCCAGCGGCAAAAATTCCTCGGCAATCGCTATGCTTTCCGCGCGCGCTTCGGGGTTGGTTGCTAAAAACCGGGCTGCTTCAACCATCTCGGCCATCAACCGTTCGCGCTCCTGCTCACGCAGGTATTTTTCCAGCGCGGTGCGCGCCAGATCAGACCGGTTCTGGTGGGTTTGCGCCGCCAATGCGGTTAATTGCCGATCCAGACTATCGGGCAGGCGTAAATTCAAGGTCGCCACGTCATCCTCCATGAGTTGCAGCACGTATCGCTAATCGTAATACAAAATGCACACAATCCAAAACACGCTCTATGTCATGACGCCCCAGGCTTACGTCCACCTGGATAACGCCACCGTGCGCATCGATGTCGAACGCGAAAAGAAACTCCAGGTACCGCTGCACCATATTGGCGGGCTGGTCTGCTTCGGCAACGTCATGGTTTCGCCTGCGCTCATGCACCGCTTGGCCGACGAAGGCAAATCGCTGGTGCTGCTGGATGACCATGGCCGTTTCAAGGCGCGGCTCGAAGGCCCGATATCCGGCAATATTCTTTTGCGCCAGGCCCAGCACCGGCAGGCAGGAGACACGGCCTTCACGCTCGAACTCGCCCGCGCAATCGTTGCCGGAAAACTCAAAAACAGCCGCAGTGTGTTGCAGCGCGGTGCTCGCGAAGCAGCGGAAGAGGCTGAAGCGGCCCAACTCACCCGCACGGCAGACAACCTCGCCGCCTCGCTGCGCGCAACCGCCGTCGCAAACACACTGGATGAACTACGCGGCGTTGAAGGTGAGGCCGCACGCGGCTACTTCGCCGCCGCCAATCTCGTCGTCAAACCCGCCATGCGTGAACACTTTCAGCTCAACGGCCGCACCCGTCGCCCGCCACTGGACCGCTTCAACGCGCTGATTTCCTTTCTCTACGCCATGCTCATGAACGATTGCCGTTCCGCGCTGGAAGCCGTCGGACTCGATCCGCAACTCGGTTTTCTGCACACGGTGCGCCCTGGCCGTGCCGCGCTCGCATTGGACTTGCAGGAGGAATTCCGTGCCGTGCTGTGCGACCGCCTGGCGCTCACCCTGATTAATCGCGGCCAGGTCGGTCCGGCCGACTTCGACTTGCGCGAAGGTGGTGCGGTCATGCTCAATGACAAAGGCCGCCGCGCCGTCGTCACGGCCTGGCAAGAACGCAAACAGGAAGAAATCACTCATCCGCTCACCGAAAGCAAACTGCCGTTTGCCTTGCTGCCCTTCGTTCAGGCGCGCTTCATCGCCCGCACCCTGCGCGGCGAAATGGAAAGCTACCTGCCCTTTGTGGCCAAATAAGCAGCATGCTCATCATCGTCACCTACGACGTTTCCACTGAAACCGCCGCCGGGCGCAAGCGCCTGCGGCGCGTCGCCAAAGCCTGCGAGCGCGTCGGTCAGCGCGTACAAAAATCCGTCTTCGAATGCACTGTCAACGAAATGCAGTTCGAGCAGCTTGAACGCGAACTATTGGATGAAATAGACCCGAACCAAGACAATCTGCGCTTTTATCGCATCACCGAGCCGGTTGAACTCCGCGTCAAACAACACGGTTGCTTCCGCTCCGTCGATTTTGAAGGCCCCTTGGTGATATGAAGCGCGAACCCTCATCAAAGACACAAACCCATTATTTTCGCGCACACCATAACCCCTTGTTCTTTAACAATCTGAAGAGGTTGACCATAACAAAACAGCGCCACCCGATTGCAGCGCAAAGCGGGTTCGCGGAAACTTGGAATGCTGCGCAGATTAATCAACAGATTGCATGTGCAGCGCATCGCCCGGCCTCACGGCCGGGCGCGGATTGAAACCGCTACGTTGTTCTCTACAACGACACCGCCACCAAGCATCGCCCGGCCTCACGGCCGGGCGCGGATTGAAACAGCATCCATCATCCGCACAGCTACCCGGATGGCGGGCATCGCCCGGCCTCACGGCCGGGC
>JBPPMF010000193.1:0-12755 GCA_051305915.1 Thiobacillus sp. | reverse complement strand
TCGAGCCGGTTTGCGAATCTGCAGTAACAATCCGGCGACCCCCCCAACTGCGTGCCAGCCCACTTTTGTAAGGCGATTGATCTGGACCGGCGTCAGCGCCTTTGCGATTTTGGGCATGCCAACCTACATATCCAAAAAGTAGAGATTGCATGATATCCGATGAGACGTTCTAGCTGGGAATGGCTGTGGAACAGTTGAGCGTCCGAAATGTCATCCCACCAGCTCCTTGCCCGTTACCCGGTGCCGACACGGGGCATCGATGATGCAGCCTCGCATGTCTTGAGCGATAAGCAGCTGCCGCGGTTGCCGCTCGTCGAGAAGCCAAAGAAGGTCAACGACGGCGGCGGACTCTATCTGCACCACCTTCCGTCAGGGGTGCGGAAGTGGCGGCTGAAGTACCGCCTGCGCGGCAAACGCGACGAGGTCACGATCGGCCGCTTCCCGGAGCTGACCAGCTACGACTTCACCGACTGGTGCAAGGCGAAGGACATCGAACTGCGTTTCATCCAGCCCGGCAAGCCGAACCAGAACGCGTACATCGAGCGGTTCAACCGCACGGGGGAGCTTACGCCGTCATGCGCGGACCCGCTCGCGCCAGCGGTCCGTCCCGTGCGCGGCGTCAGTCGGCTGCCGGGATCGACTCGATGGTTGGCGTGACTCGCCCAGTTTTTTTCGGCGTAGCGATAAGCATCGCCACGCGCGCTTTTTCAGCCTCGGCGCGCGGCAGCTGCGTGATGCGCACGGTGCGCTCACCAAAGTTGTCCTCGTCGCCCTGGATCATCAGGTCGAGGAAGGTGGTGATGCCTGGCAGCTTGGTGCGGCGCGTGATGGCGGCGCCGTCCTTGCGCGTCTTGCTATTGCTCAGCTGCGCCTGGATGGTGCGTACGATACGCGGCGCAAAGTAACGCGCCGGCTCGTTGTCCACCTGCACGCGGTAGGCACCTTCGGGGTCGACGCCTTCCACACACAGCGGTTGCGCACGGCACAGGTTCAGCAACAGGCGGGTCTCGCCCGTGGCGGGGAAGCGCCGCGCGTCGTGCACCACCAGCCCCTTGTTGCTGGGCAGGCGCAGTAGCGGTGCTTCGACCACTTCGTCACTGAAGTTCAGCGTCACCACGGCACCAGGGGCAAGAGGCGGCAGCGTGACAAACCGACCGTCGGCCACGTGCACGAGTTCCTCGTCGCCCTGCCACACGCTGTGGAATGGCAGGCGCTGCTCAATCACCATGCCGGCGATGCGTCGGCCCGTGGGGTTGCACACGGTCACCGTGCGGCCACCGTCAGCCACCTGCATCACCAGATCTTCATAGTCGGACATGCGCTGGTAGAGCTCGGCCTGCGTGGCGATCCAGTAGTTCTTGCGTTCTGCAAGGTTGATGCAGTAGCGCACATAGTCAAGCGTGCCCTTGCCGTCGTTGAGCGAGGGGTCGCGCGAGAGTTCGGGGTGGTACTGGAAGCTGTAGACGCCATTTTCCAGCTGGTCGTCGGCGCCGCGCAGCCGCGAGTTGTGGCTGGCGAATATCGTCTCCACCAGTTCGTAGGCGGCGTCGTATTCGTGTGTCCGGTCCCAGCCGCGCAGCGGCCGCCATTCGCTGTCGGTGGTAACCACCGCATGGAACGGGAACCAGATGCCCGGCGTGGCGATGGTGCGACGCAGGTCGGTGATGTAGGTGAGCTCCTTGCCACCAATGGCACCCTCGACCATGACGTTCGGGTCGCGCACCCCGTACTCGATCATGTGGTAGTAGCAGAACGTGCACATCCCCAGTACCGTGGGCTGGTTGGCGTAGAGGTAGTCCATCGCGTCAATGGTCTCGGGGTGCATGTGGCCGCCCGCGTGGCGGCCACAGGTGCAGACGGTGAAGCCGAGGCTTTTCTCCGCGTTGATCACGTGTGTGAACAGTCCCTTGCCCCGGATGGCTTCGGGCGGGTCGCCGATGGAGCTGTCGTTGTGCAGCGCCGGCTCGATGAAGCTGTTGCGCGTGGTGCGCGCGACCCAGGCGCTGGCCATGGGTTCGGTGTTGTTGGTCGAGAAGCCCGGGTCCTCGATGTCGTAGCTGGCCGGGATCAGGTTCTGGATCTGGTAGTCCAGCATCGTATAGTCGGTCATGCCGTGCACGTCATGGCGGAACGACAGTACACCGTCGTAGGTGCCGAACGACCGCAACCGTGTGTTCCACAGCGTGTCCATGCCGACGTCCAGCAGCAGCCGACGGATGAAGAACATCAGTGTGTCGCCCCAGTGCGTGGGGTTGGCCCAGTGGCGCACGGCTTCCACGTTCAGATGCGCCTGCATCATGCCGCCCATGAGTTCAAACACCTGGTTGGCGATGTAGAGACTGCGGCCGGTGGTGACGATGCCGGGGCCGAGCGTCTCGGCGTGCACGGTGGTCGCGTCGCTCAGGTCGCCGCTGAACTCCAACAGGTCAGCCAGCACGCGACTGCCAGCTGCGGGCACCACCGCCATCACCGGATGGGCCTTGTAGCCGCTCACGTACATGGGTTCCCAGGCTGGGCCGGCAAAGGGCGTGCCGTCATGCCAGCGCCAGCCGGTGTAACCGGCCACCACTCGGGATTCGATGGACGTCAAGCCCAGCAATGCGAGTGGCAGGTTGGTCTTGCCAGTCACCACCAGGCGTTTGGTCGGATCCCGCATCCAGGCCTCGATGCGCGCGATGGTGGAAGGCGCGAGGTGCGCCGCGTTGGGAATCACCAGCGCCTGCAGGCCGGCCAGCACGGCATCGACGAGGGCCTCTTCCTCGACCACGTCGTGTTTTAGGTTGCAGCGCGCCAGCAGCAGGCTGGCCGCGTTGGGTGCGAGGTAGGCGTACTCGCCCTTCACCCAGGTGCGGGGCTTGTCCCACGCATCGGCGAAGGCGTAGGTCTCGCCGTTGTCAGCCGCCTCTTTCGCATAGGCGTCGCGGCTACGCTGGCTGAACAGGATCGCGACCGTGTGGCCGCGTGGAGTGAGCCATTCGTTCATCGTTATCTCGACTTTCGACAGACTGGGGACAGGGCTCATCGGCCCAGATAGGCGACCTTGATGCGCGGATCGGAAATGATCTGCGCCGCGGGCGCCACCATGAAGATGCGTCCAAGTTCCATGACGATGCCGGTGTCCGAGATCTGCAGCGCACCGTGTGCGTTCTGCTCCACCACCAGCACCGTTATGCCCTGGCTGCGAAGTTGCGCGATGGTTGCGAAGATCTGGTGCTGGTTGCCCGGCGACAAGCCGAGCGACGGCTCGTCCAGCAGCAACAGACGCGGTTGCGACTGCAACACCATGGCCGTTTCCAGGATCTGCTGCTCACCGCCGCTCAGGTTGCCGGCCAGGACCTTTAGCTTTGTCTCCAGCATCGGAAACAGCCCGAGCACCCGCGCTATAGACTCGGCCACGGCCGCGCCCTTGAGGGTGTAGGCGCCCAGATCCAGGTTCTCGCGCACGGTCATCAGCGGGAAGTTGCAGCGGCCCTGCGGGACGAAGCCAATGCCCAGCTTCAGGCGGTCGCGTGGCGCCAGTCGTTCAATAGGCTGGCCCATGAACCGCAGCGTGCCGCTGAAATGCTTGTTGAGCCCATAGACTGCTTTCAGCAGCGTCGACTTGCCCGCGCCGTTGGGGCCGATGATGGTTGTGATGCTGCCCCAGTCGATGGTGGTGGTGAAGTCGCGCACGATCGGGTCGTCGGCGTAGCCAGCGGACAGCGCATCGAATTCAAGCAGTGCGTTGCCTTTGGATTCCATCTCAGGCATCGCTCTTTTCCATGTCGGCCACGTGGGCCTGGCCCAGGTAGGCGGCCAGCACACGCGGGTCGCTGCGGATCAGGCTGGGCGTGCCGTCGGCGATTTTGTGGCCCGACTCCAGCACGATGACGCGCTGGCACAGGTTCATGATGAATTCGACGTTGTGCTCCACGATGATGAGCGTGACACCTTCGAGGTTGAGCTGGGCGATCACCTGCTCGATGTGTCGCACCATGGTCGGGTTGACGCCCGCCACAGGTTCGTCCAGCACTACCAAGCGGGGCCGCGTCATCATGCTGGCTGCAATTGCCAGCAGCTTGCGCTGCCCATACGACAACACGGCCGTGGGCGCATCAGCATAGGCCAATAGGCCCACGGTCCGCAGCAACTCGCGCCCCCGCGCGACGGCGGCCGCTTCGGCCTGCCGCACGCCGGCCCCGCGCCACAGCGATGCCCACCAACCGTGGCCGTCGCTCTCCTGCGAGGCGATACACAGGTTGTCCAGCAGGCTCAATTCGTTATAGGCGCGCACCGTCTGGAAGGTGCGCGTGAGCCCGGCCAGTGCAATGCGATGGGGCGCCAGGCCGGCCAGCGGCTGGCCGTCGAGGAACCACTCGCCGGCGTCCACCGGCTGGAAGCCGGAGATGCAGTCGATACTAGTGCTCTTGCCCGAGCCGTTGGGCCCGATCAGGCCCACTATGCTGCCAGCTTCCACGGTGTAGGAGAGGCGGTCGACCGCGGTCAGGCCCAGGAAACGTTTCGTGAGGCCCCGCACCTCCAGCAGAGGGTTGGTGGCCGCGTTCACGGCGTCCTTCCGCCGTAAGGTACCTGGCGCCAGCGCTCGATGCGCCGCCGCTCGAACCAGCCACCAATGCCGCCCGGGAACACCAGCATCGCGACGATCAGTATCACCCCGTAAAGCACCATGCGCAGGTCGGTGGTGAAACGTAGCAAGTCGGGAAGGGCTGTGAGGATTGCCGTGCTCAGCAACACGCCCCAGTAGCTGCCCGCACCGCCCAGAATGACCATGATTAGCATGGTCTCGGTGTAGTAGAAGTCAAAGATCGACGGGTCCACGATGGTCAGGTAGAACACGAAGAAACCTCCGACCAGGCCCGTCGTGAACGCTGACAGCGTCACGGCCATGAGCTTGTAGCGCAGCGGATTGATGCCCTGCGACTGGGCCAGCGGCTCATTGAGCTTGACCGCACGTAGCGCGCGGCCGATGCGCGAAGTGACCACGGCATAGATCACGCCCATGCACAGTACCGATACGCCCAGCAACAAATAGTAGAAGTCCGACGGATTGTTCAGACGCCAGTTCAGGCCACCTGGCAGGTTGAGCTGTGGCACCGGCAGGCCCGGGATGCCCATGGCCCCGCGCGTGAGCGAGACCCAGTCGCGCGAGATGATCATGCACAGCAGCGCGAAGCTCAGCGTCACGATGGCAAACGCGTGGCGCGACAGCCGCAGCGACGAGTAGCCGATGCCGAGCCCCATCAGCGCCGCGAGCACGGCGCCCGCCAGCGCCGCGGCCCACACCGGCAAGTTGGCGTCGGTGACGAGCAGCGCCGCCGTGTAGCCGCCCAGACCGAAGAATCCGACCTGTGCAAACGACAGCAGCCCCGCGTAGCCATAGACCAGGTTGAATCCGCCCGACAGCACGGCGAAGGTGGCGAAGCTCACGCCCAGCGCAAGCACATATTCGTCGCGAGTGAAGGAGGGCACTGCGAACAGCAGCACCAGCCCAACGATCGCCAGTGTGCCCCGAAGGCGGCCGTTCATACCCGCACCCCGCGCCCGAACAAGCCCTGCGGCCGTATCAGCAGTATCAGGATCATGGCGGCGAAGGCCAGCCCGTCCACCATGACATTGGGCAGGAAGCCGCCGATCAGGCTTTCCAGCACGCCCAAGGCAATGGCGGCGATCGCCGCACCCGCCACGTTGCCAAGTCCACCAATGATGATGATCGCAAACGCCTTGAACACGAACGAAAAGCCCATCAGTGGATGCACCGCGTAGATCGGTGCCAGCGCAGCGCCGGCCAGGCCCGACAGGCCGATGCCGATGGCCACCGCCAGCCGCGATACAGCGCGCGGGTCGATACCCACCATCAGCGCCGCCTCGCGGTTTTGCGACACGCCACGCATGGCCTTGCCCACCTGCGTACGGTAGAGGATGAGGCAGAGCACGACGAACGCCGCGATGCCCAGGCCCAGCGCAAACAGCCGTAGCACCGACATGCGCACATCACCCATGATGACGTTGCTGTAGGTCAGCGAAGACACCACCATCTTGGGCGTGGTCGTGAACAAGAACACGGCGCCGTTCTGCAGCACCATGGACAGGCCAAGCGTCAGCAGAATGCTGCGCTCGAAGCTCTCGCCGCGCAGCGTGGCCAGCAGCACCTCATACAGGATGTAGCCCACCGCCACGGCCCCCACGGTCACCAGCACGATCGTTGGCCAGTAGCCGATGCTCAGGTTGGTGCTCAGGAAATACGCTGCCATCGCACCGAGCATGTAGAACTCGCCATGCGCGAAATTGACGATCTCCAGCACACCGAAGATGAGCGAAAGGCCCATCGCGATGAGCGCGTAGATGACGCCGATGACCAAGCCGTTGAGAAGGATCTGGATTAGGAAACTGACGTCCATGCCGCGCTGACGTGCCTTCAGGTCTTGCTGAAGCCGAGCACGACGACCTTGCCGTCCTTGATGCCGAGGATGACCGCGTTGTTGTGCAGCAGGTTGTTGGCGTCGAACTCCAGAGGGGCGCCGCCAAGGATGGACTGGTACCTCGTCTTCGTCAGCGCATCGCGCACGGCCGCGTGGTCGGTGCTGCCGGCGCGCTTGATCGCGTCGATCAAGATGCGCGTGCTTTCGTAGGACTCAAAGGCCACCATGATAGGCGCGGTGCCATTCTTCTTGGTGAAGGTCTCGACGAAGGTCTTGTTGCCGGGGGTATCGATGGACGGGTCGTACGGCTGCACCGAGGTGGTGCCGTCCAGGAAACCGCTGGCCATTATCTCCTTCGGGACTTGGTCGACCAGTACGCGGCCGGTGAGCGGCACACCGCCGCCGGCCGTGTACCACTGGCGCATTAGATTCTGGAAGTCGGCGTCGATTGCGTAGAGCGCCAGCAGCTGTGGCTTCTTGGCCTTGATCTTGGCCAGCACGTTGCTGAAGTCGGCTGTGCCCTTCTGGTAGAAGTCCACGTCGGTGAGCTTCTTGTTGCGCTTCTTGAGTGCTCCCTCCAGTCCCGACGAGCCGGCGCGGCCGAAGTCGGTGTCCTCGCCCAGGAAGGCGATGTTGTCGGCCTTGCCGTCCTTGTCCAGCCAGCCGACCAGCGCGTCCAGCATGCTGCCGTCCGTCGGGTTGACCTTGAAAGTCCACTTGTTGCCACCCACGCCGGATTTTTCGGCGATGGACGTGGCCGATGCATTGGCCACCACAAACGGTATCTCCGCACGTTCGACCAGCGGCATAATGGCTAGCGCCGCCGAGCTGCACAGGCCGTCGAAGATCGCCACGTACTTCTTGTTCGCGATCATCTGCGTCACGCTCTTCACGGCCTCAGCCGGGTTGCAGCGGTTGTCTTGGAAGTCGGCCTCGATCTTGCGGCCCAGCACGCCGCCGGCGGCGTTAGCCTCCGCAATCGCTAGTTCGGTGCCCCAGCGCGAATGCTGCCCGAAGGTGGACACGCCGCCCGTCAGCGGGATCGACGAGCCGATCACGATGGGCGCGTCCGACTGAGCAGTGGCGGGCAGTGTAGCGGCAGCCAGTACGACGGACGCGAACGACGTCGCCAACAAACGAAGCTTTGCACGCATGGGCTTCTCCAAATAAGGGTTGATGTTTGCAGGTGAAATCAACGCGTCTTGGAAGCATCGATCAACCATGACGACTGTAGGCACT
The DNA here is from genome assembly GCA_051305915.1 of Thiobacillus sp. GTDB lineage: Bacteria > Pseudomonadota > Gammaproteobacteria > Burkholderiales > Thiobacillaceae > Thiobacillus. The sequence goes on along the minus strand of JBPPMF010000193.1, from coordinate 5,097 downwards.
GGCCGGGGTCTTTTCCACCAACGAGTGGTTTAGATCCACAGCCCGGACAGAGCTGAGATGCGCGGTACTCAGCGAGCCATAGCGGACAGCCGAGTGGTCAAAGTATCGCTGACGACCTGCAATCCCACAAGATGCATATAGCGATGTCCGCGAATCGCAGGCAGGGCTTCCTCGATGGGGCGGCCGCCCTCGGCGGCCCAGATCGAGCTTCAACCCGAGTGGCATGACGTGCTGAAGCGTTGAAATGGAGAGCATCCATGAACTGGCAACCTTGCCCCGACCCGATGCCGGGCGACGCCGAAGACTTGATCCCGCTGCCTGTCAGTCCGGACGGTGTTCCTCACTTGGCGCTTTTGCGTTCCAGAGCAGAGCCGTGCCGATGACACCCGAGATGACGGAAGCCAAAAGGATCGCCACCTTCGCGGCGGCAAAATCACCCGCGGACGGAAACGCCTGCCCTGCGATGAAGAGCGACATCGTGAAGCCGATGCCGGCGAGTGATCCAGCGCCCGCAAGCTGCCGCCAGCTATAGGCGTCGGGCTTTTCGGCGACGCGTGCCCGAACCGCGATTGCCGATGCCGCAAAAACCCCGAGCGGCTTGCCCAGCACCAGTCCCGCGATGATCGCGAGGACGAGTGGGCCATGTCCGCTCAGTACGTCCGCGCTCAGCACGACCCCCGCATTCGCCAGCGCGAAGATCGGCAGCACGATGTAGCTCGAGCGCGCCCCGGCATGTCGCAGCAGACGGTCCGCCGGCGATTCCAGTCGGTCGTGGATCGCGTCGAGCGCATCCAGCGTCGGCAGCGAAGGCCCGTGGCGGAGCACCTCGCCGCCTCGCTTCGCCTCTTCCACCAGGATAGCGTCGGCCTGCATCATCAGGGCGCGCAGGTTCGGCGGCGGACGCGTCGGAATGAACAGCGCCAGGAGCACGCCCGCGAGTGTCGCGTGCAGCCCGCCAGCAAAGATGCACGCCCAAAGCACGATGCCGACCAGGACGTAGGGCAGGAGCCGATAGACATGAGAGCGGTTGAGGAACGCCAGCGCCGCCACCGCGCCTGCCGCGGCGACCAGGTAAGCGATTTGAAGACCGCCCGAGTAGAACACCGCGACCACGAGGATCGCGCCGATATCGTCGACGATCGCCGCCGCCGTCAGGAACACCCGCAACTCCAGCGGGACCCGGCGGCCCATCATCGCGATAAGCGCGATGGCGAAGGCGGTGTCGGTGGCCATCGGCACGCCCCAGCCTCGCGCGAGCGGGCCGGGTGGAATCAGCAGCAGGTATAGCAGCGCCGGGACGACCATGCCGCCGATCGCGGCCGCGAGCGGAAGGGCCGCAGAACGTCCGTTCGCCAGGTGGCCGACGGTGAACTCGCGCTTGATCTCGAGCCCGACGACCAGGAAAAAGATCGTTAGCAGCCCGTCGTTGACCCAGTGGTGCAACGACATGCTGAAGCGCCAGTCGCCGAGGGAGACGCCGAGCTCGCGTTCCCAGAGCCCCGCGAAGGCAGGGCCGAGCGGCGAATTCGACAGCGCCAGCGCCAGCAGCGTCGCCAGGAGCAAGAGGACGCCCGCCGAGGGTCCCCAGCTTGCGAAATCGAGCGCCGCCGCCTGGACGCGGTGGCCGAGAGTGCCGAGCATGGCCTCCCTCAGTGATGTCTCGTCCCACGGCCCGTCATAACGGCGGCCGTTGATGAAGAAGGTTGGGGTAAACCTCACGCCACTGGCGCGGGCGCTTCGCTCGTCCGCGTCGACGCGCGCCTTCGCGCGCCCAGAGGCCTCGGCCGCCTCCGGGGCCTCGAGCCCGAACTCGGTGGTGACCGCGACGAGATCGTCCTCGGTCAGCGTTGCCGAGCGCGTCATCAACTGCATGTGGATCGTCCAGAACCGTCCCGGCGTGGCGCACTCCGCCAGTTCCGCAGAACGGCGAGCCAGCGCGTTGTCCGTGAGCGGCCGATGCCGGAACACATACCGCATGCGATCGCCGAACTGGTCACGCAGCGCGGCAATGGCATCGTTGGCCGCGCGGCAATGCGGACAGGCGTAGCTGCCGTACTCGACCAGCGTGATCGGAGCTCCCGCTACGCCAAGCACGTGGTCGCGCGCATCGTCTACCGGAGGATCAAGACGGCGGGATGGGCTCACGGGCACGTCTCGGGAACCTCCGTTCTTCAACAACCACTTCAGCGCGAGAGCGCCGGAGCCGCCGATGCGGGCCCTTGCGGGTCCGAGAGCCCCGAAGGCGCGAGAGGGGCATCGGCGATACCGAGCGAGTTCTCGGCCGGCGTTGCCACGAACCGTTGCTCGCTGTGCAGACAGTTGTCGACCATGCGCTTGCCGATCCTGGAGTTCAGCAGCATCGACTTGGCGGGAATCTGCAGCCACACCACCCCGGCCTTGCGATCTTCAAGCCGCACGGCACCGGTGGAGGTCTCTTGTGGCACCAGGGTGTAGGTGGTCCTCTTGAAGACAATCTCGAAGTAGCCCGGCTTGCCGTCGATCGGCGTTATCCGGATGCTCTGGCCGAACTCACAAGGTATCTGGCCGGTCAGCACGCGGCTCGCAGCGTCGAGCTGACCGGGGGTGAGCTCGGCTGCCGGTGCTTCGGCGGCGGGTGCTGCGGACGGCCCCTTGACCGCGGGTTTCTTCGCGGGCGCCCCCCAGGCCGAAGCAGTCATCAAGATCGCCGTGGCGACCAGGCCAATCAACGATGAACTGAGCATGTCATGACTCGCTTCGCTGCCGCAGGGGTTTCGAGCGCGACCCGGTTGCGACGCGCACCGAGCCAGCCTGCGGATCGACAAGTCGTCCACCCCTTGGTCAGGCGACCCCGCATATCGATTCTGCTCCCGGTCGGCCGCAGACGACTGCCGGATTGTCGCTCGGCGGGCGTTCGCCGGGTGGATGGGCGTTCGGGAATCCGGTCGATCAGAGTTCGCAAATGGAGTGCTGAAGGTATCGGGCGACGGGGCACAATTTTCGCAGACTATGGGCTACTGTCGGCAACGACGGCGGATGATATCTGTACCCTCGGACGGGACCTGGCGTCCGCCCATCTCCGGCGGCACTAATGGTCACGTACTTCCACAGCCCACAGCAGGAGTCGATCATGGCCAAGCAGGATACGTTCACGAGCGAGGAATGGACGCTGCTGCGCGTCGTGCCTTCGTTCGTCGCCGGCGGCGTGGCCGCTGCCGATCCGTCAGGGATTTTTTCGTCGGTCAAGGAGTCGTTCGCAGGCGCGAAGGGCGTGGCGGAGGCGTTCAAGACGAACGGCAGCCTCGAACTGTTCGCCGCGCTTGCGGCCGATCGCAGCATGCCCGGCATGCCGGACCCGAAGGCGTTGCTGGGCGAAGGCCCGCGCGAGCAGCAGATGCAAAGCCTCAAGAATGCGGTGCTCGAACGAGTCAGGTCCGCCGCGGCCCTGGTGGCCGCCAAGGCGACGCCTGCTGAGGCCGAGGCCTACGGACAGATGCTCGTGCGCGTGGCCGAGCAAGCCGCGAACGCATCGAAGGAAGGTGGATTTCTGGGTTTTGGCGGAGTGCGCGTCAGCGAAAAGGAACAGGCGTTCATCACCGAAGTGAAAGCCGCAGCCGGAATCGCGTGACCTGAATCCGTTCACGCGCCGGCCCCGAGTGCGGCGCGAGCTTCGAAGTCAGGGCTGTGCCGCATCGCTGGCGGCCCACCGCGCGGCGGGAGCACCGGCACCCGACCGCGGCTGCCGGATCATCCTCGCCGCCGCCAGCAACCCAAGCGCCGCGAGCCAGCCGGTAGAAGGTTCAGGCACGTCGTTGCCCCCGTTGCCATCCGCAAACACGTTCGGCGTGATGTTGTCTCTCGCCGAGGGTGGCGGCGACAGGTGGCTGTAGGCCCGGTGCTAACAGCCGCCCCGGAAATTCGCTTCCCAGGATGCGAAGGCGCGTGGCCGACTTCAGCAGCGCGGCCCCATCGCCTAGGTCGGAGAGATCTTCGAGCAGCAGGCGGATGTAGAGGTCGGCCGCGCCGAAGTTGCGCAGGTCCATGCCGATCGTGGCGAGGCCGGCGTCGGTGCAGTCGCCGCCCCACGCGGCGGGATTGACGGTGGACCGTGTGCTGCCGGGGCCGGAACCGCCGAGGGACGTGACCTGCAGAAAATCATCCTGTGCACCGCCTGCGCCGCCGGACACCACCGTTGGCGGAGCCAAGGGAACGCCGCCCAGCGGGCCGCCGCCGGCGGTCCAGCCCTGCGTGGTGCCGTCCTCGAAGTCCTGCACCGCGGCCCGCGCTGCAGGTGGGGCAAGTTGAAATGCCCGTGTCACATCGCTGTGATTCTCTGAATAGGAAATAGGTATGTCAGGGGGCTCAATTTGCACTTGTTGTCCAGTGGGTTCTGTGCGCCAACGAACTGAAAGTTCGCCCGCGATTGCGCTGTGTCAATGCAGTGCCGACCAGGACGCCTGCAAAATTGACTTGGGAACTTACCGAGCGCCTTGAGGTGAGTGATGATTGATTCCAGATGCCCGATCGACAACCGCTTGCTTGCGGCACTTGCAGATGCCGACTGGCAGCGGTGGAAGCCGAAACTGGAGCGCGTCGACCTGAAGTTGGGGCAGGTTCTCTACGAGCCGGGCCGGGTCCCGCGGCATGCGTACTTTCCCACCAGTGCGATCGTCTCGCTGGGGTACATCTTGAGCAACGGTTCGTCGACCGGGTTCTCCGTCGTGGGCAACGAAGGCATCGTCGGTGTGTCACTGTTCATGGGGAATGCCTCAACGACCGGCTACGGCTCGGTGCTGATCGCGGGTCAGGGCTTTCGCATCGGGGCGCAGATGATCAGGGAAGAGTTCGACCGATACGATTCGGTGAGGCGCCTGCTGTTGCGCTACACGCAGGCGCTGGTCGCGCAGATCGCGCAGGCTGCCATTTGCAACCGCCACCACACCGTCGATCAACATTTGTGCGGCTGGCTGCTGCACAGCCTCGATCGATTGCGGGACAGCGAAGTCGCTGTGACGCAGGAACTCATCGCCAGCATGCTGGGCGTGCGCCGCGAGAGCGTGACCGAGGCCGCAGGGCGGCTGCAAGCCGCTGGGCTGATCCGTTGCTCGCGCGGCCACA
>JBPPMF010000024.1:0-11747 GCA_051305915.1 Thiobacillus sp. | reverse complement strand
CTGGACGAGCGGCTGTATGTCCCGGAGCCGTTCAGGGTCGAACTCAAGGACGAGATCGGCGAGCGCAGGCGCAAGAAGCTCGCGCTGCTGCTGTCGCCTGAAGATGCCGGCCAGTACAAGATGGCCATCATCGTCGGCGAGTACAACAGTTCGGAGGCGACGGCCTTCGGCCGCCGGATCGTCGTCAAGCACATGCCGGATGTGCCTCAGTACATCGAGACCAAGGCATGGGAGCGCGTCGAACGCAGCTATGCAGCCATCCTGCAGGCGCGCGACGCGGATGTGCCGAAGAAGCCGCGCGTGATGATGGCCGCCCTGGTCTACGCCAAGCGCGAGCACGTCTACCAGGTGGACACGGTGAGCATGATGCTGACCACGGATCAGTGGATTCCCCTGGACGGGTTGCACGAACTTCCACTGATCGAGTTGCTCCAGCGCGAGCAGCGCGCATTCATGAAGCCGATGAGGTACGACGCCAGATCGGCGGCGGGTTTTCCCAACGTCTTGTTGCTGGACAGTGGAACTGTGCCGATGCCGCTGCATGTGATGAGTCCCCTCATGGAGGCGAAAGAGCGGTCGGCGAAGGAGAAGGTGCTGGCCGGTCTGCCTGCTGCGTGGGTATGGATGACCGCCAAGAGCATGCCAGCGCTGCCTGCCCATCGATGAGGAGGTCCGACCCCTGAATCTTTCGCGACGTTTCCTGACGCACGTCGCCTGGGCCTGCTTCTGACGCCCTGAAAAGTGTTCTTATCAGGACGTCATTTGGTGCCGGAAATTCGGCGGAACAAGCAAGCCGGCAGGCCGACCGACCAACTCAACACCGTTGAAGGCCCGGCGGTCCTCTCAGAAGGGGCCCTGCCTGCACGCCAAGTTCACCCGCAGCAGCAGCCGCCTTTCTTCGCTGGGACGGTCACGTCGCCCGGTGTCTCCGCTACGGTTGGTGTGTAGCCAGTCGCCGAGATGGCTTCGGAGAAGCGCGTGAGATCGCCAGACACTGGCTGGACCTCGACGCGATGCCGGGCCAGGTCGATCTGGACGCGGGCCCCTGGGTCCGCAGATTCGACCGCCTTGGTGATCGCGCTGACGCAGTGACCGCAAGTCATGTCCTTGACTTCGAACGTGAGCATGTGAGTCCTCTATCGCTGTTGTTGACCGTCAAAGTCTCAACCCTCCCACTATGGGAATGTCAAGCCAGATCGGGCCAACACCGAGAGAGAGCTGTGGCTGTCGGGCGCGCCTTGACCTTTCCACGAGGGCAAGGTTTAACCTACTAGATCTGCAAGGACTGCGAATGAACGCATCGGCCAAAGTAGCAAGGACAACGCCGTGGAAATGTTGAACATTGGCGATGCAGCCAGGGCCACCGGCGTGTCGGCGAAGATGATCCGGCACTATGAAGAGGTGGGCTTGCTAGCGGCACCCCGGCGCACCGAGTCCGGCTACCGACAGTATTCGGCGGCCGAGGTCCACACACTGCGCTTCATCCGTCACGCACGCGATCTTGGCTTTTCCATCCACACCATCGGCGAGTTGGTCGGCCTCTGGCAGGACCGCAAGCGTCCCAGCCGACAGGTCAAGGCGCTGGCTCAGGCCCACATCGCCGAACTGGAGCAGAAGGCTCAGGAAATCCTCGTCATGAAGGCGACGCTCGAACACCTGGTTCACTGCTGCAAAGGCGACGAGCGTCCGGACTGCCCCATCCTGGAGAACCTGGCCGAGGAGGGAGGGGAGGACGGTCCCACCGGGGCCAAGCCCCGTGGCAGGCCTGGCTTCGCGCAGCGATGAGCCCGCGGACGATCCAGGACGCGAACCCGCGTTCGGGCGGGATCAGCTAGAGTGCGCGCCATGCAGGTCTGGCTCCGACTCCTGATCGTCTGGTTCGTCGCCATCGCGCTTCCCGTTCAGGGGATGGCGGGCGTGACCATGGCGCATTGCGGATCGAGCCACGCGCGCATGGGGGCCACCATGGAAGCCCCGCAACATCGGCATGCGGACCGCGAGGCAGGTGCCCATCATCATCCTGCCGACGTAGCGGATGGTGCGGCCCAGCCGGACCATGGTGCCGCCCCTCAGGCCAAGGCGCAGTCCAGCAAGTTGTCCGATCTGGCTCAGTACAAGTGCAGTTCGTGCGCCTCTTGCTGCGCAGGTTCCGCACTGCCGAGCGCGATACCCCGCCTCCTCGAACCGACGGCCGCACCCGCGGTCTTCGCGGAAGAGATGGTCACCGTCGACGCCTTTGTGTCCGACGGACCGGACCGACCACCCCGCACCCACCTCGTGTAACTGGTGCCCGTTCGGCGTGCCTGGCACGCCGTCGGCCACCGGACCTGGTCGCTCCCGCCACGTTGGCAGGGCGTTCCTGATTCCAACACGAGGACAAGATGGTCACTTCCACCTTGCGCTGGCTGACGCCAGCCGCCTTGTGCGCCGCTGCATTGGCAGCTGCTGCGCAGACATCCCCTTCGACCGCCCGCAAGGCCGATCCCCTGGACGCCAGCGCCAGCGTACCCGCCGTTGCCTACGAGTCGGCTTTCAGCCGCTATCGGCGCGCGGCGGACGACAAGGCGATTCCCTGGCGCGATGCCAACGACACCGCGGCGCGCACCGGCGGCTGGCGCACCTACGCCCGGGAGGCGCAGCAGCCCGAGCCTGCGGCGTCTGCGCCTGCTGCTCCGCCCCCCAAACCCGATCCGCAGGCCATGCCCCAAGGGCACAGCGGCCACAAGATGCCATGAAGACCCTCGCCCTCAACGCCACCTTTTGGCGGCCACCGATGTTTCGGCCGCGACTGCGACTCCTTGTGCTCCTCACCGGTGCCGCCGTGCTTTCAGGCTGCGCGTCCTTCAGCCCGGATGGCGGCTTCGCTCCGGTCGAGCAGGCTGCCAAGGATCGGCTCGGCAAGGAGGTCCGCTGGGCGCGCAGCGAGGCGGACCAGGACAGCATCGACCAGCGCGTCGGCGAACTGCTGGCCAAGCCTCTCTCGGCCGACGACGCGGTGCAGGTCGCGCTGCTGAACAACCGCGGGCTGCAGGCCAGCTTCCAGGAACTCGGCATCACGGAGTCCGAAGTCGTGCAGGCCGGGCGCCTGCCCAACCCCGGTTTCAGCTTCAGCCGCCTCAGGCGAGGCGACGAGATCGAACTCGAGCGCGGGATCCACTTCAACCTCGCGCGGCTGATCGCCATGCCGATGATCAGCGCCATGGAGGCCAGGCGCTTCGAGGCCACAAAGGGCATGGTCACCATGTCCATGCTGTCGGTGGCCGCAGACACGCGCAAAGCATGGGTCACTGCACTCGCCGCCGAGGAAACGGTGCGCTACATGCGCCAGGTGAAGCAGGCCGCGGAGGCGAGCGCTGAACTCGCGCGCCGCATGGAGCAGGTGGGCAACTTCACCAAGCTGCAGCGCGCCCGGGAACAGAGCTTCTACGCGGACGCCGCACTGAACCTGGCCCGCGCCGAGCAGGCCCAGCGCGCCTCGCGCGAGCGTCTGACGCGGTTGCTCGGCCTGTGGGGTGCGCAGACCCAGTTCAAGTTGCCGGATCGCCTTCCGGACCTGCCGCAGGACCTGATCGATCGACCGGACATCGAACGCGTCGCGCTGGCGCAGCGGCTGGACGTGCAGGGCGCCAAGCTGGCGGCTGAGCAGACTGCCCGCAACCTGGGCCTGACGAAGACCACACGCTTCATCAACGTCCTCGAACTCGGCGTGGTGCGCAACAGTTCCAACGAGGTTCCGACCCAGCGCGGCTGGGAGATCGGAGTCGAACTGCCGCTGTTCGATTGGGGTGGTGCTCGCGTGGCACGCGCCGAAGGCGTGTACATGCAGGCGGTCCACCGTGCAGCCGAGACCGCCATCAACGCACGCTCGGAAGTGCGTGAAGCCTACGGCGCGTGGCGCTCGGCGTACGACATCGCACGCCACCACCAGGACGAAATCGTGCCGCTGCGCAAGCAGATCGCCGAGGAGAACGTGCTCCGCTACAACGGCATGCTCATCGGCGTCTTCGAACTGCTGGCCGACGCGCGCCTGCAGATCGCCAGCGTCAACGCCGCCATCGAGGCCAAGCGCGACTTCTGGCTCGCGCAAGCCGACCTCGACATGGCCCTCATCGGCAAGCCCAGCCTCACGCCGTCCGCCGGCCCCGCATCGGCGGCCGGCCCCGGCGCTGACGCCGGGCACTGAACCCAGGAACGATCACATGGTTTCCCGACGCAATTTCCTCGGCAGCGCTGGTGCTGTCACGGCGGCCGTCACCGCCACAGCGGTCAGCAAGGTGGCGATGGCCGCACTGCCCGAACCTGTCATCCAGACGAAGCCCGACACCATGGCGCCGCTGGTTCCCGAGACCGGCCGGCCCTACAACCCGGTGGTCACGCTCAACGGCTGGACGCTGCCCTGGCGCATGAACAACGGCGTCAAGGAGTTCCACCTCGTGGCCGAGCCGGTGGTGCGCGAGATGACGCCCGGCTTCAAGGCGCACCTGTGGGGCTACAACGGCCAGAGCCCGGGCCCGACGATCGAGGTCGTCGAAGGTGACCGGGTGCGCATCTTCGTCACCAACAAGTTGCCCGAGGTGACGAGCGTGCACTGGCACGGCCAGCGCCTGCCCAACGGCATGGACGGCGTCACCGGCCTGACCCAGAAGGGGATCGAGCCGGGCAAGACCTTTGTCTACGAGTTCGTCGCACGTCGGCCGGGCACCTTCATGTACCACCCGCACGCCGACGAGATGGTGCAAATGGCGATGGGGATGATGGGCTTCTGGATCACGCACCCCAAGGCCAAGCATCCGTTGATCGACGAGGTCGACCGCGACTTCGTGTTCCTGCTCAACGCCTACGACATCGAGCCGGGCAGCGCGACGCCCAAGATCATGACGATGCTCGACTTCAACCTGTGGAGCTGGAACAGCCGCATCTTTCCGGGCATCGATCCGCTGGTGGTGCGGCAGAACGACAAGGTGCGCCTGCGCATCGGCAACCTGACGATGACCAACCACCCGATCCATCTGCACGGCCACGAGTTCACCGTGACCGGCACGGATGGCGGGCCGACGCCGAAGGGCTCGCGCTGGCCCGAGGTAACAACCGACATCGCGGTCGGGCAGATGCGCCAGGTCGAGTTCCTCGCCGACGAGGAAGGCGACTGGGCCTTCCACTGCCACAAGAGTCACCACACGATGAACGCGATGGGCCACAACGTGCCCACCATGATCGGCGTGGACCACCGCAGCGTGGCACGGCAGATCACGCAGCTGGTGCCCGACTACATGGTGATGGGCGAGCGCGGCATGCACGACATGACCGAGATGGAGATGCCCCTGCCCGACAACACCGCCGCGATGATGACCGGCACCGGTCCCTTCGGGTCGGTGGGCATGGGCGGCATGTTCAGCGTCGTCAAGGTTCGCAAGGAACAGAAGCGCGGCGACTACAAGGACCCGGGCTGGTACGCGCACCCGCCCGGAACCATCGCGAGCGAGTGGACCGGCGGTCTGGCCGAGCCGGCACGAGACGACAAGGCCTCAGGCGCCGGCGCGATGAAGCCCATGGGCCGACCGAAGACCGACGTGGAAGTCACCGTGCGCAAACCGGCGGGCGGCCACGACAGCCACTGAGTTCCAACCCGCCACACCACATCCGTCCAACCATCCATCCAACCATCTACAGGATGTACATGAAATTCATCAAGACAGCCGCGCTGCTCGTGGCCATGACCCTCTCTGCGGGCGCCTGGGCGCACGGCGACGAGGCGCACAAGAAGTCCGGCCCCGTTCGCAAGGAACAGAAGGACTGGGGCATTGCCGGTGACGCCAAAGCGGTGAAGCGGACGATCCAGGTCGGCATGAGCGACGCGATGCGCTTCACACCGGACGCGATCACCGTGCGCCGTGGCGAGACCGTGAAGTTCGTCTTCCGCAACGAGGGCAACCAGCTGCACGAGTTCGTGCTCGGGACCAAGAAGGAACTCGAAGAGCACGCCGCGCTGATGCTGAAGTTTCCGAACATGGAGCACGACGAGCCCTACATGGCCCATGTGCCTGCAGGCAAGACGGCAGAGATCATCTGGACCTTCAACCGGCCGGGTGATTTCGACTTCGCCTGCCTGATCGCGGGCCACTACCAGGCGGGCATGGTCGGCAAGATCACGGTAGCCGCCAAGTGAAGCTCGGCCCTCGGCCACGCTGACCTCCTCCAATTGACTCACCGTATCGAAAGCACCCCGAACATGAAGACGATCACCATCGCAGCCCTTCTCGTCGCACTCTCGGCGCTGGCGCTGGCACAGCAGAAAGCCGAAGACCACTCGGCCCATCATCCCGCGGCCGCCGCGTCGGCCGCCGACATGACTGAGGGCGAGATCCGCAAAGTCGACAAGGACGCCAAGAAGCTCACCATCAAGCACGGCGAGATCAAGAACCTCGACATGCCCCCTATGACCATGGTCTTCCAGGTGAAGGATGCCAGCGTTCTCGACACGCTCAAGGCCGGCGACAAGGTCCGCTTCGTCGTCCAAAAGTCCGACACGGGATTCGTGGTGACCGACATCCAGGCCGCGAAGTGAACCGCAGCGCCGTGGCGGGGGCACTTCGGCAGCGCGCGCGGACGAGCCTCTTGGCCGGCGTCGCGTTGTGCCTCGGCGCAGGCGCCGTGCGGGCCGAAGTCATCGACTTGCAGTGGCAGGAGGGAAGCCGCTTCGAGCGCAGGCTGACGATCGCACCCGGGAAGTTTGCCGAGATCTGCGGTTCGCTCGATGAAGGAACGACCGTCAACTGGAGCTTTGAAGCCGACCGGGCCGTCAACTTCAACGTCCACCACCACGTCGACAAGGACGTGCGGTATCCGGCGAAGAAGGACCGGGTGAAGCGATTGAAGGGCGACCTGGCCGTCGACGCCAGGCAGGACTACTGCTGGATGTGGAGCAACAAGACCACTGCGTCAGCGAATTTTTACGTCACGCTCATGCGGAAGTAGAGTCCCTGGGGAGGACGGCTGCGCCGATTGATGCTGCTCAAGTGCGCTGCCGAACAGAGTTGTAGCCTGCAATGGCTCACATTCACTCCATGTCCGCCTTCCACTTCGACCGCCGACAACTGCGTCGCACCGCCTGGGCGACGCTGGTGTTCTGGGTGTTGGCGATGGCGGCAGGGGTCGTCAACGCATGCGCGCTGACGCCGTCCGGTGCAGTAGAGCGGGCCACCCTGCAACTCGGCATCGTGGTGCACGACGTGCATGTCGGCGTGCCGAGTTCTTCAGCCATCGAATCTCACCACGAGCACTCTGAGTCGGTCGGCCATCACGGCCACGGACAGGATTCCGGCAAGGGAAGCTGCCTGAAGTTTTGCGACGACGGGTCTTCGGCAATCGCGAAGGCCAAGCTGCCGGTCGTCGATCTGAGCACGACCTTGCTCACCGCGGCCGTCCCGTGGAGCGCAGTCGTTGCCGCCGGCGGTGCCGGGTTTCGGCATTTGCTGGAGCGCCCCGAATCCCAGGGGCCGCTGGTCATCCGCTTCCTGCGTCTGACGCTATAGCTCCATCAGCCTGGCCGCCGACGGGACGCGCTCCCGTGCCGGCGGCTTGCGCTTTGCCGCGCCGCTTGCGGCGTCCGCCTCCAGGGCGGGACAAGGCTTCCTCCAATTGCGAGCTGCGCTCGCACCCACCCACCAGGAGATCCACATGTCTTCCTTCAAGACCCTTGCCGCGCTCACGGCCCTTGCCTTCGTCTCGGCCTGCGCGAGCCCCGAAGCGTCCAACCCGGCCAAGGCCGACGAGCACGCCGGCCACCACCCCGACGCGACGGCCGCGGCGCCCGCGCCAGCGATGCCTGCCATGCAAGAGCGCATGAAGGCCATGCGCGAGATGCACGACAAGATGATGAACGCCAAGACGCCGGCCGAGCGCCAGGCCCTGATGGCCGATCACATGAAGTCCATGCAGGACGGCATGGAGATGATGAAGGGCATGGGCGGCATGGCGGGCATGGGGGCCATGGGCTCGATGGGTGGCGCCATGGGCGACGGCAAGGGCATGCCCGCTGGGATGGCCAAGCGCCACCAGATGATGGAAGGGCGCATGGAGATGATGCAGATGATGATGGAAATGATGATGCAGCGTCTCCCGGCTCCCGCAGCGACCAAGTGATGGTCAGCCACCTCAGGATGAGGGTGATCTCGCATCGAGGTCGAGCTCTGCGCCGTTAGCCAGACACCTTTCGTCTCCGGTCATCCCGCCTGAAAAATCCGCTTGACCTTCACATCATAGGAAGGTCTAACTTTGCAATCAGGAGTTCAAAGACCTCGCAAGGTTGAAACCCCAGAAACGCACATAGGAGCCCCAAATGGCAACCGACCACCTGCACCCACCGACCTCACCAGTCGAGTCTTCCCGGCCTTCGCGTGCGCTGTGGGTCGCCGTGGCGATGACGGCGCTGATCGGCGCCTTCTTCCTGCTGCGTGAGCACTGGGGGCACGTCGCCGGCTACTGGCCCTACCTGCTGCTGCTGGCCTGCCCGTTGATGCACCTGTTCCACGGGCATGGCGGCCACGGAGGCCATGGCCACAGCAATGCGGACGCGGGTCGTTCAAACAACAGGGAGGCCTGAGACCATGGACATGAAGTCACACGCCAGCCATGACGGCCACTCGCACGGCCGCATGCCTACCGATGCGCATTCGCACGACGCCCACAATGCCCATGATCACGCGGATGGCCATGAGCCAGGGCACGACCACCCGGTATCCACTGCCGACGCGGCGGCACTGAAGGATCCGGTGTGCGGCATGACGGTCCCCGAGCGGTCGCCGCACCGTGCCGAGCACGAGGGTCGGCCGTACTACTTTTGCAGTGCCAAGTGCCTGACGAAGTTCACAGCAGAGCCCGCGCGATACGCCCATCCTGCGCCGCCTGCGCCGTCCGAGCCGCCTACAGCCGAGGCAGCGGGGACGATCTACACCTGCCCGATGCACCCGGAGATCCGTCAGGACCATCCGGGCAACTGCCCCAAGTGCGGCATGACGCTGGAGCCCGTACTGCCGGCACTCGATGAAGGCGAGAACCCGGAACTCGCCGACTTCAAGCGCCGCTTCTGGTGGACGCTGCCCCTGACCGTGGTCGTCACGGTGCTCGCCATGTTCGGTCATCGCCTGGGGTGGTTCGACATGGCCCGGCAGAGCTGGATCGAGCTGGTCCTGACGCTGCCGATCGTGCTGTGGGCCGGCGCACCCTTTTTCGTGCGCGGGGCACAGTCGGTCGTCAACCGCAGCCCCAACATGTGGACGCTGATCAGTCTGGGCACCGGCTCGGCTTTCGTCTACAGCGTCGTGGCGACGATCGCGCCGCAGGTGTTCCCGGACTCCTTCGTCTCGATGGGCCGCGTCGCTGTCTACTTCGAGGCGGCGGCGGTGATCATCTCACTGACGCTATTGGGCCAACTGCTGGAGCTGAAGGCGCGCTCGCAGACCTCGGCGGCGATCAAGTCGCTGCTGGGCCTGTCGCCCAAGACCGCGCGGCGCATCGCGGCGGATGGCTCGGAAGAGGACATTCCGCTGGCGAACGTACACGTCGGCGACAAGCTGCGCGTGCGGCCCGGCGAAAAGGTGCCTGTCGACGGTGTCGTGGTCGAGGGCAGCAGCGCACTCGACGAGTCGATGCTGACGGGCGAGCCCCTGCCAGTGACCAAGCGCGTTGGCGACAAGCTGATCGGTGCCACGCTCAACACCAGCGGCGCGCTGGTGATGCAGTCCGAGCACGTCGGGTCGGCCACGGTGCTGTCCCAGATCGTGCAGATGGTCGCGCTCGCCCAGCGCTCGCGCGCCCCGATGCAACGCATGGCGGACTCCGTGGCTGGCTACTTCGTCTATGGCGTCGTGGCGGCCGCCCTGCTGACGTTCTTTGCCTGGGGCCTTTTCGGACCCCAGCCCAGTTGGGTCTTCGGCCTGATCAATGCGGTGTCGGTGCTGATCATCGCCTGCCCTTGCGCTCTGGGCTTGGCAACGCCGATGTCGATCATGGTGGCCACCGGGCGCGGTGCGACCCATGGCGTGCTGTTCCGAGACGCGGCAGCGATTGAGAACCTGCGCAAGGTCGACACGCTGATCGTCGACAAGACCGGGACATTGACCGAGGGCAGGCCGACATTCGAGAAGGCAGTCGGCGTGAGCGGCTTCGAGCCGGATGAGGTGTTGCGCCTGGCGGCCAGCCTCGACCAGGGCAGCGAGCACCCGCTGGCCGCGGCGATCGTGGCCGCGGCGCGCGAGAAGAAGCTCGCACTGGACAAGCCCGAGCAGTTCGACTCCGCCTCAGGGATCGGCGTGCGCGGCAGCGTGGCAGGCAAGGCAGTGGCCCTGGGCAACACCGCGTGGATGGCGCAACTCGGCGTCGACGTGGCCTCTTTGGCTGCACAGGCCGAAGCGCTGCGCGCCGAAGGGGCGAGCGTGATGCATCTGGCTGTGGACGCCAAGCTGGCCGGCATCCTTGCCGTATCGGATCCTGTCAAGACGACCACCGCCGACGCATTGGCGTCCCTGCGCAGGGCTAACATCCGCGTCGTGATGGCCACTGGAGATGGCCTGACCACGGCACAAGCCGTGGGCAAGCGACTGGGCATCGAGGAAGTGCACGGCGAGGTGAAGCCGGCAGACAAGCTCAAGCTGGTCGAGAAGCTGCAATCCGAAGGTCGGATCGTCGCGATGGCGGGCGATGGCATCAACGATGCGCCGGCCCTGGCCCGCGCCGATGTTGGCATCGCCATGGGCACGGGCACCGACGTGGCGATGAACAGCGCGCAGCTCACCCTCGTCAAGGGCGACCTCCGTGGCATCGCCACGGCACGCGCCCTGTCGGTCGCCACCGTCGCGAACATGAAGCAGAACCTGGCCTTCGCCTTCGTCTACAACGCGCTGGGCGTGCCGCTGGCCGCAGGCGTGCTGTTTCCGTTCACCGGCTGGCTGCTGTCGCCGATGATCGCGGCGCTCGCGATGAGCCTGAGTTCGGCCTCGGTCATCACCAACGCGCTGCGGCTGCGCAGCGCTGCGCTCAAACCGGGCTGAGTGCCGGCAGGTCATGGACATCGTCGCGCACACGCTCTGGGCGGCCGCTGGCGTTACGGTCCTCCATCGCCGGCGGGCGCTGCCGAGATCCACGGTGGTCGCCACCCTGGTTCTGGCGGCTTTGCCCGACGTGTTGCACCTGTTGCCCATCGCCGGCTGGTGGCTGTTCTCCGACGGGTCGTTCGCGGCCGTGCGTGGCTACGCCGTGGCGGTGCCGGGTCAGGAGCCAGGCCTGCCACCCATGGTTCAGCTCTGGTCGCACAACCTGCATTGCGTGACGCACAGCGCACCGATCGCCGCGGTGGTCACCGGGGCCGTATGGCTTGTCCGCCGCCGCTTCTGGATCCCGTTGCTGGGCTGGTGGTCGCACATCGTGATCGATGTTTTCACGCACTCGGCCGACTACTACGCGGTGCCGGTGCTCTATCCGTTCACATATCGCGGCTTCGACGGAATCGCCTGGACGACTCCGTGGTTCATGGCGCTTAATTACGCGACGTTGGCGGCTGTGGGAATCTGGCTACTGGTTGGAGGACGACTTTCGCGCGGCCGCTGAGCCGTTGCCCGATCGGTACAACAGCTTGAACCCCAATCTTCGGTCACTTGCGCTATCGTTTGCGTTGTGAGATTCAGCCAGCGCCTTCGTGCCCGCCTCATCGGCCTCGTGTCGATGGCTCTGCTGTTCTCGCAGATCGCCGT
>JBPPMF010000156.1:0-8165 GCA_051305915.1 Thiobacillus sp. | reverse complement strand
AGCGCCGAGGTGACGCGCGCCACCGCCGCGTATGCGTGCTGATCGAGGCGATCGACCGCCGTCGACGATGATTCGGCAGGAGACACTTTCATCGCAATCCCGTTATTCGATCAGACCGACGCGCGAACGCGCCGAACTCCCAATCTAGCCCCAATCCCGGATCGTGATTTGACCTCGATCGCGTTCGCCGCAAAATGTAGCCTGCAAGCTCCCTGGTCCAAGGCCCCCCATGACGCTGAAACTCGCCACCTGAACTGTGCATGGGAGTCCCGGGCGATTTCAGGCTGTCCCAGGTTGTCCTGAATACCCTATACGGGACAACGACTTAGCGACACACCTTGTCTCAAGCCGTTCCGGCCGATTTCTTGTGATCCCGATCGGCTGGGGGTATGGTTGGGGGTACGGATCGACCGATACCCCCAGTGCTGACGACCCTTCAGATCAAGTCGGCCAAGCCGGCGGAACGTGCATACAAGCTGGCCGACACGGGTGGCCTGTTCCTCCTCGTCCAGCCCAACGGCTCGAAGCTCTGGCGCTACAAGTTCAGGCTGAACGGCGTCGAAGGTCTGCAAGCGCTTGGCGCATATCCCGAGGTCACGCTGGCCGACGCGCGACACGCGCACGCAGAGTCGCGCAAGCTTGTCGCGAAGGGCATCCACCCTGTTCAGGCTCGGCGCGAAGAGCGCGAGAGCCGCGTCCAGGCGGAACTGCATCGAGTCAAAGGCAGCTTCGGCGCTGTATATGCCGACTGGAATGCAGCGACCGGCGCGGACCTACGGCCAGCGACTGTGTTGCAACGCAACCGTGAGATCGAGAAGGACCTGACGCCCCGTCTCAAGGACCGTCCGATCTCGAAGGTCACACGGCTCGAACTGACCACTGCGTTGAAAGAGGTCGAGGCGCGAGCGCCCGAGGTTGCGAGAAACCTGCGCAACTACCTGTGGGGCATCTTCGAGCACGCCATCGACTCCGGGCTCATCGAGGACAACCCAGTGCCGCCCGTACGCGTGCTCCGCAAGCGCAACCAGGAGAACCACCCTGCCCTGTCGCCCGAATTGCTCGGTGAGTTCCTGCGCAAGCTGGATGCCATTGACACGATCCACGAGCAGACCCGGATCGCGATGCTGCTTGTCTTGCTAACGGCCTGCCGCAAGGCCGAAGTTACAGAGGGAAAATGGATCGAGATCGACCTCGAGGCAGCCGAATGGGAGATCCCCGCCGACCGGATGAAGGGTAGGCGCGCCCACTGGGTGCCGCTGTCCCGGCAGGGCGTGACGCTGCTCCAGGAACTGCGGGCGCTCGCTCCCGAGGGCAGCGCCTGTTTGTTCCCCAATCGACTCGATCCCAATCGGCCGATGGCCGACCGAAGTCTCAATGCACTGATGGAGAGGCTTGGCTTCAGCGGTGACGGCACACCGCACGGCATGCGCGCGACGTTCAGCACCCACTTCAACGCGGCCGGTGCGAGCATCGACGTGATCGAACATTGCCTCGCTCACGTGCCTGGCACCCGGGTGCGCGCGGCATACAACCGACATGCCTATCAGGCCGAACGCCGCGACTTGCTCCAGGCATGGGCCGACCACGTGGACCGACTGCGCACTGGCCCGCCACCCAGGAACCCGACCTCTCGCAAACTCCTGCCTGCTGGCGCAGGCTCAGGGTCTCCAGGTCGATGAGTTCCCGCGACGCGGTCGCCCTTGATGTGCCGGTGGGGGTTTTGTACTCCAGGGGTTGAAGCGGTTCATCCCGGGCAGGATGCCGGCCGGCAGTCTCATGGCATGAGCCTGCACCCCTCTACCGGCGCGGCAGCTCGATCGTGATCCCCTCACCTTCGCCGGCAGGAAAGCGAACCTCGTACCCGTACCGCTGCATCAGTCCGGGATCGGCCCAGCCCCTTCTCGCCCGCCGCCGCCAGGGCCTTGATGTCGCCTTCCAGCGCGGCCTTGAACGGCTGTTTCGTCTTCCACTCCGGGTGCTTTGGCGCCAGCGCCTTGACCCGGTCGATGACAAACGCCAGCTGGAAGTACATCGGCTGCTCCGCCCACTGCGTGCCGTCGTTGTCGAAGACCGCGATGCGATCGGCCGGCGGCACGTGATCGACACCGCCCGGCTCGGTGACGGCCTTGACGAAGGCCAGCACGCGCGCCTTGGCCACGCCCTCGTTCCATGACGGCAGCGGGTCGGCCGCCTGGGCGTGCGCGGCCCCGGCCAACGCCAGGACGAAGCCCGTCAGCAGGCCGCCGATCCGCTGCCGGTACCACGCTTCCTGGATGCGCTTCATTCGTCCCTCCTGGGGCTCAGGCCGGATGATGGATGCGAAGCGGGCCGCCGCTCGCCTCGGCAAGCGCAGCCCGCTCTCGTGAGGGCTCGCAGGGGTTCAGTTGGAACCGCCGGCGCCTTCCCGCAACTTCTTTTCGATGCCGCTCAGGTTGAACGACCCGGGAGTCTGGCTCGGTGGATAGTCCTTCATCGTCTGCAGGAACCGGGCCGCCAGGGCCTGGATGGGCACGACCACGAAGGGGCGATCCAGGAACCAGTCGTTGTAGGTGTTGGAGTTGTGCTGCGCCTGCTCGAACGGGTCGCGCCGCAGGTTGAACAGCAGCGGCACACGCAGTTCGATGAACGGCTCGCGCCAGGCGCCGAAGGCCTGACCGCGGTTTTCCAGGAACACGACCTTCCAGTCCTGCCAACACGCCGCGACGATCTGGCCGTCGTCGTTCCCGTACCAGAACTCGTTGCGCGGCGACTTGTCGACCTTGCCGCTGAGGTCGTCGACCATGTTGTAGCCGTCGATGTGGTTGCGGTACGGGCGGCCTTTGATGGTGGTGCCCTTGAGCAGGCGCTCCTTGACGTCGGGGTCGCCGGCGATCGCGGCGTCGGAGGTCTCGTCGTCCACCGTCTCCATGCGCTTCTTCGTCAGCGGGCCGGTGTCCTCGATCTTCTGAGTGCCGTCGCCATTGGCGTAGGCGTGGAGCACGCCGCGCGGGCCGAAGCGCTTGCGGAATTCCGGGTCCTTCGGGTAGTGGATGTTCTCGGGCTCCTCCTCGGCATTCAGGTGATAGAGGTTGCCGAGGAATTCGTCGAATCCGTGCATGGTGGGCAGGTGCTCGTCGCGGTCGCCCTGGTGGTTCTTGCCGAACTGGCCGGTCGCGTAGCCCTGGCCCTTGAGCGCGGTGGCCATCGTGACGTCGGTCTTCTGCCAGCCCTGGGTCGCGCCGGGCAGGCCGACCTTGGCCATGCCGCTGCCCACCGGCACCGAGCCGCCGATGAAGGCGGCGCGACCGGCCGTGCAACTCAGCTGCGCGTAGTAGTCGGTGAAGCCGACGCCTTCGCGCGCGATGCGGTCGATGTTGGGCGTCAGGTAGCCTGCCGCGGTTGTTGTGGCTGATGTTCCAGGTGCCGATGTCGTCGCCCCAGATGACGAGGATGTTCGGCTTCTTGCCGCCTGCAGGCGCCTGTGCCCAGTTGGGCATGGCAGCCAGCGTGCCGGCGAGCAGCGCGAACCCTACGATGAGGCGTCGAATCGACGCCATGCCTCTCCTATCAGTCCCTTGATGCCCTGTTGTCGCGGCACGCCTGTCCACCGGGTGCGGCGGCGAGCGGGCGATTCTGCCGCAGGCCGCCGACATGGGGCAACCGATCGCACCGGGCGGTGAGGCTCACGGTCGGCGCGGCAGGCCCGGCGGGGCGTCAGACGGCACCGGCGTACTCGCCCCGCGCCGGGTAATCCTTGGCCAGCGCGAAGTCCAGCGCGGCCAGCAGTTCGTCGAAGTGCGGCCGCGCGAAGGGCATGGTCTGCACCGCGCCGTAGTAGAGCGTGCCATCCGGGCGCACGATGAAGACGCCGGGTTCGGAGAACAGCGGCGGCTCCTCGATACCGATCGACGTGACGCCGCGCGAAGTGCTGATGTACAGGCCCCAATCGCGTGCACTCGCCAGGGTCAGGCCGTAGCCCATGCGCAGATCCGGCGCCTTCAGCTTGTCTGCCATCGCCTGCGCGCGTTCGCGCCCATCGCTCGACACGGCGATGAGCTTCACGCCGCGCTTGTCGAACTCGCGCTGCAGCCGCCCCAGCTCCAGCAGGTACTTCAGGCAGATCGGACAGTGCAGGCCGCGGTAGAACACGACCAGGGTGAAGTTCGTCGCGGCGTCCTCGGCCAGCGTGAAGTCGCCATGGGCGAGTGTGGGCACCTTCAACGCGGGCACGGGTTGGCGGGGCATGAGCATCTCGGGTCTCCTTGCAAAGACCACCAGTCTAGGCCCGGCAGGAAGACGCAGACGCCAATCGTCGCGATCAATGAGCGACAGGTCTCATGTCGGACCGTCTCTCGGCCCTGTTGCAGCACTTCGAGTTCAGAGCCCGCGTCCTTCACGGCGGTGCGCCGCCGCGTGGCGGCCGGCGGGTCACACGGGGTCAGCCGACCTTGACCACCTGCGGCGGCTTCCAGGTGCCGTCCAGGATCGAAGGGCTCTTCTCCTTGGGCCAGTACATGCGCAGCATCGGGATGAACTCGCCCGCAGGTGCGGGCAGCCAGTTGGCCTCCTTGTCCTTGCCCGGCGACTCGCGCTGGAAGTACAGCGTCAGCGAGCCGTCGGCATTGAACTTGGGCTTGTCGCGCATGCTCACCGTGAATTTGTCGAGCTTGTTGGGCACGAACCACCAGCCCTTGTCGATCATGTACATCGTGAACGACCAGAAGCCGTCCACCGGCGGCATCTCGATCCTGATCGCCCAATGGCCGACCGAAGCCTCAATGCGCTGATGAAGCGACTGGGCTTCAGCGGCGACGGCACCCCACACGGCATGCGGGCCACGTTCAGCACGCACTTCAACGCGGTCGGCGCCAGCATTGATGTGATCGAACATTGCCTCGCTCACGTGCCTGGCAACCGGGTGCGCGCGGCATACAACCGACATGCCTATCTTGCCGAGCGCCGCGGCCTGCTACAGGCTTGGGCAGACCGTGTCGAGGAGCTTCGCTCCGCAGTGGCGTCTGATCTTGCGTCGAGTCGAACGCAGCGCCAAGTGCGAAGACGAGTCGTGGAGCGGTAGATCATTGCAGCGCGCACCGACTGTTGTGGGAATGTCGTCGGCAATCGCTGGCTGACCGGCATCATCGCTTTGGATGACAGCTTCATGGCGAAGAGATCGGAAGGCGCACCGGCAAGACCCGACCCAAAGGAGCCGGCGGCGGTTCCTTCAGCGAACGCCCGGTCTACCTTGGAACTTGATCTTCGCTCACGCCGCCGCGGAAGTCGCGACAGCGGTCATTCGCGGGTGGCAACCACGAACGGACGTTCCTGGCCGGGACTGTGAGTACGAGGCCGCGCGAGGAAGCTGACTTTGCATTCGTGGGCCCTGACGGCCGAGTTCAGCTCACGGCGGTCGTAGGGAAAACCCGACGTCGGCCACAAGACGTCGCTGCTGAGTGGCCGATATCGGGCAGCCTGTATGCCATCACCGACACCTCGATGCGGCCGCTGGCGGCGTGCCAGGATCAACCGCTCGGACCGTGCGATGAGTCGTCGTCGCCCCCGTCGGATCCGGCAGGGCTGCGGTAATTCGGATCCTCGCCGTCGGAGAAGCGATGCACCCTGAGAAACTGCCACTCGAGCAGGAAGATGGCGGCGACACCTCCTGCCGCCCAGGCCAGGATCATCGGTTCCTGTCGAACCTTCACCCACAGGAAAACGCCCAGCAGCAGGGCATCCAGGACCATGGCCGTGATCAGGATGGACGGCTTGGCATCGACTTCACGTTTCAAGTGTCGCAACAGGCCCCAGTGGATCCCGATGTCCATCAGCAGGTAGAAGATCGCGCCCAGCGCGGCGATCCGGCTGAGGTCGAAAAACGCCGCGAGCAGCGCCGCCGCGACGCAGGTGTAGACCAGCATGTGGGTCTGCAGATGGCCCGTCATGCCCAGATGCCGATGCGGGACCAGTTCCATCTTCGTGAGCATGGCCAGCATGCGTGACACGGCAAAGACACTGGCCAGAAGCCCCGATGAAGTAGCCACAATCGCCACCGCGATGGTGAACCAGACGCCATACTGGCCCAGGGCCGGGCGCGATGCCTCGGCCAGGGCGTAATCGCGGGCCTTGGCGATCTGTTCGATCGACAGCGTGGAGCCGACCGCCCAGGAAACCAGCAGGTAGACGATCAGACAGATGGCCAGCGAGATGATGATCGCCCGACCGATGTTCTTCTCGGGGTTCTTCAGTTCGCTGCCACTGTTGGTGATCGTCGTGAAGCCCTTGTAGGCCAGGATGCCAAGTGCCACTGCGGCGATGAAGCCTTCGACCCCGCCAGAACCCAGGCCCAGGTCTGTTTCGGTGCCTGAGGGGCGGAACGAGAAGCCGGCGAACCACAGTGCCACCAGCGCAAACACCAGCACCCCACCCACCTTCAGCAGCGCGGAGAACACCGCGACGCGGCTGATCACGGCATTCGTCGCGACGTTGATGGCAAAGACAACGCCGATCAGCGAGACACCAAGGACCGGCACCCACACCGGGTTGGTCGGCGCGTCCACCGCCTGCATCACGTAAGTGCCGAAGGTCCGGGCGACGAGGCTCTCGTTGATGATCATCGACAGCACCATCAGCAAGGCCAGCCCGCCCGTCATCACGCTGCGCCCGTAGGCTTTCTTCAGGAACATCCCGATGCCGCCAGCCGACGGATAGGCGCTGGCCAGTTTGATGTAGCTGTAGGCACTGAATGCGCTGACGACGGCCGCGACCACGAACGCCAGGGGAAACAGCGGACCGGCGAGTTGAGCCACCTGGCCAGTCAGCGCGAAGATGCCGGCACCGATCATCACGCCAGTGCCCATCGCCACGGCGCCGGCCAGACTGAGGCTGCCTGCCTCGTAGGCGCCAGATGATCCATGGTTGCTGTGATCGCTCATCAGATCCTTTGCCAGGGTTGCTGTACTCAAATGTAGCGACAGGTCCGCCAACACCGACGCCAAGGGCGAAGCACAGGTTCTGACACCCGCGGCCTGCACGGTCGGTGCGCTGCCGCACCCAAACACAAAGCATTTTTTGCTCGGTCGACGCCAACCCGCCATGTGTTTCGCATCAGGATCGCCACCGGGTTACCCAGCGAACAGACGGCAGAGGAATCGACGGATAGCCTTCGCGCCGTTCCGGACACAAGCCAGGGCAAGGCGTGGTTGCCGATACGGGCATTGAGGCGCTGCGGCGGTCCGCCGCCTTAGCCTCCGAGCGTTCGATCCTGTTGGCCAAACCAAGCCAGCGCAGCGTCCAGGTGTTGAGGTGCGAAGTCGGGCCACAGCGCGTCCAGCACGAAGATGTCGGCATAGACCGATTGCACCGGTAGGAAGCCGCTCAGGCGCCGACCTCCGCCCCAACGCACGATGAGATCCAAGCGCGAGACGTCGGCCGATCGCAGTCGGCCTTCCTTCAGTCCATCAAGATCCCACTCCCATCCATAGTTCACGAGCAAATTGACTTTCATGCCGACGCCCTGGCGGGTTCGAAATGCTGTCAGCTCCACGGGAAACTGCTTGGACGTTTCGTCGCCAACGACCAGGAGTGCAGCACCGCGTCGAGAGATCTCTCCCGAAAAGGCAACACAGGCAGCCCGAAATTCACTGGCTTGGGCACTTGGCCGCCGCGTGTTGTCCTGAGTGAACCCGTAGACTGAGACCTCTTCGACACCGAGTGCCTTGCAAGCTTCAAAGAGCGCCAAGCCCGGCGCAACCCCACTGGCATACCCTTGCTCCTTGGCGAGGCCATGTTGCACTGCCCAACGCCGGTTGCCGTCCGGAATGAAACCGATATGTCGGGGCAAGCGTGGTGGGCTGCGCGGCTGGCTCTCAAGACGGTAACTCACTGGACGCGGATTGGGTCCTGACGAACAGCCTGATGCTGGCCCTGATAGGTGTTCGGCACTATCGCGGGCGCAAGAAGGCATTGACGCGCTCAACGTAGGCCGAAGTAACCCAACACAAACAGGACGATGACAACCGCCCCTACAAGCCAGATCAGTCGATTCATGATGAGTAAGCCTTCCCTGCGGTGGATGTGTTCAAGCAAGACCAACTCGCGAAGAATCTGCTGGTCCCAATGGGTGAATCTACGCAGGGCCAGCCTCGACGTCTGTGCGGTGGCGTACTGACTGGCGGCTGCATCCGGCC
>JBPPMF010000120.1:0-3946 GCA_051305915.1 Thiobacillus sp. | reverse complement strand
AGGGATTGTGCATCAGCGCGGCTTCGAGCGTATTTTCCAGCAGGGTCGCCACCGTCATCGGCCCCACTCCGCCCGGAACCGGGGTGATCCAGCTAGCGCGTTGCGCCGCCGAATCGAAATCGACATCGCCGACCAACTTGCCGTCCGGCAGGCGGTTGATGCCAACGTCGATCACGATCGCCCCTTCGCGGATCCAGTCGCCGGGAATCATGCGCGGCTTGCCCACTCCCACCACCAGAATTTCGGCGGATCGCACGAAGCTTTCCAGATCACGCGTGGCGCTATGGCACACGGTGATGGTGCAGCCCGCCAGCAGCAGTTCCAGACTCATCGGCCGGCCAACGATATTGGATGCACCCACCATCACCGCATTCTTGCCGCGCAACTCTTCGTTAGTCGCGCGCAGCAGCGTCATGATGCCGCGCGGGGTGGAAGGCCGCAGGGTCGGCATCTTCACCGCCAAGCGGCCGATGTTATAGGGATGGAAGCCATCGACATCCTTGTCCGGCCGGATGCGCTCGATCACCGTTTCCGCGTCGATGTGCACGGGAAGTGGCAGCTGTACCAGGATGCCGTCAATGGCGGAGTCGGCATTCAGCGTGTCGATCAGGGCGAGCAATTCGTCCTGGGTCGTCGTCGTCGGCAAGTCGTGCGCCACACTGGTGACGCCACCACGTTCGCAGGCGCGCTTCTTGTTGCGCACATACACCGCCGAGGCAGGATCGCTACCGACGAGGATCACCGCCAGGCCGGGGCGGCGTTTGCCCTGCACCTCGCGTTCGGCCACCTTGTCGTGGATCACTGCGAGGATGGTGTCGGCCATGGCCTTGCCGTCAAGAATACGTGCGCTCATCAAGACAACCCTGAAGCAAAAGGGTGATTTTCCCGGAACCCTTCATCCGACTCAAGCAAAAATTGACCCGGCCAATTCCGCAATGTATAGTCTCGCTTCTCCGAAATACAGCTGGTATGTATGGATAGGATTTCGGGGTGTAGCGCAGCCCGGTAGCGCGCCTGCTTTGGGAGCAGGATGTCAGGAGTTCGAATCCCCTCACCCCGACCACCCCAATCATATTAAGTAAGAATAGCGCCCGAGAAGTGTGTCTCTGCCCGTAGCTCAACTGGATAGAGCACCAGCCTTCTAAGCTGGGGGTTACAGGTTCGATTCCTGTCGGGCAGGCCAAGTTTTCCGTTGTCAGTCTTGCTGACAGCACCAATGGTGGACGTAGCTCAGTTGGTAGAGTCCAGGATTGTGATTCCTGTTGTCGTGGGTTCGAGCCCCATCGTCCACCCCACCTTTTTGATTAGCAGCAGTTCAAAAGCCCGCCTGACGCGGGCTTTTTTACGTCCGCCACACCAACCCGGTTGGCCGTCCCGGTTTCGACCCGGTTGCTTATCCCGCTACCCGCATCCACCTACGCTTGCACCATGTTCTGACGCACGGTGCGCAGAGCCTCGACACCAAGGAGCGGATGATGAAAATCGGGATGATGATGGCAATGACGGTTCTGTTTAATCTGGGGATCGCCCACGCTGGCACAGCGCAACCCAATCCGGGATTTGACCGGGTGGGGGTGGCATCCAGCGACAGGCAACGACTGGCAGGCGAGCGCAACCCCACCGCAGACATCGCACGGTTCAAGGCCGCGCCCGGCGAAAGTGCGGAAGCAAGCGTGACCAACTACCCGGCACGCAAACGTGAAATGGCACGCCGACTGGTGTGGCTGATGCTGAGCGCGCGCTGAGTGTTTACAGCTTGAGGGGCCCGATATGGGCAACCGCACCCGGGTCGTCACGCCAGCGCGCCGGGTCGGCATCGACGTACACTTCGATCATGATGCCGTCTGGATCATGGCAATACAGTGCCTGACTGACGTGGTGATCGGCCTGCCCGGCGAGTGCCAGGCCATGGGCCGCGAGGTGATCGCGAAAGGCACGCAGTTCGTCCAGCGAATCACCAACCTTGAACGCCAGGTGATACAACCCGACCTGACTGTCCATAGGCGGGGCGGCCTGCGTGCCGACCTCGAGCAACGCGAGATCGTGATGATTATCGCCGCATGAGAAGAACACCATCCCGGGACCGTAGCGCGCCACTTCCGTCAGTCCGAGCACGTCGCGGTAGAACGGCACCGACACCTCCGGGCTGCGTACTTTCAATACCGCATGGCCAAGCTTGTGTACACGCATGGTCGTCACTTTCATTCACGAATCTCGCCGTCGACATACAGCCAGCGTCCTTCGACCCGTTCGAAGCGGCTGGTTTCGTGCAACCTGAACGCACGGCCATTGAGCTTGTAGCGCGCGACAAACTCCACCGTCGCATGCGTCTCGTCAAGCGGCGTATGTGACTCAATTGTCAGTCCCAGCCATCGTGGGCGGGGCACGGCATCCAGATCAAGCGTGGCAGGACGGGTAGCGGAGTGCCAAGTCGCCAGCAGGTAATCTTCCCGACCCTGGACATAGGCGCTGTAGCGCGAACGCATCAGGCTTTCAGCATCCGGGACCGGCTCGCCGGCATGAAACCGCCCACAACAGACATCATAGGGACGTCCCGAAGCACACGAACAGGCCGCCCCGTTCATGGCTGTTTCACCAGGCAACGCAGCTTCGGTTGGATATGCGGCCACACGGCATCGAGCATCTGCGCCTGGGCTTTTTCGTTCGGGTGGATGCCATCAGCCTGCATCAAGCGCTGCTTGACGCCCACGCCGCAGACAAAACACGGCACCCGAACAATCTTTTCTTCACGCGCCACGTCGACATACAGTTTCGCCACGGCATCGGCATACGGCTTGCCGTAATTCGGCAGCACCGGCGCTTCGAGCAGGACCACCCAGGCACCTGCCGCCTTGGCCTGGCGGATCATCGTGACCAGATTCTGCCGGATCACCGCGGGCGGTGTGCCGCGCAAGGCATCGTTGCCGCCGAGCGCGATCAGCACGCCTTGCGGTTGCTGCCGATCAAGCGCAGGCTGTAGCCGTTGCAGACCATTTTGCGTGGTGTCGCCACTCACGCTGGCGTTGACCACGCGCCAATGCTGATTTTTTTGCGGCGGCGCGGTTTTTTTCAGGCGCGCATCTAGCAAGTCCACCCAACTTTTCCCTGCTGCCAGGCCATAGCCGGAACTCAGGCTATCGCCGACAATCAACACCGTGCATGCGTTGGCCAGCGCCCAGCCCGGCAACCACAGCAACAAAAACATCCACAAGCGATAATTCATTCATCAACTTTCATCTGACCCATCCTAATGACGCCTCCCGACAGCTCCCAGTTCCCCGTGGTGATTGCCCGCGCCCTGTCGCAGCGGGTGACCACCGCCGACGGCACCCTTGCCATCCTGAGTGAAGTCGAGCTTGCCGTCAAAGCGGGCGAAACGATCGCTATCACCGGCGCATCCGGCTCCGGCAAGTCCACCCTGCTTGGCCTGCTGGCGGGACTCGATCAGCCCTCGGCGGGTGAAATCGAATTGCTCGGCCAGCGCCTCAACGATCTGGACGAGGATGCCCGTGCGCGCCTGCGCGCCGGCCGCATCGGCTTCGTGTTCCAGTCGTTCCAGCTGTTGCCCGCGCTCACCGCGCTGGAAAACATTCTGCTGCCGCTGGAACTGGCGGGCCGCGCCGACGCCCGCGAACGCGCCGCCCACTGGCTCGACCGCGTCGGCCTTGCCGCACGCGCCGGTCACACGCCGCGCCAGCTATCCGGCGGCGAGCAGCAACGCGTCGCCATTGCACGCGCCTTCGCCACCGATCCCGAAATCGTCTTCGCCGACGAGCCCACCGGCAACCTCGATGCCGATACCGGCGCACGCATCATCGAACTGTTGTTCGAACTCAACGCCTCCGCCCACACCACCCTGATCCTGGTCACCCACGACGACGCGCTGGCGGCGCGCTGCCAGCGCAGGCTGCATCTGGTTGCCGGCCGCGCCCAAGAGGCAGCTCTC
>JBPPMF010000108.1:0-4609 GCA_051305915.1 Thiobacillus sp. | reverse complement strand
CCACTCCTACTATCAGGCGTGGCGGCGCATCCTTGACCGTGCCGGTGTGCCGAAGGTCGGCACCCACGGCATCCGCCACCGCTCGGCGACGGACATTGCCAATTCGGGCGTGCCGCTCAAGGTCGGCATGGCGCTGACAGCGCACAAGACCGTGGCTATGTTCATGCGCTACGTCCACACCGAGGACAATCCTGTGCGCCAGGCGGCCGAGCTGGTGGCGACCCCCGGCGCCAGACCATCACGAAGGCGCGGCAGCGCCAGCCCCAGGAGGCCACGACATGAGCGCCCGGATGCCCAAAGCAGTAAAAGGTGCCGCCCCTGCCTGCCGGCTACGCCGGCATCCACGACGGCATGACGGCCAGCTATTGAGAGATTGGCCGCCGCATCGTGGAGGCCGAGCAACAGGGCAAGCGTCGCGCGGGATATGGCGAACAGTTGATTGCCCGGCTGTCCGCCGACCTGACCGTGCGCTTCGGTCGCGGGTTCAGCCCGGACAATCTGGAGAACATGCGGCGGTTCTTCGCCGCATACCCCCGGCCTGTGATTTCCGAGGCACTGTCTCGGAAATCGGGGAACGGGCTGCCCGCCGAGAAATCCGAGACAGTGTCCTCGGAAATTCGCCCTTCTGCACTACAGATGGATCGACCGCCTAAGCAACGCCGCGCTGGCAGGACACAAGTTCGCAGCCTGCCGCGTCGCCAGTACTGAAGCCGGTGCGCTTGTACGCTCCATCGGCTTGAAGCCCGCGCGCTCGAAGAACGGCGCGGCCGTCGTGGTCAGCAACCAGGCTTCGCGCCCCCCTTCGTCGAAGGCGCGGCGCAGCAGCAGCGCGAGCATGCCGCCGCCGATGCCGCGATGGCGCGCTTGCGGCAGTACCACCAAGGAGCGCACCAGCACGTTCTGGCCCATGCGCTCGAAGCCACCAAAGCCCACGCGCTCCCCTGACACCGTGACATAGAGGGTCGGCAGGGAATCGTTACGTACAGGGCCAAAAACCACCTAAGCGATTGAAACGCAATGATAATTGCCTTGTCCCGATAGCGCATCTCCCCGTCTATGGGGCCTGTTCAAGGACTTTCGCTGTATAGCTCAGCGGCGCCACTTCCCTATCAAGGTCGAGATGGTAGTCGCCGAAGCGGTTGATGTGGCTGGTCCGAAACGGCGACAGTCCGGCCAGGATCTCGGGCGTCAGTTCAACTCCCTCCTTCCGCATCTCAGCCAAGGTCCGGCTCATGCCTTCTACGTTGTGGAGGATGATCATGTTAGCGACCAGCTGGCTGTACTTGATGATCTTGCGCTGCTCGTGTTGGACGTTCTCAGCAATGATCCCCTGGCTGCCAAAGAACACCCATTTTACGAAGCCGTTGTACTCCTCGCTCTTGTTGGTCGCAGCATGGATCGTTTTCCGAATCTCGTTGTCATCGATGTAGCGCAGCAAGAACAGCGTTCGGACGGCCTTGCCAAGTTCCCGGAAGGCGAAGTACAGCTTGTTCTTCCGGCTGTAGGTGCCCAGCCGGCGCAGGATCGAGGACGCGGTGATCTTCCCCAATCGGATCGAGATCACTACCCGCAGCATGTCGTGGAGATGGGTGGCGATCAGTTGCCAGTCGATGCTGTCTCCGAACAGTGCCTGGATGTTCTTATAGGTCCTGCCAGGTTCAGGCCGGAAGAATGTGAGATCCTTGATGTTTCGTATCCTGGGCATCAGCTGGATGCCCAGCATGTGGGCCAAACCGAAGACCGGATAGCTTTGGGCCTGCGTGTCGCCATGGACGATCTCGGGCTGGATGTCGGACGTGTTGGCCAGCAGGCCATCGAGGATGTAGATGCCCTCGTGCACGCCACAGGGAATGAAGTGGCTGAACAGCGCCACGTATTTGTCGGACACATGGTAGTAGCCGATGCCGCCGTAGCCGCCGTAGCGGATGTGGTACTCCGACAGCAGGTTGTCCTCGTACACGCTCCACTTGGTGCCATCTGCTGACGCGCTCTTGCCGCTGCCCCAATAGCCCGGCAGGTCAAATTTGTTGTAGGTATTGATGACCTCCACGATGGCCTTCTCAAGGACATCTTCGGTCACGTATTTGAGGTTGAGCCAAGCGACCTGGCGACGGCTGAAGCCCTTGATCGACCGCGCCGTCTGCGTCGGACCCAAGTTGCAGCCATAGCAAAACAGCGTGGTGATCACCCGTCGAGGGAGATCTTCAACCTGGCTCTCGGTGCCGGCGATCGGACGGAAGAATCGGTGCAGATCCAGCCATTGGCTGGCGTCGATCAGGACATCGACGATGCTGGACTCCGGGAGCCGTTCGGCGATGAGGCGGTCCACGGTGGCAATGGCGCTTGAGACCTCGGCGCGTTGCCCCTTCCGCAGTACCAGGCGTCCTTCCAGAATGTCCGCATGAACATTCTCGGGGAAACGCTCGTCAACTTCGTCGGCCAAGTCGGTCAGTTGTGCGCGCAACCCGGCCACGAAAGTCGCAGCGTCGGTGGGCAAGCCTGACACCTGGCCATAGGCTTCCAGTTCCTGGGCCAAGGTGGCTTCATCGACCAGCTGCTCGCGGTAGTCGTCAAATCGTTCGCTGCTCGGGATGAAGAGATCTCCCGACTTCAGTTCGTCCTTGACCTGCACCAGCACGGCCAGCTCGAAGTACTTACGGTGCATCCAGCCGGCGCCTGCCGCGCTGGCCCGTTTGCCAAACACGTGCTGACGCCAGAGCTTGGACATCCAATCGAAGTCCTTTTCCGGATCCAGGCCGAGGGATGCGACTTCGATCAGCTCACGGCGTTGGTTGCGCAGCGACAGCACCGCTGCGATCAATGGCTCCATGCCGGCATCGTGGCTGGTTGCCCGCAAATTCATCAGCTCCAGCCCGTTGAACAGCAGTGGCCTGACCGCGCCATAGGGCTGCAACATGAAAGGCAGGTAGTTCTTCCCCGCGTAGGCCATATGTTCTTCGCATTCGGCCAGCAGGGTCGACACTTCCGCTTCCAGGCTGTTGTCGATGGCATCCACGCGCTGACTATCGCTGCCGTCGAGCTGATAGGCCTGCAGGATTTCCTTGAGCTGGCCGATGAGGAAGTCGGCCCGCTTGGCATGTTCGAGCTGGTAGGCCAGCAGCTTCTGCTGGGCCGTGTTCTCCAGCCCGCGCACCTGTTTAATGAACAACTCGGCTGCATCATCCAGCGTTTTGGCATGCTGGGCGCGAATGAAGATGGTGGCCAGCGCATAGCGCTTGTCCGGAGCCAATTCGGCCAGCTCGCTGGCGTCATAGGCCCGGGCCATTGCACGGAATTGCTTAAGCTTAGGGACCGGCACATCGATCGGAGGCAGCTGCTCAGCCAACTGCTGCAGCATGCGGATGTGCTGCAGATAGAACCGGACTTCCTTGTTGGTGGGCCGACCAGGCTCGCGCTTGAGCGATTGCCAGCCGGTGAACCTGGAGTTTTCCGGTGCGCGCAGCAAGTCGTCAATGAGCGTGCGAGTGGTAGGCGTCAGCGCGTGGCTGATGCTGCGGTAGTAGCCCAGATTGACCCGCTCACGCGCGCCGATGGCGGCCAGTTCCAGGGTGCGGAAACCGGGCAGTTCGTAGCGATGGTGCACCAGCTCTTCGAGCAGGACGTTCACGATGTCCGGGATGGTGTGCTTGGTCTGGGCTGCTCCGGTGGCCACCGTGTCCAGCCAGGCCAAGCCTGATTTATCCAGGGGACGTACACCGATGAACTGCCGAAGCTGCGGCATGTGCCGGCGCTTGCTGCCGGAGGCGTCGTAGCGTTCGAGCTGGTCGGTATCCAATACGCGCCCGAGTCGGGCGGCCTTGGCGATGTGCTGCCGGATCCGCTCGGGTACGTCGGCCAACAGTGTGAAGTAGCCCAAACGCTGGAAGAGCTTGAGATGAATCAGTACCGCCAATTGCGGACCCGGCTGGGTGGTCAGCTGTTTTGCAAATGCAATCTCAGCGGCGGTCGGGGTATAGATCTCCTCCAGTTCCTTGGCGGTGGGATCAGGCTTCAGTCGCGGGTAGGCGGTCTCGTGAAGGGTAGCCATTGGATCCGGAGGTTATGAGGGGGGTCAATCCCAGTGGCGGCCGTCGTCTGTACTGAGAGACGCTTCCAGGAAACACTGGTGCGTATCGGCCATGCGGTGCATGTCATCGAGCAACGTAGCCAAAATTTCATCCAGATCCCGGTCGGGATCGGTGGGAGCAGTCAACCGGTACTCGCTGCTGGCGGTGTTCAGCCGCACAGCTTGGAACGGAGCCAAGCAGATCTCTTCGATTCGCCCCCGGGCCTTGGCCGCGCCACGGCCGGCGCGGGCAAACGGGGTCAGCATCATGCGTAGGCGCAGCTGCAGGGCAGATTTGCCCTCGGGCGCCGGCAGCGCCATCGTCGGAGCTGGCGCGGCTGGGCTGGGCAGGCTCGCTTCAATGCGATCCCGGGCGAACGGGTCACGCCCGTCCAGGTAACGCATGGCCGACTGCACATCGCGCCAGCCCACGTACTCCATCAGCGCCTTCATATCCCAGCCTTGGTCGTTGGCCCAGCTGGCAAACCCGCGGCGCAGCGAGTGGCTGCTGTGGAGCCCAGCATCGGCAAACCCGGCACTGGC
>JBPPMF010000107.1:0-2155 GCA_051305915.1 Thiobacillus sp. | reverse complement strand
ATCGTCGCCATTTCCTGCGGGCTTAGAAGCGGAGACCAGCTCAAGGTATGGTCACTGGGCGAACCCGACAGCAGCGAGGCCGAGCTGATCCAGCGCTTCTATGACGGCATCGAGCGCTACACCCCGCAACTCGTCTCGTGGAACGGCGGCGGCTTCGACCTGCCGGTGCTGCATTACCGCGCCCTGATCCACGGCATTGCGGCGGCGCGCTACTGGGACTGGGGCGACGATGACAAGGAATTCAAGTGGAACAGCTATCTGGGCCGCTACCACACCCGCCACCTCGATCTGATGGACGTGCTTGCGATGTTCCAGCCACGCGCCAATGCCCCGCTCGACCAGATGGCCAAGCTGTGCGGCTTCCCCGGCAAACTGGGAATGGATGGCTCGAAAGTGCTGGATGCGTTCCAGCAAGGTGAAATCGACGCCATCCGCAACTACTGCGAAACCGATGTGATGAACACCTGGCTGGTGTACCTGCGCTTCCAGAAAATGCGCGGCACCTTGACCGAAGCCGCCTACGCTGCAGAGATCGAACTCGCACGCAGCACCGTGCAAACCCACCCCGCCGCCCACTGGCAAGAGTTTCTGGCGGCGTGGGCATGAACCCCGTTGTCGATATCCTCTCCCTCGACCACGAGGGCCACGGCGTTGCGCGGATCGACAACAAGGTCACCTTCGTCGACGGCGCACTGGCCGGCGAGCGTGAGGAAATCGCCATCTACCGCAAGCACGCAAAATACAACTCGGCCAACGCCGTCGCCATCCTGAAATCCAGTGCGCAGCGCACCGACCCGCGCTGCAAATACTTTGGCCATTGCGGCGGCTGCTCGATACAGCATCTGGAACCCAGCGCGCAGGTCGCCGCCAAGCAACGCGTGCTGGAAGAGAATCTCGCTCGCATCGGCAAGGTCAAACCCGACGTCATGCTGTCCGCCCTGCACGGCCCGAGCTGGGGCTACCGCACCCGCGCACGCCTGTCCGCGCGCTGGGTCGACAAAAAAGGCGGCGGGCTGGTCGGCTTCCGCGAAAAGCGTTCCAGTTTCATCGCCGACATGACGAGTTGCGAAGTGCTCACCCCGGATGTCTCGGCACTTATCCTGCCGCTGCGCGAGCTGATCAACGAACTGTCGAACGCCGACCGCATTCCGCAGATCGAAGTGGCCGTCGGCGAGCACGTCACCGTGCTGGTATTCCGCCTGCTCGACCCCTGGAGCGACGACGATGCCGCGAAGGTGCGGGCGTTTGCCGATCATCATCGCGTGCAGATTTGGGAACAGTCCAAAGGCCCCGACACCGTGCGCCCGTTCTGGCCCCACATTTCGCCCGAACTCAGCTACAGCCTGCCCGAATTCGGCCTGGTGATGCCGTTCAAGCCCACCGACTTCACCCAGGTCAACGTCGCCATCAACCGCGCGCTGGTCAGCCGCGCCATGCGGCTGTTGAGCCCGCAACCTGGTGACCGCATCGCCGACCTGTTCTGCGGCCTCGGCAACTTCACCCTGCCCATCGCCAAGAGCGGCGCCGACGTGATCGGAATCGAAGGCAGCGCCGAACTGGTCGCCCGCGCCCGCGCGAACGCGCTGCACAATCATCTACCCAACGCCCACTTCGCAGTCGACAACCTGTTCGAGATGACGCCGGAAAAATTCGCTGCGCTCGGCCACTTCGACAAGCTGCTGATTGATCCACCGCGTTCCGGCGCCATCGAAGTCGTGAAATCGCTCCCCGAATCCGGCGCGCCGCACCGCATCGTCTACGTTTCGTGCGACCCCGCCACGCTGGCACGCGACGCCGAGGTGCTGGTGCACGTCAAGGGCTACCGGCTCGAAGCGGCCGGCGTCGCCAACATGTTCCCGCACACCGCGCATGTAGAGTCGATCGCGCTTTTCAAACGCTAATCCCTTAATATTGCTGTTTTCCCGTTCCCTAGCCCCTAACTCCTAGATCCTAGCCCCTAGACATGGCACTCATCGTACAAAAATACGGCGGCACCTCGGTCGCCAATACGGAACGCATCCGCGCAGTAGCGGAGCGCGTCGCCAAATTCAAAATGCTCGGGCATCAGGTGGTGGTGGTGCTCTCAGCCATGTCGGGCGAGACCAATCGTCTGATCGGCCTGGCCAAACAGATTCAGACCTCCCCCGATCCGCGC
>JBPPMF010000003.1:0-12191 GCA_051305915.1 Thiobacillus sp. | reverse complement strand
CGAAGGAAATGTCCTTCAGCGGGCGGTCGAACACCGGCTCGCACACCGCGCGCACCGCGGCTTCGAGCTCGTCCATCCGGGTGTCGGCCGGCACCCAGCCGGACTCCAGGTGCGCCAGCGCCACCCCCTTGTAGTCGCGGCGAAAGAAGGCGAGGAAGTTGCGTGCGAGGTACTGCTTGTCGACCTCGGTCAGCGTGCCCATGA
This sequence comes from Thiobacillus sp., assembly GCA_051305915.1. GTDB lineage: Bacteria > Pseudomonadota > Gammaproteobacteria > Burkholderiales > Thiobacillaceae > Thiobacillus. The sequence goes on along the minus strand of JBPPMF010000003.1, from coordinate 11,987 downwards.
TGCCGAAGTCGAGGGCGATGTATTGGTCAATCGGTTTGGGCCCTGCGTTCGCACCCTCTCCCCCTGGGAGAGGGTGGTTTCCGGGGCGAACCAGAATGTTGCCGGGGTGCATGTCGGCGTGGAAGAAACCGTCGCGGAACACCTGGGTGAAGAAGATTTCCACGCCGGTGGCGGCGAGCTTGGGGATGTCGACGCCGGATTCGCGCAGGCGCTCGATCTGGCTTACCGGGATGCCATCCATGCGGTCCATCACCATGACGTCGTGGCCGCAATAGTCCCAGTACACGCCGGGCACCAGCAGCAGCGGTGAATCCTTGAAGTTGCGCCGCAGTTGCGAGCAGTTGGCGGCTTCGCGCATCAGGTCCAGTTCGTCTTCCAGGTGCTTTTCGAATTCGCTGACGACTTCGCGCGGGCGCAGCCGCTTGCCGTCGGCGAACAATTTTTCGAGCAGACCAGCGGCGGCGTAAAGCAGCGAGACATCGTGCGCGATCACCGGTGCGATGCCGGGGCGCAGTACCTTCACCGCGACGGCGGTGCCGTCGTGCAGCCGGGCGAAATGGACCTGCGCCACCGAGGCGGAGGCAACCGGGGTAAGGTCGAACTCGGCAAAGACTTCTGACAGCGGTTTTTTGTACGCCGCTTCCAGGGTGGCGACCGCTTGATCGGAGGGGAATGGCGGCACCCGATCCTGCAACTGGGCAAGTTCGTCGGCGATGTCGAGCGGGATCAGGTCGCGCCGGGTGGAGAGCATCTGCCCGAACTTGACGAAGATCGGTCCCAGCGCTTCCAGTGCGCGCCTCAACCGCACCCCGCGCGGCTCGGTCAGCGGCCGCCAGAACAGGGTGATGCGAACCAGCCAGCGCAGCGGGCGCACCCGCTCGTGGCCGAGGAAGAATTCCTCCAGCCCGAAGCGCAGGCCGACGCTGAGAATGCGGATAAGGCGCAGCAGTTTCATCGGGTGCCGGATTCCAGGCGCTTGAGGCGCGCTTCCAGCCGCGCCGCATCATCTGCCAGGGTATCGACTTCGCGGTTGAAGCGTGCGACATCGACGCCGCGCGCCATCATTTCAGCCTCTTCCACCACGTATTCGCTGGCGTTGTGACCGAGTGCGGCAGCCGTGTGGGCGAGGCCGTCGAGGACGTCGCGCCCGAACGTATGCAGGCGATGCGCAGCAATGTCGCCGACGAGCGGGGCGAGGTCGGCCTCGACATCCCAGTTCAATTGCTTGAACACGCGGTCGAGCGTGGCGAGCAGCGCGGGATCGCCGCTGTAGTCGGCATGGCGCAATGCGTCACGGCCGAAAAACGGCAGGCGGGTGACGAGCGCGGGAGTGGGGCGGATAAGAGCGTCGGGGATGTCGATCACGGCTTCGGAAAAACAGCCGTCGTCGGCGATGCGGAAATCGAATTGCGATAGCGTGAGGTCGAAGCGCACGCTGCGCCCGGCGTGCCGGACGAGCGCCTCGGCCGCGCCGGGCGACTGGCGCAGCAGGTGGTTCAGGCTACGCTCGATAAGCCCCTCAGTGATCAAACCTTGAAGCCCTTGTGCAAGGCCACTACGCCGGCGGTCAGGTTGTGATAGCTGACCTTGGCGAAGCCGGCCGTTTCCATCATGGTCTTGAGTTCTTCCTGGCCCGGGTGCATGCGGATCGACTCGGCCAGATACTGGTAGCTGCCGGCGTCGTTGGCGATCAGCTTGCCCATCAGCGGCAGCAACTTGAACGAATACAGGTCGTAGGCCGGTTCCAGCGGCTTCCATACTTTGGAAAACTCCAGCACCAGCAGGCGACCGCCCGGCTTCAGCACCCGGTTCATTTCGGCCAGCGCATGATCCTTGTGGGTCATGTTGCGGAGACCGAAAGCCACCGACACGCAATCGAAATGGTTGGAGGGGAACGGCAGCCGCTCGCCGTCGCACTGCACCGCCGGCGGGGTTTTGCCCTCGTTCAGCATGCGGTCGCGGCCTTCGCGTAGCATGGAGAAGTTGATGTCGGTGAGCAGCACGGTGCCGGCTTCGCCGACTTCCTTCAGAAACAGCCGGGTGAGGTCGGCAGTGCCGCCGGCGACGTCGAGCACTTTCATCCCCGGCCGTAGGCCCGCCTGCGCGACGGCGAAGCGCTTCCACAAGCGGTGCAGGCCGGCCGACATGAGGTCGTTCATGACGTCGTATTGCGCCGCGACGGAATGGAATACCTCGGCCACCTTGGTGGCTTTTTCGGATTCGGCGACCTGCTTGTAGCCGAAATGGGTGGTTTTATCCATGGCAGTCGGGATGAACGAATAAGCCGCGAATTCTACCAGCGTGCAGGCTGACGCGGGTTTTGGGCGGCCTGTGCACTGTCATAAATCAGTCATACTGCTGTCATAGTATGGTCACCACTGAAATGAGCTTGGAACTGCCATGGCTGCCAATATTTTGCTGGTCGAAGACGAACCCGGAATTCAGGAACTGCTGAAGTTCAATCTGGCGCAGGCGGGCCATCAGGTCACGGTCACCGGCGACGCCGAGCATGCGCTGAAGTTTCTCAAAAGCACGCTGCCCGACGTGATCTTGCTCGACTGGATGCTGCCCGGCATGTCGGGCATCGACTTGTGCCGCCGTCTGCGTAACGACGAGCGCTATCAGCCGATTCCCATCATCATGCTGACCGCGCGTGGCGAGGAGCGCGACAAGGTGTTGGGGCTGGATACCGGCGCTGACGACTACATCACCAAGCCGTTTTCGCCGCGCGAGTTGGTGTCGCGCATCAAGGCGGTGCTGCGCCGCCGCGCGCCGCAGATGACCGACGAGCCGGTTGAAATCAACGGCCTCAGACTTGATCCCGTCAGCCATCGGGTGCAGGGTAAGGGCCAGGCGCTGGAGTTGGGGCCGACCGAATTCCGCCTGCTGCATTTCTTCATGACGCATCCCGAGCGCGTCTATTCGCGCACCCAGTTGCTCGACCAGGTGTGGGGCGACGACGTGTTCGTCGAGGAGCGCACGGTAGACGTCCACATCCGCCGCCTGCGCCTGGCGCTGGAGCCGTCCGGCCACGCCGAGCTGATCCAGACGGTGCGCGGCTCGGGTTACCGCTTTTCGTCCGCCGTGGGATAATTCGGGCTCCGCGAAATTTGAATCGGATATATGGGTTTCTGGTGGCGTCCGCTCGGTGTGCTGGTCAGCGTATTGCTGGTCGCGCTGATATTGTGGGCCGGCTCCGGGCTGGTCACTGCACTGGGTTTTCTGGCCGGCATCCAGGCCTTTGTGATGCTGCGCCGCCTGTGGCAGGAATTTCGCCTATCGCGCTGGCTGGAAAACCCCGACGAAGTCACGCCGCCTGACGCCGCCGGCACCTGGGGCGATATCTTCTACCGCCTCGAAAAACTTCAGCGTCGCCAGAAAGCCAGCCGCGGCCAACTCACTTCCGCGCTCGAACAGTTCGAACATGCCGCCATGGCGGTGCCGGACGGGATGGTTATCCTGGATGGCAACGAGCAGATCGAGTGGTGCAACCCCGCCTCGCGCACCTATATGGGGCTGGACAGTGATCGCGATCGAGGTCAGTTCATCCGCTACCTGCTTCGGCAGGCGCATTTCCTGGATTTTCTCGATGCCGCCGATTATTCGCGCCGTCTGGTGTGCAAATCGCCGATCAACCGTGAACTGACCCTGTCGATACAGCTGGTGCCGTTTGGTGAAGGCAAAAAACTGCTGGTCGCGCGCGACATCACCGATCTCGAACGGGTGGATGCCATGCGGCGCGACTTCATCGCCAACGTCTCGCATGAACTGCGCACCCCGCTGACGGTGGTCGGCGGCTTCGTCGAAACCCTGGCCGACGCGCCAAATTTGCCGGCCAGCGAATCGCGCCGTTATTTTGATTTGATGCTGGATCACACCCGACGCATGCAACATCTACTAGACGATCTGCTCACCCTGTCGCGCCTGGAAAGCGCGGACCACACGCTGAAGGACGAGACCGTCAACGTTGCCGAATTGGCGCATGCGCTGAAAGCCGAAGCCGAATCCCTGAGCCGTGGGCGCCACCGGGTCAGCCTGCAACTCGACAGCAGCGCCTGGCTGAAGGGCAATCTGCAGGAAATCCGCAGCGCGCTCGGCAACCTGGTGTCGAATGCCGTGCGCTACACCCCGGAAGGCGGCGCAATCAGCCTGGCCTGGCGTGAAAAAAATGGCGAAGGGGTGTTTTCGGTAATGGATACGGGTGAAGGCATCGCCGCCGAACACATTCCGCGTCTGACCGAGCGCTTCTACCGTGTTGACCGCAGCCGCTCGCGCGAAACCGGCGGGACCGGGCTGGGACTCGCCATCGTCAAGCATGTGCTGACCCGCCACGGCGCGCGGCTCGATATCCGGTCCATTCCCGGCAAGGGCAGCACCTTCTCGGCCGTCTTTCCTGCCTCGCGCGTTCAGCAGCCTGGCGCCCCGGAAAGCGGCAACGTCATTCCGTTTCCGGAACGCGAGCAAGCCGTCGGCTGAAATTGCTTCGCTTCGGCAATGACTACGTATTCAAGGCCTTGGAAAGCGCATTGGACAGTCCCTCGACCAAATCGGGCGGTGCCGCATGCGGCGTGTCCCGCAGTTTTTGACCCCACACCGGATTGGGGAAATGCGGATCATTGGCAAAGCGTGGAATCACATGCCAGTGCAGGTGCGGCACCACGTTGCCGAGCGAGGCGAGGTTGATTTTGTCGGGCGCCATCACCTCGCGAAGCGCCGTTTCGGCGGCAAACACCACGCGCATCAACTTTTGTTGGTCGGCAGCCGACAGGTCGGTCATTTCCTTGACATGGGCATTCACGATCACGCGCAGAAAGCCGGGGTAGTCCGGCTCGTCGGCCAGCACCACGCGGCAGAAGGCGTCCTGCCACAGTAGCGTACCGCCGGGCGCGTCACATAGTGGACAACTCAAAGCAGCACTCGCTCGATGCCGCCGTTGCCGACGCGCGCGAGATAGTTCGCCATCCAGTTTTCTCCCAGCAGATTTTTCGCCAGTTCGATCACGATGTAATCCGGCTCGGTGTTCGTGTCGTCGCTGTAGCGCGATAGCCCCTGCAGGCACGACGGACAGCTGGTGAGGAGTTTGACCGGCTGGTTTCCGGCATCGAGTGCGGCGACGCCCGCGCGGATTTCCTCTTCCTTGCGGAAGCGGATCTGCGTCGAGATGTCGGGGCGGGTAACGGCGAGCGTGCCGGATTCGCCGCAACAGCGGTCGGACAAGGCAACGCCACCGCCGAGCAGCGCGTTGGCGACTTGCAGCGGCGCGTGGGTTTTCATCGGCGTGTGGCAGGGGTCGTGGTAGAGGTATTTCTCCCCGCTGACGCTGTCCAGCTTCACGCCTTTTTCCATCAGGTATTCGTGGATGTCGAGCAGCCGGCAGCCCGGGAAAATCTTCTCGAATTCGTATTTCAGCAGCTGGTCCATGCAGGTGCCGCACGACACGATCACGGTCTTGATGTCGAGGTAATTGAGCGTGTTGGCGACGCGGTGGAACAGCACACGATTCTGTGCGGTGATCGCCTCGCCCTTGTCGGCCTGGCCGCCTGCGGTCTGCGGGTAGCCGCAGCACAGGTAGCCGGGCGGCAGCACGGTCTGCGCGCCAAGTTCGAACAGCATTGCCTGGGTGGCAAGCCCCACTTGGGAGAACAGCCGCTCCGAGCCGCAGCCGGGAAAGTAGAACACCGCGTCAGCGTCGTCGGACAGCTTGGCCGGGTTACGCAGGATGGGCACGATGGAAGCGTCTTCCAGCCCCAGCAGCGCGCGCGAGGTTTTCTTCGGCAGGCCGCCGGGCATCGGCTTGTTGACGAGATGGATCACCTGCGCGATCAGCTTGGGCCGGCCCAGGCTGGCTGGCGGATGCCGCGTCTGCGCCTGAATCAGTCCCATGCGCTTGAACAGCGTGTTCCCCATCCGTTGCGCAGCGTAGCCCCATTCGATCAGCGGCTTCCGGATCGCCTTGATGGTGGCGGGATCGGTTGCGTTGAGGAAGGCCATCGACGCCCAGGTGCCGGGGTTGAATTTCTTCTTGCCCTGCTTGCGTAGCAGGTTGCGCATGGCGATCGAGACGTCGCCGAAGTCGATGTCGACCGGGCACGGATTCTTGCACTTGTGGCAGACGGTGCAGTGGTCGGCGACGTCGCCGAATTCGTCGAAGTGCTTAAGCGACACGCCGCGCCGCGTTTGTTCCTCATACAGAAAGGCCTCGATCAGGAGCGAGGTGGCGAGGATCTTGTTGCGTGGCGAATACAGCAGGTTGGCGCGCGGAATGTGGGTGTTGCACACCGGCTTGCACTTGCCGCAGCGCAGGCAATCCTTGATCGAATCGGCGATGGCCTCGGTCTCCGAGGCTTCGAGGATGATCGATTCGGCTTCCAACAGGCCGAAGGACGGGGTGTAGGCGTTGCGCAGGTCCGCGCCGGGCGCGAGTTTGCCCTTGTTGAAGCGGTGGTTGGGGTCGACCTTCCGCTTGTAGTCGGCGAAGCTCGCAATCGTGGCGTCGTCGAGAAACTCGAGCTTGGTCAGCCCGATGCCGTGCTCGCCCGAAATCACCCCGCCCAGATCGGTGGCGAGTTTCATGATGCGCGCAACCGCCGCGTTGGCGGCCTGCAGCATGGCGTAGTCGTCGGAGTTGACCGGGATGTTGGTGTGCACGTTGCCGTCGCCGGCATGCATGTGCAGCGCAACAAACACGCGGCTTTTCAACACCGCCTGATGGATGCGGTCGCAGGCTTCGAGCACCGGCAGGTATTCGCGGCCGATGAACAGTTGGTGCAGTTCGCGCCGCACCTCGCGCTTCCATGACACGCGGATGTGCTTGTCGCGCAAGGCGGTGAAAATCGAACCATTGTCGTGCGGGGCGTCGAGGTTGGCCAGGTATTGAGCCCAGCGCGTACGCACCGATTCGATCAGGGTCTGTGCATGCTGACGCTTTTCCTCCACTTGCGCCGGGTCGGCGAGGGTGTCGTCATCCTGCAGCAGCGGCAACTGCGGTGCGCTGAAGAATTCGGCCAGCGCATCGAGCAGCTTCAGCTTGTTGCTGATGGAAAGCTCGATGTTGATGCGCTCGATGCCGTCGGTGTAGTCGCCCAGGCGCGGCAGCGGAATCACCACGTCCTCGTTGATCTTGAATGCATTGGTGTGCGACGCGATGGCGGCAGTGCGGGCGCGGTCGAGCCAGATCTTTCTGCGGGCTTCCGCCGACACCGCGACGAAGCCTTCGCCGCCACGGGCGTTGGCGAGCTGGACGATCTTTGACGCGGCTTCGCCCACCGCAACTTCGTTGTCGGACACCACATCGATCAGCAGCACCATGTTCGGCCGCGTGGCGCGTGGCGCCTTGGTCGCGTAGCCGACCGCCTTCACGTAGCGTGCGTCGAGATGCTCGAGGCCGGCGAGCAGGATGTCGGGATGGGTGTCGCAGTAGTCCTTGATTTCGACGATGGCTGGCGTGGCGTCGCGCGCGCTGCCGAAGAATTCCAGGCACACGGTGCGGGTGTGCGCGGGCAGCCGGTGCAGGATGAAACGCGCCGAGGTGATGAGGCCGTCGCAGCCTTCCTTCTGGATGCCGGGCAGGCCGGCGAGGAACTTGTCGGTGACATCCTTGCCGAGCCCGGTCTTGCGGAAGCGGCTGCCGGGAATCATGAGAATTTCCGGCGAGCTTTTCGGCGTCTTGCCGTCGGCGGCAAAACGGCGGATTTCGAAGGTGGCCGAGGCGGCGTCGTGGATCTTGCCGCGGTTGTGCTTGAGCCGGGTGATTTCGATCCAGTCGGCGTCCGGCGTGACCATGCGCCACGACACCAGGTTGTCGAGTGCGGTGCCCCACAGTACGGCCTTTTTGCCGCCCGCGTTCATCGACACGTTGCCACCGATGGTCGAGGCGTCGGCCGAAGTCGGGTCGACTGCGAACACCAGGCCGGCGGCATCGGCCGCTTCCATCACCCGCTTGGTGACGACGCCGGCGCCGCAGTGAATCGTTGGCACCTCGAATTCGCAGCCGGGCAGGTGCAGCATTTCCACTGCACTCATGTCCTCGAGCTTTTCGGTGTTGATGACCGCGGCTTTGTCGGTGAGCGGCACCGCGCCGCCGGTGTAGCCGGTGCCACCGCCGCGCGGAATGATGGTCAGGCCGAGTTCGATCAGCCCGGCCACCAGTCCGGCCATCTCGGCTTCGGTGTCCGGGGTCAGCACCACGAAGGGATATTCCACCCGCCAGTCGGTGGCGTCGGTGACATGCGAGACGCGCGCCAGGCCGTCGAACCCGATGTTGTCGCGCCGGGTGACGCCGGCCAGCCGGCGCAGGATGCGCGCGCGCAGGCTTTCGGTGGCGCCGAACCAGTCCTCGAATTCGCGTACCGTGCGGCCGGCGGCCTCCAGCAACTGGCCGACAAGTTCGTTGCCCTGGCGCCGTACTTCGATCTCGTGCAGACGATGCCGCAACGCATCGACCAGCATCTGCCGCCGCTTGGGGTTGTCGAGCAGATCGTCTTCCAGATAGGGGTTGCGCCGCACCACCCAGATGTCGCCCAGTACCTCGAATAGCATGCGTGCCGAACGCCCCGTTTTGCGTCCGCTGCGCAGGGTGTTGAGCACATCCCAAGCGTCGGCGCCGAGCAGGCGGATGACGATTTCGCGGTCGGAACACGAGGTGTAGATGTAGGGGATTTCGCGCAGGCGTGCGGTCATACTGGGTTTCTGTCCGGGTGCCGCCTGGGCGACGCCGAATCCATCTGCTTCAAAGCCGGTATTTTACGGGATATGGGCGTAAGCCGTGAGCACAGCGGGTGTGCCGTTTCCCGCCATGGCTCCGGCATTGAATCAGTCGCCGAGCTGGATTTTGCCGGCCTTCTCGGCTGCGGCAAAATCCAGCATGCGCTGGATCGAGATGGCGGCTTTGGCGCGGATGGATTCCTCGATATGGATTTCGTTGCCGCCGTTTTCCAGCACGGCGGCGAGTTTCCGCAGGCCATTCATTGCCATCCATGGGCAGTGCGCGCACGAGACGCAGGTGGCGCCTTCGCCCGCCGTTGGCGCTTCCAGCAGGGTTTTCCCGGGTGCGGCGGCGTGCATCTTGTGGAAGATGCCGTTGTCGGTGGCGACGATGAATTCGGGATGGGGCAGGGTGCGCACCGCCTCGATCAGCTGCGTGGTCGAACCGACCACGTCAGCCAGTGCAATCACGGATTCGGGCGATTCGGGATGGACCAGCACCGCGGCGCTGGGGTGTTCGGCGCGCAGTTGCTTCAGCGCCTCCGCCTTGAATGCCTCGTGCACCACGCATGAGCCCTGCCACAGTAGCATGTTGGCGCCGCTGATGCGCTGGACGTACGCGCCCAGATGGCGGTCCGGCGCCCACAGTAGTTTATGGCCCTGCTGGTGCAGGTATTTGACGATCTTGACGGCGATGCCCGAGGTGACGACCCAGTCGGCACGTGCCTTCACCGCCGCGCTGGTGTTGGCGTACACGACCGAGATCCGGTCCGGGTGGGCGTCGCAGAACGCGATGAACTCGTCGGCCGGGCAGGCCAGATCGAGCGAGCAGTCGGCCGCGAGGTCCGGCATGATCACGCGCTTTTCGGGGTTGAGAATCTTGGACGTCTCGCCCATGAACTTGACCCCGGCGACGATCAGCGTTTTCGCCGGGTGGGCGTGGCCGAAGCGCGCCATTTCAAGACTGTCGGACACGCAGCCGCCGGTTTCCTCGGCCAGATCCTGCAAGTCGGCCGAGGTGTAGTAATGCGCGACAAGCACCGCATCCTGCTGTTTCATCAGCGCCTTGATGCGGGCTTTTAGCGTCGCGCGTTCCTCGTCGGTAAGCACTTCCTCCACCATGGGCGGCGGCTGGATCACGGGTCTGACCGGGACGGTAAAGGCAGGGCTCATCGGGGGGGCATGGGAATCAAGTGCGGAAATCGAAGTATAGCTGCGCGCGGCAGGCGTTTTCACCTGGTGGCGGTCGGGTTTTTCTGGAGCGGAGCCGGGCTTTTGCCTTATCCTTGCGGCCCTATGCAACAGTTGCTTCTGGATATCCGCCCGCTTGCACAGCCTGAACTCGCCCGTTTTGTGGCGGGGCGCAACGCCGAACTGATGGCGCAATTGCAGGCCATGCTCGACGGCACCGCGGCCGAGCGCATGGTCTATGTGTGGGGCGCGCCGGGCAGCGGAAAAAGTTATTTATTGGCTGCTTGGGCACATGCCTGTCAGGCGCGCGGGATGACGGTCGATTTCAGCGGGCAGCACGCTGCGCAGGCGGTGATCGCGGATCAGGTGGAAACCTGGGATGAAGTCCGGCAGCACGCTGGTTTTGCCGCGTTCAACCGGGTACGCGAAGCGGGTGGGTTGTGGCTGGCGGCAGGCAATGTGGCGCCGGCCGAATTGCCGCTGATGCCAGAATTGCAGACCCGGCTCGGCTGGGGCCTGGTGTTTCAGCTACAGGCTCTGGACGACGCCGAAAAGCGCGCCGCCCTGGCGCAGCATGCAGAAACCCTGGGATTCCGGCTGGAACCCCAGGTGGCGGATTATTTGCTGAACCACACCGCGCGTGACATGCAGAGTCTGCTGCGGGTGCTGGAGGCGCTGGACCGTTTCAGCCTTGAAACACGGCGCCCCATCACGCTGCCGCTGCTGCGGCAACTTCTGCTGAATCAGGCCTGATCTTGCGGGCCTTGGGCCTGTTGTGCGGCGATGTCCTTGTGGACTTGCGCCATGTCCAATCCCATCACCTGTTCGATCAGCGAATCCAGTGCACCGGCAGGCAGCGAGCCAGCTTCGGAATAGAGGATGACCTGTTCGCGGAACACCATCAGCGTGGGGATGGAGCGAATCTGGAAGAAACCAGCCAGTTCCTGCTCGACTTCGGTGTTGACCTTGGCAAAAACGATGTTGGCGTGGTTTTCGGACGCAGCTTCGAAAATGGGGGCGAAGCCACGGCAGGGGCCGCACCACGGTGCCCAAAAGTCGACGACGACGACGTCATTGCCGTTGATGGTGGATTCGAAATTGTCCTGGGTGAGTTCGATGACGGCCATGCTGAATTCCTGCGAAATTGTGAAAATACCCGAACGGGCATCAATACCCTGAAGGCTGGAAATAAAGAAGGCGCGAGGACGAATCCTTCGCGCCTGAGTGCCACCCTATCACGGATGGCCGGCCTCCGACAATGCAGAGGCGAGTTGTTGGGCCGCGCGGCCTGGTTGCCCGCGACCCAGGTCCAGTCGAAACCGACTGGCCTTGAAACTTATTTGGCGAAAGCCTGATGGAACAAGCCGTGTTTCTGGCTGGACGCCTGGGCGCCGCGCACCATGTTCTGGCTGTGCTTCAGATTGCTGCGCACTTCGGCACGGTTGACCGCCATGATGAGTTCGGTTGCGAGTACCCTGGCTTGGTGCGGGGTGAGATCAAGTGCACCCTGAGCACCGAGCGTTAACTGTACGCGGTCGCGGCCATGGGAATCCTCTTTCAGATTGATTTCCAGTGAGTTGCCAGCTTCGAGTTCGATCATGTCCGTATCTCCTTGCGTTGTCTGTGCAAGGTATTCAGCAGGGTTCATGCCAGTATCCTGTGACGCGCAAAGGCGCGAAAACCCGCATTAAAACAGGCGGGTTTGACGGCTTGATGAAACGGCGTCGACATCGCTGTGACGAAGCTTCGTCACGGGGTGGGCAAGTTCGTCATTTTGTGGCGTGCCTGGCCGTTCCGTGACGAAACAAAAAGCGCGTGTTAGCGCTCAGGTCGCCGCGTTTTACCGTGGCATGGATCTGAAAAAATTTTTCTGATGAGCGCTTTTTTGCCCAATCCCTGCTCTGGGTTTTTGGCATCAACCTGGTGCCGCTGGCACGGCTAGTGTCGTGAATCATAAATAGCGGGACAGGATAAAACGGATGGATTTTTTCGCAGGGCATACCCGACGGCCTGCCGGCCTGGGCACAAGAGGCACGAGGAGGCGACATAGCTGGCTCTATGGCAACGACGAGCAACGCCGCCATGCGGAAAAA
>JBPPMF010000051.1:0-6974 GCA_051305915.1 Thiobacillus sp. | reverse complement strand
CTCGGGTACAGGCGCTGGGACAGCCTTGACGGGTTCGGGAATACTGACGGGCTCGGGCCGCGGGGGGGGTTCGGGAGCAGGTTCAGGCTTGGGCGGAGCCTCGGCAACAGGGCGCGGCATGTCCGGTAACGACGCCCACAGATCAACCATCACCGGCGCGGGGGGCTGCGTCTGCCAGGTCACGCCAAATACGAGCAGCAGCATGAATACAGCATGCACGCCCAGCGCCATCGCACCGGCGGCAATACTGGGCCCGGGACGGGAGACGAAGGGCGCGTCAACCGGAAAGTTCATTGTGCGGTCAGGGCGCCGGTCGGGCGAGCAGTCCGATGCGGGTAATCTGGGCGTTCTGCAGCAGGGTCATGGTGTCCATCACTTCTTCATAGCGGACATTCTTGTCCGCTGCAATTACCACCGGTTGATCCGGCATGGCGCGATGCAGCGCCGCGATTTCGGCCGCCAGTGCCGACTTCGCCACTACCCGCTCGTCACCGCTGTCGGCGCGGTTACGCAGCAGGTACTCTCCTGATTCCTTGATGATGACTTCCAACGGCTGGGATGGCGTTTGCGCCGTCTTGCCGACGCTCGGTAACTCGACCTGGCCTGGATTGATGAAGGGCGCCGTCACCATGAAGATGACGAGCAGCACCAGCATGACGTCGATCATCGGGACGACGTTGATCTGGGCGATTTGCTTGCGGCCGCGCGCCATGCTCGTTATGCCGCCTTGGCTGTCTGCCGCTGCAGGATGTTGGAAAATTCTTCCATAAAGCTTTCCATGCGGTTGGCCAGGCGATCGATGTCGTGGGTGTAGCGGTTATAGCCGACCACGGCGGGTATCGCGGCGAACAGGCCCATGGCGGTGGCGATCAAAGCTTCGGCGATGCCGGGCGCAACCTGCGCCAGCGTCGCCTGCGCCACTGTGGCGAGTCCCTGGAACGCCAGCATGATGCCCCACACCGTGCCGAACAGTCCGACGTAGGGCGATACCGAACCGACCGTGGCGAGGAATGAGAGGTGCGATTCGAGACTATCGAGTTCACGCTGGTAGGTCGCACGCATGGCGCGGCGGGTGCCGTCGATGATGACGTTGACTGACAGCCCTTCCTGGCGCCGCAGCTTCATGAATTCGCGGAAACCGGCCTCGAAGATGCGTTCCATTTCGCCCGCGGTTTCGCGTTCGGCGGCGACCCGCTGGTACATGGCATTGATATCGCCGCCACCCCAGAATTCGTGCTCGAAACTGTCGGTCACCCGCAGCGCACGCTTGAGGGCGAACAGCTTGATGAAGATGTACCACCACGACATCAGCGATGCACCCAGCAGCAGGGCCATGACGATCTGCACCGGCAGCGAGGCGTGAATGATGAGATGGAGCAGCGAGAGGTCTTGACCGAGTTCAGGGTTCACGTTACTGGGTCCAGTGCTTGGAGAATTGGCAGCGGTATTTTAACGGGTTTGAAACGCGCCGCGTCGACGCAAGCCAGCGTAATCTGTGCCGAAGCCAACCGGGTTGGTCCCCGGGTGAGCGTCTGCTGCACGGCAAGGCTGGCGCGGCCCATTTTATGCAGGCTGACCGAGACGTCGAGCTGATCGTTGAAGCGCGCCGGCGACAGGTAATCGATTTCAACCCACCGCACCACGAAGACGATGCCTGCTTCATCGCGCAAGGCATCCTGTTCAAATCCGAATGCGCGCAGCCATTCCGAGCGCGCGCGTTCCATGAACTTCAGGTAGTTGGCGTAATACACCACGCCACCCGCGTCGGTGTCTTCCCAATAGACTCGGATCGGCCAGCTGAATGCCATGATCAAAACAGCGCCATGCTCAGAACAGGTCCGCGTCGGTTGCGCCGGACAGCGGCGTGAGGCCGAGATGGCGATATGCCAGCGGCGTCGCGATGCGGCCGCGCGGCGTGCGCTGCAGGTAGCCCTGCTGGATGAGAAAGGGTTCGAGTACGTCCTCGATGGTGTCGCGCTCCTCGCCGATGGCAGCGGCGAGGTTGTCCAGCCCGACCGGACCGCCCATGAATTTTTCGACCACCGCCGACAGGAGTTTGCGGTCCATCACGTCGAGTCCGGCGCTGTCGACGTCGAGCATGACCAGCGCCGCATCCGCCACCGCGCAGGTAGCATGACCGCCCGCCTTCACCTCGGCGTAATCGCGCACCCGTCGCAGCAGGCGGTTGGCGATGCGCGGCGTGCCGCGCGAACGGCGGGCGATTTCCAGTGCACCGGCCTCTTCCAGGTTCATCTGCAGCAGACCCGCCGAGCGGTGCACGATGAAGCCGAGCTCCTCCGCCGAGTAGAACTCCAGCCGTGCAACGATGCCGAAGCGGTCGCGCAGCGGATTGGTGAGCATGCCGGCGCGCGTGGTCGCGCCGACCAGGGTGAACGGCGGCAGGTCGAGCTTGACCGAGCGGGCCGAGGGGCCTTCGCCGATCATGATGTCGATCTGGAAATCCTCCAGCGCGGGATACAGCACTTCCTCCACCACGGGCGAGAGTCGGTGGATCTCGTCGATGAACAGCACATCGTTCGGCTCCAGGTTGGTGAGCAGCGCGGCCAGATCGCCCGCGCGTTCGAGCACCGGGCCCGAGGTCTGGCGCAGATTGACGCCCATCTCGCGCGCGATGATGTGGGCCATCGTGGTCTTGCCCAGCCCGGGCGGGCCGAACAGCAATACGTGGTCGAGCGCCTCACTGCGATTGCGGGCGGCATGGATGAAGATTTCGAGCTGCTCGCGCGCCTTGGCCTGGCCGACGTATTCGGCCAGCGTGCGTGGCCGCAGCGCGCGCTCGACCTGCTCTTCCTGCGGGCTGACGGCGGCGGGGGCGATGAGACGGTCGGTTTCAATCATGGCGCCGGAGGGGGTGAGACAGACAAGCGCGAATTCTACTCTGCGTCGTCGGCGTCAGGCGCGGCATCCAGCACCAGATGGCCCCGCCCCTGCGCCTTGGCTCGATAGAGTGCGCGGTCGGCACGCGCGAGCGCATCGTTGATCGTGTCGCTGGACGCGCCGCCGAGCCAGGTCTGGCCTGCACTGAGGCTGGTCTGCAAATCCAGACCGAACGCGTTCAGCTGGCTCCTGAAACGGTCGGCCAGGCGCCTGTACCAGACGTCCACCCCGGCTGCGTCGAGCCCGGTCAGCAGCACGGCAAATTCATCGCCGGCCAGGCGCGCCGTCAGATCGGCACGCCGGTTCAGTTCTTTCAACGATTGGGCCAGCGCCAGCAAAACCTGATCGCCGACCCCATGGCCATAACGATCGTTGACCGCCTTGAAATGATCGACATCGAGCAAGACCAGCGCGACCGAAAGCTGCCTTTCGGCCAGCCCCAGTGCCAGGGGAAAACGCATCTCGAATGCGCGCCGGTTGGGCAGGCCCGTCAGCGGATCGGTCAGGCTCAGGTGCTCCAGCCGTGCGTGCTGCTCCTGCAGATGCAGCGCGATCAGATTGATATCGGCCGCTGCCGGCTCGAATTCGACATAGTGCGGCACGATCGCGGGGACCGGCTCGTCGCGTGCGAGCGCGGTCAGCGCATCACGGGTGGACACGATGTCACGCAGCATGCTGCGACGCAGCCGCAGCATGGTCGCGCCCAGCAGCAGCAGCACGGCACCCAGTGTCAGCAGCCCGGCCAGCACCTGCATTTGGGCCTCGTGCGTGAATTGCTGCGCCGGCGCCTGGGCAATTAGCGTCCAGCCTGTCTCGGGAATGTCCAGCCGGACTTCCCGCAGTGTCCCATTGACCTCGCCACGGCGCGCGAGCGTCTTGCCCGCCGCGTCGACGAGGATGAGTGCGTGGTCCGGGTGGAGGGAATCGTCGATCACCCGCTGCAGCTGGGTCAACCGCACGCTGATGAAAACCCCTCCCACAATCTCGCCATCCGGTTCGCGCACGGGCGACACCAGGTCGAAGTGTTCGAGCCCCGCCACCTCGCGGTGCAACAGCGGCCGGATATCCATCAGGGTTTCAGCGCGTTGCATCTCCTCCTGACAGCGTGGGCCGACGCGCAGCGACACCGCCTCGCCGAGCACGCCGCCTTGGGGATTGACCAGCGCCAGCCCCAGCAGATCGGGCAACAGCCGTTGCCGGGAGATGGCCCACTGCTGCTGTTCTTCAACCGTCCCGACGCGCATCAGGTCGAGCAGGTCGGGATCGCGCGCCGTGTTGTCGATCAGCCTGTGATAGTAGTCCAGCAACCGGACCAGGCTGACGCGTGTCTGTGTAGCTTCCAGTTCCAACAGGCGCTGCTGGGTCTGGCCACCGGACTGCAGACTGAACCACAAACTCAGGACAATGCCGGCTGCAAACAGGCCGGCCACGCTCAGCAGAAGCCATAAAAAATGGCGCTGCAGGGACGCGGAAGGCCGATGGTGCGGCACGGACGTTGACCTGGGCATTACGTCTTCGACAGCGCCCGCAGCGCCTGCCGGATCGACTCGCCCACCGGCAGATCGGGCGGCAGCTGGCGCAAGGCCTCGGTGGTCTCGCGTTCGTTGTAGCCCAGCGCCAGCAGTGCCTGACGCACGTCGTCCGACACGCTGGCCGATTCTGCGCCGGCAACTGCGCCGGCAAACACCGGCTTGCCCTTGAGTTCAAGCAGCAGGCGTTCGGCGGTTTTCTTGCCGATACCGGGCACCTTGACGATGCGGCCGATTTCCTGCGCCGCAATCGCAACCGACAGATCGTTGACCGACAGCCCGGACAGAACCGACAAGGCGGTTTTGGCACCGATGCCGGAGACTTTCAGAAGTTCGCGGAACGCCGCGCGCTCGACCTCGCTGCCGAAGCCATACAACAGGTGCGCATCTTCGCGGATCGCCAGGTGGGTTAGCAGGGTGATTTTTTCGCCCAGCGCGGGCAGGTTGTAGAACGTGCTCATCGGCACGTCGATTTCGTAGCCGATGCCGTTCACATCCAGCAGCACCTGCGGCGGCTGTTTGGCGGCAAGAATGCCGCAGATACGTCCTATCATTGGGTGCGACCGATCATGAATTTCGTCCAGACAGCAACAGGATAACCGCAAGCAGCAGCGGCTGCGCATGCGCCGCGAGCAGCGTGAGCTTGATGGCGGGCGCAAGGCGTTCGGGGGTAGCGGAAAAACGCAGCAGTTGGCGTCCCGCCGCCACTGCTGGCAGCAGCGCGACCAGCGCAATAAGTGACGCGAAAGGCAGCGCGCCGGACAGGACATTGCCCGACAAGGCCCCCGTTGCCAGCAGCAGGATCAGGCCATAGCCCCAGGCGGCGGTGCCGGGCTGCAACCGCGCCACCCAGTGCAGCTTGCCGCTGGCGCGGTCGGCCGCGCGGTCGGGAAACTGGTTGATGTAGAGCAGGTTGGCGACCAGCAGCGCATAAGGCGCGCCCGCCAGCCAGGGCAGCGGCGCAAGCGTGCCGCGCTGCACGGTGTCCGCCCCAACGACGACGAGCAGGAAACCGGCCGCAACGCACAGCTCGCCGATGCCGCGGCTGTTGAGTTGAAACGGTGGCGCCGAGTAGGCCCAGCCGATGGCGAGGCCGGCAAGTCCGATCCAGAACAATCCCGCGCCCGCCACGCTGAGCAGCCACAGCCCGCCGCAGACGGTGACGGCGAACAGCACCCCGGCAAAGCCCAGCATCTGGCGCGGCGTCAGCACGCCATTCTGGATAAATCGACTGCCGCCGGTAAAGGGATAGATGCGCTGAGTGTTGCGTGCATCGGTGCCATTCAGGTGATCGCAATAATCATTGAGCACATTGATCCCCGCATGCGCCAGCATCGCCAGCAACAGCGTGGCCAACGCGCGCGCCCAGTCGAATGCCGTGCCGTCCGCGACGGCCGTGGCGAAACCCAGCAGGCAGCCGGCCAGCGTGATCGTGAGGAAGGCTGGGCGCGTGGCCAGGACGTAGCGAATAAACGGATTGGCCAGGCGCTTGCGTGAAGGCTCCCCAGGCGGCAGGGGGAGGCTCATACCAGGCGCCCGCCCTTGACCCGATAACCTGCCGTGGATTGCCCGCCAAAGTGGCTGCCGTGCGCATGGGCGATGGCGCAGGCGAGCGCGTCGGCGGCGTCGGCCGTTGGCGCGGCAGGCAGGCTCAGCAGGCGCTTGACCATTTCCTGCACCTGCTCCTTGGCGGCCTTGCCATGGCCTACCACGGCCTGCTTGATTTGCAGGGCGGTGTATTCCGCCACCAGCAACTCGTTGGACACCGCCGCACAGATCGCCGCCCCGCGCGCCTGTCCGAGCAGCAGCGTGGATTGCGGGTTGACGTTGACGAAAACGATTTCCACTGCGCAGGTATCAGGCCGATAGGTGGCAATCACCTCGTTCAGCCCGGCGAACAGTACCCCGAGGCGCTGCGGCAAGCCGCCCTCCCCGCTTTTGACCACGCCGCTGGCGACATAGGCCAGCTTCTGCCCGGTTTGTTCGATCACGCCGAAGCCGGTAAGCCGCAGGCCGGGATCGATGCCGAGGATACGCAAGGAGGGGATTACTCCGGCAACACGGCGTTGGTGTAGACATCCTGGACGTCGTCGAGCGAATCCAGCGCATCAAGAATCTTCTGCATCGTCACCGCGTCGTCGCCGGCCAGTTCCGTTTCGGCTTCCGGCCGCATGGTGATCTCGGCCACCGCCGGCTTGAAGCCGGCCTTTTCCAGCGCCTCCTTCACCGTCTCGAAGGCCTTGGGGTCGGGCGAGGTCAGCACCTCGATCGAGCCGTCCTCGTTGGGGATGATGTCTTCGGCGCCGGCATCGAGTGCGACTTCCATCACTGCGTCCTCGCTGGCGCCCGGCTCCAGGATGATCTGCCCGCAATGCTTGAACTGGAACGCCACGCAGCCGTCGGTGCCCATGGTGCCGCCGTGCTTGACGAAGGCATGGCGCACGTCGGCGACGGTGCGCACCTTGTTGTCAGTCAGGCAGTCGACCATCACCGCAACGCCGCCGATACCGTAGCCCTCGTAGCGTACCTCCTCGTAGTTGACGCCTT
>JBPPMF010000342.1:0-5938 GCA_051305915.1 Thiobacillus sp. | reverse complement strand
CCGGAACGTTTGCGACATGCCTTCCCGCCTTGGCGCAAACCCGACACAGGCCGCAGGCCGCCAACCCGCGCCGCACCGTGCTTTGCGCTGCGGCCCGCTTCTTGCACTTCTCCTTGTGTTGCCCCAACAAGGAGTTGTCCATGCATTCCCGCTTTGAAACCATCCTGACGGGCCTGACTGAAGGCACGGTGGTGCCCTACCTCGGCCCCGGCGCATTGGCCGGCGTGGTCGAGCCGCAGTCCGGCCGCGCGATTCCTGCCGACAGCGAAAGCCTGATCCTGGCTATCAACGAGGGGCGCCCGATGGCGCCGAAGCTGATGTTCGAGTTTTCGCGCGCAGCGATGAACGTGGAGCTGAAGCGCGGCCGCTCGGCGCTGACCCGACTGCTGGACGCCGCCTACCGCGACACGATCTGGAGCGCATCTGCCCTGCACACCTGGCTGGCCGGGCAAAACCTGCCTTATATCGTGGACAGCAACCGCGACACGCTGATGCAGAAGGCATATGCCAACACGCCGCACACCCTCATCGTTGGCATGGCGCGCATCGGCGGCACCGCCTACCGCTTCCGCCTCTACCAGTACGACGGCACCGCCTACGCGCCGATCGAACAGGAAGCCGTCGATACCAGCCTGCCGGTGCTGTTCAAGCCACTCGGTACGCCGCTGCCGGTATCGGACTACATCGCCTCCGACGCCGATTTCGTCGACTACGTCACCGAGCTGATGGGCGGCTTTGCGATCCCCTCCTTCGTCAAACGCATGCGCCAGGGCCGCCAGTACCTGCTGCTGGGTTTGCGCCTGACGCGCGACACCGAGCGCATGGTGATGAGCGACATCGCCTTCGGTGCCGGCGAGCCGGCCGGCTGGGCGCTGATTCCCAACGCCACGGACAAGGAAAAGCGCTTCCTCGCCAAGCGCGGCTTCGAATGGGTCGACGCGGATGTGGCCGATTTTCTGGCGGCAGCCCAAGCCTGGCAGACCGCCGAGGCGGCATGATGCTGGCCACCACACACCCCGAACCAACGCAACCGCTTCCGCCGCCGCTGGAACCGGGCGATGTGGACGCCACGCACCAGGCGCTGGCCGAATTGATCGAAGGCCTGATTCAGGCCGACAGCGCGGCTTTTCCGTCGCGCTTCCAGGCGCTGCTGGCGTTGATGCGCTTACATATCGCCGAGGAAGGCGGGCTGATGCGCGCCAGCCGCTATCCCGGCCTCGCCGAGCATGAGGGCGAGCATCACCGCGTGCTGGGCGAACTGGTGCAACTCAACCGTTCGCTCAAGCGCGGACGCATCACCCTGGTACGCGCCTATGTGAAAGACGGCATGGCGCCGTGGCTCGACCTACACATGGCGACCATGGATGCGGCACTGATGGCCTATCTGCGACGCCAGGCAGGATAAAACCTGTCATTCCCGCGTTTGTAGGATTTGCGACAGGCGCCAGGCCGGCCTTGTCGTCATCGGCACCCGGTTACTGGGCCGGCCCAAAATTTGTTCTGCCTAATCAATCCGATTCGGATTTTTTCCATCTGGCACGCGACTTGCAAAATCCCACCTGAATACCATTCCCGGAGCGTGAGCCACGCCCAAACAGACCGTGCCAGGAATCAACCGTTTCCCCTACTTGAGTTATACCCAAACACCGCGCGCGGACTGCGCGGCGTGCCCGCATCGCGACACGGTGCTGGCCGCCGGGCGCTGCGAACCGGGCGACCGTTGCCTGATCGCCCACAGCGGCCGGCAGATCGAACGTTTCCTGCTTATGAATCCTGAATTTGCGCTGGACTGCCTGCAGGATGCGTTCTGGGAACGACGCGCCATCGCCGTGCGCTACGCGCCGGTCGAAGCGGTGCGCACGCTCGCCCACGACACCGACGAGGCGGTGCGACGCGCCGTGGTCACCCGGTTGCCGCCGGAGGAACTGGCGGCTTTCATCGGCGACAGCGACCGCGAAGTGCGCATCACGGTGGCCAGCCGGCTACCCGCGGCCCGCCTCTACCTGATGCTGGGCGACCCCGACTACCTGGTGCGCCAGCATGTGGCGCAGCGCATTCCGCACGGCAGCCTGAAGCGATTGATCCACGACGAAGACCGCGAGGTGCGCAAGGAAGTGGCGCGCCGGCTGCCGTCGTTCGTGCTGTCGAAAATGGCGGGCGACGAGGACCGGGACGTGCGCGCGATCGCCGCCGCGCGCATGCTGCCCGACGACGCCGCCTACATGCTCACCGATCCGGACTGGCGCGTGCGTCTGGGCGCGGTCGAGCGTGCGCCGCTCGACGCCATCCGCGCCCTCATCAACGACGAGGACGACGATGTGCGGGAGCAGGTGCGGGCCCGTCTCAGCGAAACGCGGCACGCATAAGGACACGACATGAACGGTTGCCCCATCGACGATCACGCCCTGCAGCAGCTCATTGCCGAACTCGAGGCCACGCCCCCGCGCCCGCATCACAGCGGCCTGCTGGAAACGGCCGGCCGCGCGCTGCCGGGTCAACCGTTCCGTTTCGTGCTCAGCCGCGGCGGCTGGTATCGCCCGGGCGGTGTTGTCGGGGCCGGCGGCGAACGGGTTTCAGACAGTCTGGAAGCCTGGGCCGAAGCGGCACTGGCCGACTGCGATGGCGACATGGACAGGCTTTTTGAGCACCACGGCGAAGCGGGCCTGCTCGCCACCCGCCACAGCGGCCGCACGCATTACTTCGTCGCGCCTTATGGGCCGGCGCCGGCGGACTTTTTGCAGCTGGAAATCGAAGAATTACATGAGGTGCTGGACCGGCGCCTGTTCACCGACAACGAGCCACCCACCGACCTGCAGGAACTGATCGATCCCCTGCAGCCAGCCACGCTGGAGGCGCATCCGGTGGCGCCACCGCGCTACCGCTTCCGCCGCCTGACCGACATGCGCTATGTTGTGGTGCGGCTGCCCGCGCCGGTCGGGCAAATTCACCCGCTGTCGCGTTTTCTCGGCGAGTGGATGCGCAGTCAGACCCGCAGTCAGCATCATTTCTGCGACCACTGGATCATCGCCCTGCGCGAGCACCAGGACCGCTATCGCAATCCGGTGCTCGCCGCCACCCCCGTCTCACTGCACGGCCGGCAGCTGAAGCCTTTTCACTGGCAGCCGCAGGCGCACGGCGTCGAGGCGGCCAGCCAGTTGCAGGCGTTCGACCGCGCCGCCGGCTATCCCGGCGCCTGGTATTTCCATCTGGTGGCGGGCGGATTCACGCCACGCGCCATCGCCGCCGTGTTGGCCGGCGATCTGGATGAAGACTACAACTACCTGCGCGAGCAGGACGCCACTCTACTCGTGGAATGGATGCGTACGCCGTATAGCGTATGAGCACGGGATTTCGTGAGTCCCATTCGATTCACTCCTGCCTGAGGTAGTCGGACAGCATCGCAGCGAGTTCGTCTTCCCATTCCTGCAATACCGTCCCCGAAGACGGCACCTGTTCGCGCCACTGCGCCAGGTCGTCGCTGCTGACACGAATCTGGCCATTGTCATTCTCCAGGGTCAGCCGCAGCGGCAGCAGATTGAGCAGGGCCGGATCGGCGGCAAGCGCCTGTCGAACCTGCGCTTCCTTGCCGACAAACGCGAGGCGTATGCCGGGATCCGGGAACCCGCGTTTAACCAAGGCCTGGTCGATCGGCTGAACCTTGACCAACGCATAACCATGATCGATCAGCGCCAGGCTCAGGTCATCGAGCGCGGATTGCATACTGCCCGCCTTGCTTGCGGACAGCGGGGCCGCCTGGGCAGTTGCGGTCAGCAGGGCAAAGACAATAAAAAGATTTTTCACAGTGCAGCCTCCTCAAGTATGGCCAGATAGTCTTCCTTCAGTTGAAGGCAGCCCGGCTGCAGGCCGGGGGCATTCCACTGCTCGCTGATCCAGGCCGGATTGACCGCAACCAGATCGACACCCTTGTCGCTCTCGATCAGGGTGATCCGGCAGGGCATGATCCGGGTGGTGCGAATGTCGCGGCGCAAAGCCGCATCCATCTTGTCGAAATTGCAGAAGTAGACGATGCGCACCGACTTCGCCTCCCAGTCCTGCGGCACCAGCCTGCTGTCGATCGCCTGCTGGCGGACGAAGGTGTAGTTGTGGGCCACGATGGCCTGCTTGAGCACTTCGGTCGTCTCATCCAGGTTGCGGTCAGGCACAAATCGGGTCAGCAACGCCGGCTCGGCCGCATGACCAATGCTGGCGATGAAGAGGAACAGGAGAACCAGCAGGGACTTGAATCGCGCAGGCATATCAGTTGTATTCATTAGAGTTTACTTATGGAAACTCTAAGCAATTCATGTGCCGAAAATATGACAACGATTTGAACCTTCAAATACCGCAATATCAATGGCTTGCGCACAGAAGTCTGATTCGCCTCCGGCTGAAAGCGGATGTTTTTCGTGCATGACGCACCAAACCGGAGGGCCAGTTCAAACGGCGTGCCTGCGAAAAATCACTCCCGCTGGTATCCGGTAATTCGATTCTTTCCATACTGATCCTCGATCAATGCCATTACACCTTCGAGCATTCTCATCGTGGCTGATGGGTGAACGCGTAAGACTTCGCCGATAATCAGGAAGGCGCCTGCTGTAAAGCTGCCACCCGCTGGAGGTTTGTCGCCCACCCCCCAGCCATGCGCGCCTGTGTAAGGTTTGCGACACAAAGGCCCGAACGACTCCCATTTAAATCAAGCACATACCTTTGGCACGCCGCTTGCGAGAGTGAGCTCAGAACCTTTTCCGAGCGAGCCGTCATGCAAGCCAAGGACATTGCCGAGTTACTCAACGAACCGGCCTGCGAGCACAACACCAAGACAAAATCCGGCTGTGCCAAACCCAAGCCGGGAGCGACCGCGGGCGGCTGTTCGTTCGACGGCGCGCAAATCGCGCTGCTGCCGATAGCGGATGTCGCGCACATCGTGCACGGCCCGATCGCCTGCGCCGGCTCGAGCTGGGACAACCGCGGCACGCGTTCTTCCGGCCCCACGCTGTACAAGATCGGCATGACCACCGACCTCACCGAGCAGGACGTGGTGATGGGCCGCAGCGAAAAGCGGCTGTTCCATTCCATCAAGCAGGCCATCGACAGCTATCAGCCGGCCGCGGTGTTCGTCTACAACACCTGCGTGCCGGCGCTGGTCGGCGACGACGTCGACGCGGTGTGCAAGGACGCGGCGGCACGCTACGGCGTGCCGGTGGTGCCGGTCGACTGCGCCGGCTTCTACGGCACCAAGAACCTCGGCAACCGCATCGCCGGCGACTCTATGTTCAAGTACGTGATCGGCAGCCGCGACCCCGATCCGGTGCCGCCCGAGGCGCAGCGCCCCGGCATCACGGTGCACGACGTCAATCTCATCGGCGAGTACAACATCGCCGGCGAGTTCTGGCATGTGCTGCCGCTGTTCGACGAACTCGGCCTGCGCATTCTCTGCACGCTGTCGGGCGATGCGCGCTTCCACCAGGTGCAGGCGATGCACCGCGCCGAAGCGAGCATGGTGGTGTGCGCCAAGGCGCTGCTCAACGTCGCGCGCAAGCTCGAATCGACGCATGGCGTGCCCTTCTTCGAAGGCAGTTTCTACGGCGTCACCGACACCAGCCACGCCTTCCGCGAATTCGCCCGCCTGCTCGGCGACGCCTCGCTTGCCGAACGCGTCGAAGCAATGATCGCGCGCGAAGAGGCGAAGGTCGACGCCGCGCTGGAGCCGTGGCGGCAACGCCTAAAAGGCAAGCGCGTGCTGCTCTACACCGGCGGCGTGAAATCGTGGTCCATCGTCTCGGCACTGCAGGATCTCGGCATGGACGTGGTCGCCACCGGCACCAGCAAGTCGACCGAGGAAGACAAGGCGCGCATCCGCGAACTGATGGGCGACAAGACCAAGATGATCACCGACGGCAGCCCCAAGGCGCTGATCGGCATCGTCAAGGAATACCAG
>JBPPMF010000333.1:0-3781 GCA_051305915.1 Thiobacillus sp. | reverse complement strand
TTCCCTGTACCCATCGCCACCTCCAAACGCGAGGTGTTGCAACGAACGATTGAATTCGCCCTGGCTGCCACGGTCGCTGTGCATGATCAGCCCGGGTGCCGGACGTCGCCGGAACCACGCCATGCGCAGCGCCTCGACCACAAGGTCCTGACGCATGTGCGGCTTCATCGACCAGCCCACCACCTGCCGGTTGAACAGGTCCAGGATCACCGTCAGGTACAACCAGCCTTCGTCGGTCGCGACGTACGTGATGTCACTCGTCCACGCCGCGTTCGGCGCCGCCGGCGAGAAGTTCCGCTGCAGCAGATTCGGCGCCACCGGCAACGAGTGATTGCTGTCCGTGGTCGCCTTGAACTTGCGCTTGCCGCGGGCTTTGATGCCGTGCTGCTGCATCAGCTTGCGCACCCGCTCCTTGCCCACCCGGATGCCCTGGGCAAGCAACTGCTTCCACACCCGCGGCCAGCCGTATTCGCCCCGACTCTCAGCGTGCACCGCACGGATATGCACGAGCAACGCATCGTTGCCGAGCCGTCGCGGATGCGGCTTGCTCGATCGACGCCGGTGTTCGTGGTATCCGCTCGTACTCACGCCCAACACTTCGCAGCTCAGCGACACCGGCCATTGCGTGCGGTGCCGCTCGATCCAGGCGTACTTCAGTCCCGCTGCTTCGCGAAGTACGCCGTCGCTTTCCTAAGAAACACTCTGGGGTGCAGTCTCCTGAAGGGTGAAGCCGAACTCCGCTGCACGGCGATGTAGTTGCTTGACGACCCGTTCGCGGTATCGGCGCTCGTAGGCGTCAGCTCCGGGATCCTGGTAGTTCATGCCGAAGCGCATCGCGTTGTAGAACAGCACGGCGATCTTGCGCGCGGTCGCCGTCACGGCCTTGGCCTTGCCGACTCTGGCGGCCAGTCGTCTATAGAAGGCGCCGAGCGCCGTGTTGGTTCGCCCAACGGTGACTGCGGCCAGCCTCAGGTGCGCGCTCACGCGGTTTGTCGTCTTGCGCGTGTGCGCCGACAGCACCTTGCCACCGCTGATCTTGCATCCCGGCGCCAAGGTCAGCCACGACGTGAAGTGCTTGGCCGTCGGCCACTTGCTCAGGTCGGTTCCGCACTCGGCGACCAGGCGCAGTGCCAGGTAGGGGCCGATGCCATGGATCTGCGTCAGGTCGACGCCCGTCAACTGATACAGCGACGGGCGGGTATCGAAGTTCACGGCATTGGGCTGCACAGTCCTGTGCCGCGGCTTGCGTATCGGCTCAGCGGGTTCGGGCTTGTCGGCGTTCAACCCAGCCAGCGCGCGCTCAATCTCGGCGTCACATTCGTCCAGGCGCAGTTGGTAAAAGTCGTAGAGGGCCAGCGCTTGCGTCAACTCGAAGACCAGCTCGGGCTGGTAGTTGCCCACCAGCGCTGCACGCACCGTCTCGGTGCTCGCCTTGCAGCGAACGTCCCGCATCGTCGCGAGCACGTCGGGGTCCCTCTGGCCGCCGACGATGGCGCGGATAATCTTCATCCCGGTGACGCCAGTGACGTCGCTGACGACGTGGTGCAGTTGAAGGTTCATCAAGGTCAGCGCCTTTTGCATGTGCTGGATATGAGAGCCCGCGTAGTCGAGGTGGCGCTCGCGCAGCCGCAGGTAGGCGCGCAGTGCTGCAATGCTTCGTTCAGGTCGGTAGCTCGGGCGAAGCAGCCCGCAGGCATGCAGGCGCTGCAACCATTGCGCGTCGTTGACATCGCTCTTGCGGCCAGGCACTGCTCGGACCTCGCGCGCGTTCGCCACGATGGCCTCGATGCCGCGACTCTGCAGCAGCTCGAACACCGACACCCAGTACACCCCGGTGGACTCCATCGCGACGGTCTTGATGCCGATCGATACAAGCCAATCAGCCATCCGTTCGATGTCGCCCGTGAAGGCCTGGAAGGTCTGCACCGCGTCGGCGCACAGTTCCGGCGGCACGGCGACGACATGGAACCGAGAGCCGATGTCGATCCCCGCGGCACGGTCATGGATGACCGGTAGACCTGCGGGCTTGTCGGGTCGTTTTGACATGATCACCTCCAGCATGTTGAGTGCGCCGGACGGGGACTCGGATCAGATCAATTTCCTAAACGGGGTCACGCGAGGTGCCGCCACAGTTGGGTCCGCAACTTCCCCTGGGCCAGGTTTCTCGACGGGGACAAAGCCTCCAAAAAGCAAGCGGCCTCTGTCCAGCGCCCTCACAGTCTAGGCGCTGCGTGTTTCTATCCATATGGGCCGCGGCGAGCCGCGAAGGCGGTTTCCCAGGATGTCGCGCTCCATTCGAAGCCGCGCGTTCTCCGCGCGCAACCGCGCGATCTCCATCTGTTCCGGGCTCACCGGCTTGCTGCCCGCACCGCCCAGCCGACCCTGCTGCTCGGCCTTGATCCAGTTGTGCAGCGTCTGCTCGGCCAGCCCAAGTATCTTCGCCGTGGCCGCGATGCTCTGGCCCGTCTTCGCCAGCCGCACCGCCTCGATCTTGAACTCCAGCGTGTACTTCGCCCTCGTCATGCCCATCACTTCCGTTCTCCTTGCTGATGATTTTGAACCACTCAGCAAGGGATCCGGTTTTCGAGGGCAAGGTCAGTTAGCCGGCACTGCTACACCTCGACCTGTGAACGCCACCCACTGGCCGTAAGACGCTCAACCGCCGCGTCGAACCGTGCCTGCACAGCGGCGGGCGGTGCGCCGGAGTCGGTGGTTATCAATTCATGGAAGTGCTTCGCCAGTACCCATCCGATCGCGTGAAGACAGTCGTGACGGGACAGACCTTGCTTCGCCAAGCGCTCCATCGCACGCAATACGGGAGGGTGCTGCATAGCGATTTGATTCTCGATGATCGCGTGGAACGCTGCGTGAGCTTTGACATTGGGCAGCTCGACCCGTGCGACGCGGTGGAACTTCTCTGCCAGGCCGATGCGGAGCTGCTCATCGAGCGCGAGCCACTCGTGAGGATCGGGAGCGTTGTCAGGGTCGTACACAAGCATGCCTTCATCGGGACGGCGCGAGCTCTACCGCAATCGCTCTTGCGACCGCAGGATTCTCAGACATCCTGCGCCTGTGATCCATGACCTTGGGAAGGCGCGTCACATCAACGCCGTCGGCTTCCAGCCACTGCGCAAGTGTGAAGAGGTACATGTCGCAGACGGTGTAAGTTGAGCCCAGGATCCAGGGCTCCTGAAGCATCTTGCGCTCGATAAGGTCGAAGCACTCAGTGACCGATTGCGGCACTTTCTTCTTCATCGCCTCAAGCGCCATCGGATCATCAGCCCAGCGATAGCCGCGCATTCGGTGCGAATGCGCGACATGAACAGTCGAGCACAGGTAACTGTTGAACCCCTGGACTTCCGCGAGCGCGAACGGGTCATCGAGCGGGGCCAGCCTCGCCGCCGGAAAGCTCTGCGCAATGAAGACCAGGATGGCCGGCGTCTCGGTGATGATGCCGCGGGGGGTTACCAGAGCGGGAACTCGGCCCCGCGGGTTAATGCGCAGGTACTCAGACGAGCGCTGCTCGTTCTTGGAAAAGTCTATGCGCCTGACTTGGAAATCTGCTCCTACATGCTCGAGTGCGATGTGAGATGCGAGCGCGCAAGTATGTGGTGTGTAGTAGAGGATCATCGCGTGCCCGCCCTCAAGACGCCCAACTAGATTTCAGCTCCGCGTTGAGCGGCGCCGATGCCGTTGAACGGAATTGACCGGCGCCGCAAGTCATTGATCCTAAGCCGAATCGGCAATGTCGGGAAGGCTTCCGTGGCGCAAGAATTCGCGG
>JBPPMF010000332.1:0-16036 GCA_051305915.1 Thiobacillus sp. | reverse complement strand
AATCAGTCACCCTCATGCGGTTGCGCTTCGCTTCGCTCGCTGTGATCAACTTACGGCGGGACTTGCACCCGCAAGAGTGCGCCCATGCTGGGCGCACCATGAAAAAGGGGACGCCATGGCGTCCCCTCAAAATCAGCAAGCCGCGATCAGTTGACCTTGGGGTCGAGTTCGCCCGTGTCGTAGCGCTTCTGCATGTCTTCCAGGTTGAAGACCTTTTTGATCTTGCTCGCCTGGCCTGCCGCACCGAAGGCTTCGTAACGATTCTTGCAAATGTCGCTCATGCCTTTGGTGGCTTCCTTGAGGAATTTACGCGGATCGAAGTTGGCCTTGTTTTCTGCCAGGTGCTTGCGGATCGCACCCGTGGAAGCCATGCGCAGGTCGGTATCGATGTTGACCTTGCGCACGCCGTTCTTGATGCCTTCGACGATTTCGCTGACCGGCACACCATAGGTCTGACCCATGTCGCCGCCGTAGCTGTTGATGATTTCGAGCCATTCTTCCGGCACGGAAGACGAACCGTGCATCACCAGATGCACGTTGGGGATGCGGGCGTGAATTTCCTTCACGCGGTCGATTCGCAGGACCTTGCCGGTGGGCTTCTGGGTAAACTTGTAGGCACCGTGGGAGGTGCCGATGGCGATCGCCAGTGCGTCGACGCGGGTCTTGGACACGAAGTCAGCAGCCTCGTCAGGGTCGGTCAGCAACTGGTCGTGGGACAGCTTGCCTTCGGCGCCGTGACCGTCTTCTTCACCGGCCATGCCGGATTCCAGGGAACCGAGGCAGCCCAGCTCGCCTTCGACGGAGACGCCGCAGGCATGTGCAAGCTCGGACACCTTGGCGGTGGTTTCCACGTTGTATTCGTAGGTGGACGGGGTCTTGCCGTCGGTGCCCAGCGAACCGTCCATCATCACTGACGAGAAGCCCGACTGGATGGAGCGGAAGCAGATGCTGGGCGATGCGCCGTGATCCTGGTGCATACAGACGGGAATATGCGGATACATTTCAATCGCGGCCAGGATGAGGTGGCGCAGGAAAGGCTCGCCGGCATAGGAACGAGCGCCGGCGGAACCTTGCAGAATCACTGGGGAATCCACGGCAGCGGCGGCCTGCATGATGGCCTGCACCTGCTCCATGTTGTTGACGTTGAACGCGGGCAAGCCATAGCCGTTTTCGGCGGCATGGTCGAGCAATTGACGAAGGGAAATCAGGGCCATTTACACTCTCCTAAGTTAAAAAGTTGTAGCAAACTGCTTGTTGCGAAATCAGGACTTTTTCGAATCGCCGACACGGACGATTTTCATGGTGTTGGTACCGCCCGACTGGCCGATCGGTTCGCCGATGGTCAGCAGGATCAGATCGCCATCGCGCACCGCGCCACGGCGCCGCAGTTCTTCTTCAGCTTCCGCCAGCAGCGCATCGCGCTCCTTGGTGGCTGTCTTCAGATTGATTGGATAGACGCCGCGAAAAAGAGTGACTTTTCTACGGGTTTGAACTTCGGGTGTCAAGGCATAGATCGGCACCCGGGTGGACAAGCGGCTCATCCACAAACAGGTGTTGCCGGACTCGGTGAGCGCGGCAATCGCCTTGATGTTGAGGTGCACCGAGGTGAACACCGCCGACATCGCAATCGCCTCATCCGGGCGTAGGAAGCTGTGATCAAGCCGTGTACCGCTGAATGCCAGATCCGATTCCTTTTCTGCTTCCAGGCAGACACGGTCCATCGCCTGCACCGCCTCGAGCGGGAACTGACCCGCCGCCGTCTCGGCCGACAGCATCACTGCATCGGTACCATCGAGCACCGCATTGGCGACGTCGGACACTTCGGCACGGGTCGGGATCGGGCTGGAAATCATCGACTCCATCATTTGCGTCGCGGTGATCACCACTTTGTTGCGCTCGATCGCCATGCGGATCATGCGCTTCTGCAGCGCGGGCACCGCAGCGTCGCCGACTTCCACCCCAAGGTCGCCACGCGCCACCATGATGGCATCCGACGCTTCGAGAATTTCTTCCAGGTTTTCGATCGCTTCGGTGCGCTCGATCTTTGCGATCAACTGACTTTTGCCGCCAGCCGCGCGCAGCAATTCACGCGCCTGGCGCATGTCGGCGCCGCAGCGCGGAAATGACACCGCCAGATAATCCGCTCCCAGCGCCGCCGCCGTCTTGATGTCTTCGATGTCTTTTGCAGTCAGTGCGGCGGCTGACAGTCCGCCGCCCTTGCGGTTAATACCCTTGTTGTTGGACAACACGCCGCCCTGCACCACCTTGCAGATAATTTCCGTGCCCTTGACTTCCTCGACCCAGAACTCGATACGGCCATCGTCGAGCAGCAGGGTGACGCCGCGCTTTACATCGTTTGGCAATTCCTTGTAGTCAAGGCCAACGCGGGTCTGGTCGCCCAGTGTGCAGGCGGCATCCAGGATAAAGGTGTCATCCTTGGCCAGGGTGATCTTGCCGTCCTTGAACTTGCCAATGCGGATTTTCGGGCCCTGCAGGTCAACCAGCACACCGACCGCACGGCCACGCGCGCGCGCCAGCGAGCGCACCAACTCGGCGCGATCAATATGGTCCTGTGCCGTGCCGTGGGAAAAGTTGAGACGCACCACATCCAGGCCGGCTTCCATCATCCGATCCAGGGTTTTGGCATCGGAACAGGCGGGGCCGAGGGTGGCGACGATTTTGGTTCTGCGAATCATGTTTTTTCAGTCGAGAGCGAAGAGGGGTGAGTCGAGCGGGGGAAGGCCTTGATTCCCGGCTCCCAGCGCTCGACTCTCTGCTGGCAGCCTTTAGCCTGCCGCGCGCTCCTCCAGAATCGCCACAGCGGGCAGAACCTTACCTTCCAGGTATTCGAGGAAGGCGCCGCCGGCGGTGGAAATGTAGCTCACCTTGTCATAGATGTCGTACTTCTGGATCGCAGCGATGGTGTCGCCGCCGCCGGCCAGGGTGAAGGCGTTGGTGTTAGCGATCGCCATGGCGATGGTCTTGGTGCCTTCGCCGAACTGGTCGAACTCGAACACACCAACCGGGCCGTTCCACACTACGGTACCGGCCTTCATGATGATGTCGGCGAGTTCCTGCGCGCTCTTCGGGCCGATGTCAAAAATCATGTCGTCGTCTTCGACGTCACCGGCATCCTTCAGCACGGCGGGTTCATTGGCGTCGAATTTCTTGCCGCACACCACGTCGACGGCGATCGGGATGATTGCATCGCGCGCGGTCATCTTCTCGATCAGCGCCTGGGCGGTCGGCACCAAGTCGTCTTCGCACAGCGACTTACCAACGTTGTGGCCGGTGGCCTTGAGGAAAGTGTTGGCGATGCCGCCGCCGACCACCAGCTGTTCGCATTTTTCCGACAGCGCTTCCAGCACAGTCAGCTTGGTCGAGACCTTGGAGCCGCCGACGATGGCGACCATCGGGCGCGCCGGGTTGGCCAGCGCCTTTTCCAGCGCCTCGAGTTCTTCGGTCAACAGGATGCCGGCCGCGGCGGTCGGCGCGAACTTGGCGACGCCATGGGTCGAGGCTTCGGCGCGGTGCGCGGTGCCGAAGGCATCCATCACGAAGACGTCGCACAGCGCAGCGTACTTCTTCGCGGTCTCGTCGACGTTCTTCTTCTCGCCCTTGTTGACGCGGCAGTTTTCCAGCACCACCAGTTCGCCGTCGGCAACGTCGAAGCCACCCTCGGTCCATTCGCGGATCAGGCGGATGTTCTTGCCGAGCTTCTGTGCAATCACGTCGACCACCGGTTTCAGCGAATCCTCTTCCTTGAATTCGCCTTCGGTGGGACGGCCGAGGTGCGAAGTGACCATCACCTGGGCACCCGCCTTGAGGCAGTGCTCGATGGTGCGCATCGACGCGGTGATACGGGCGTCGGAGGTGACCTTGCCGTCCTTGACCGGAACGTTCATGTCGGCGCGGATGAACACGCGCTTGCCTGCCAGATCGAGATCGGTGACGCGGATAAATGCCATGGTTGTTTCTCCTGAAGGTAAGGTTTAAGGGTTGGCGCGGGTTTAGCCGCGCCAGACCTTAAGGCTCACTTTAGGGGCTGGGATTTAGGAAATAGGATCTAGGTGCGGTGCGGGCAATGCCCGCGCTTTTCCCTAACCCCTAGTTCCTAGCCCCTAGCTCCTCACTTGGCCACGTGCTCGACCAGACGCAGCATGTTGCAGGTGTAGCCGTACTCGTTGTCGTACCAGGACACGACCTTGACGAAGGTGTCGTCCAGCGCGATGCCGGCGTCGACGTCAAACGTCGACGGTGCGCTGTTGCCGACGAAGTCGGTGGAAACCACTTTCTCTTCGGTGTAACCCAGCACGCCCTTCATGGCACCGGTGGAGGCGGCCTTCATGGCTGCGCAGATCTCGGCGTAGGTAGCGGGCTTGTTCAACTCGACGGTCAGGTCAACGACCGACACGTCGGAGGTGGGCACACGGAACGCCATGCCGGTCAGCTTGCCTTTCAGTGCGGGCAGCACCACGCCCACGGCCTTGGCAGCGCCGGTAGAGGACGGGATGATGTTTTCCAGAATGCCACGGCCGCCGCGCCAGTCTTTGGAAGACGGGCCGTCAACGGTTTTTTGTGTGGCGGTAGCAGCGTGAACGGTGGTCATCAGGCCGCGCTTGATGCCCCAGTTGTCGTTCAGCACCTTGGCCACCGGGGCCAGACAGTTGGTGGTGCAGGAAGCCGCCGAAACGATCGCCTCACCGGCGTAGGTGGTGTGGTTCACGCCGTAGACGAACATCGGGGTCGAATCCTTCGCGGGAGCCGATTGAACCACTTTCTTCGCGCCGGCCTTGATGTGGGCTTCGCAGGACTCGGTGGTCAGGAAGAAGCCTGTGCAGTCGATCACGATGTCGGCGCCCACTTCGTTCCACTTCAGATTGGCGGGATCGCGCTCAGCCGTCAGGCGGATTTTCTTGCCGTTCACGACCATGTTGGCGCCATCGACGGCGATGTCGCCGTTGAAACGGCCATGCACCGAGTCGTACTTCAGCATGTAAGCCAGATAGTCGGGGTCGAGCAGGTCATTAATCGCCACGATCTCGATGCCGGGGAAGTCCTTCGCCACAGCGCGGAACACCATGCGGCCGATGCGGCCAAAACCGTTAATACCAACTTTGATTGCCATTTGCAGTCTCCTAGGTTGAGAAATCTTTTTTATCCGCGAAGGACACGAAGGTTCGCGAAGAAAAACTTCGCGTCTCTTCGCGCCCTTCGCGGAGACAGGGTTTTACAGAACGCCCTTGACCGCGGCCACGACAGCCTCGGTGGTGATGCCGAAGTGCTTGTACAGCGCTGGGGCCGGGGCGGATTCGCCGAATGTGTCGATGCCAATCACGGCACCTTCCAGGCCCACGTACTTACGCCAGAAGTCGGTGACGCCGGCTTCCACCGCCACGCGCGGCAGACCCTTGGGCAGCACGCTGGCCTTGTAGGCTGCGTCCTGACGGTCGAAGCTGTTGGTCGACGGCATCGACACCACACGCACGGCGATACCTTCGGCAGCCAGGGTTTCCTGGGCCTTCATGGCCAGTTCGACTTCGGAACCAGTGGCGATGATGATGGCCTTGGCACCGGCAGCGTCTTTCAGCACATAACCGCCCTTGGTGATGTTGGCCAGCGTCGCTTCGTCACGCGCCATGAACGGCAGGTTCTGGCGGCTGAGAATGTGGCAGGTGGGGCCGTCGGTGCGCTCGACCGAATGCACCCAGCCTACCAGTGTTTCCACGGTGTCGCACGGACGCCAGACGTCGATGTTCGGAATCATGCGCAGGGTGGCGGTCTGCTCCACCGGCTGGTGGGTCGGGCCGTCTTCGCCGAGGCCGATGGAGTCGTGCGTGAACACGTGGATCACGCGCTGCTTCATCAGCGCAGCCATGCGGATGGCGTTGCGCGAGTACTCCGAGAACATCAGGAAGGTGCCGCCAAACGGCAGCAGGCCACCGTGCAGGGCCATGCCGTTCATGATCGCGGCCATGCCGAATTCACGCACACCGTAGCTGATGTAGTTGCCGGGGTTGCCATGACGCACCGGATGGCAGCCTTCCCAGTTGGTCAGGTTGGAGCCGGTGAGGTCGGCCGACCCGCCGAGAAACTCGGGCAGCGCGGAAGCCAGCGCATTGATCGCGATTTGCGATGCCTTGCGGGTGGCGACGGTTTCAGCCTTGGTGTTGATCGCGGCCAGCTTCTCGGCGACGTGCGACTTCCAGTTGCCGGGTAGTTCGCCCTTCATGCGGCGCTCGAACTCGGCGGCCTCTTTCGGGTAAGCGGCCTTGTACTCGGCGAACTTGTTGTTCCACAGCGTTTCCAGCCCCTGACCCTTGGTCTTGGCATCCCAGCCGGCGTAGATATCGGCAGGAACTTCAAATGCGGCGTGGTCCCAGCCCATGTTCTTGCGGGTCGCCAGGACTTCGTCGTGGCCCAGCGCGGCGCCGTGCACGTCGTGAGTGCCGGCCTTGTTGGGCGAGCCCTTGCCGATGATGGTCTTGCAGCAGACCAGGGTGGGCCTGCCGGTTTCGGCCTTGGCGGACTGGATCGCGGCTTCCAGCGCAACGACGTCGTGGCCGTCGACATTGGGGATGACGTGCCAGCCATAAGCTTCAAAGCGCTTGGCGGTGTCGTCGGTGTACCAATGTTCGATGTGGCCGTCGATCGAGATGCCGTTGTCGTCCCAGAAGGCGATCAGCTTGCCGAGCTTCCAGGTGCCGGCCAGCGCGCAGGCTTCGTGCGAAATGCCTTCCATCATGCAGCCGTCGCCCAGGAACACGTAGGTGTGATGGTCGACGATGGTGTGGTCGGGTTTGTTGAATTCGGCGGCGAGCACTTTTTCCGCCATCGCCATGCCGACGGCATTGGTGATGCCCTGGCCGAGCGGGCCGGTAGTGGTTTCAACACCAGGTGCATAACCGTATTCGGGGTGACCCGGGGTCTTGGAATGCAACTGACGGAACTGCTTCAGATCGTCCATCGACAGGTCGTAGCCGGTCAGGTGCAGCAATGCGTAGATCAGCATCGAACCGTGGCCGTTCGACAGCACGAAGCGATCGCGATCCGCCCACTTGGGGTTGGTGGGGTTGTGGCGCATATGGTGATTCCACAGCGTTTCAGCGATTTCCGCCATGCCCATGGGGGCGCCGGGGTGGCCGGATTTGGCTTTTTCGACTGCATCCATTGCAAGTGCGCGGATGGCATTGGCCAGGTCGTTACGGGTTGGCATTGCGTTCCCTTCAGCTAAGTAAAAAAACGGTCGCACGTCCAGCCAGGAAAGCCATGCAGCGGCAGCTTGGGCAGGATATGCAAAAACCTTGATTATCCGTCAGCAGGGCGGGCTTTCGCAAGCCGAGCGCAAACCGTGCAAAAGGAGTGCCGAGACAAGGGCTTAAACAGACAAGCTCAAGCCCTGACTCAGAATTGGGACACTAAATCTTTTTATTCGCTTGCTGCGGAAGCTTATGCGCCGGCTGCCTTCAGCCAGTCGCGCCACAACTTGAACAGCTCGGGGCTGGCCGAGGCCACCACCGAACGCTCCCACACGTTGGCGATATCGAAGCTGCCCGACAGACTGGACAAGCGGCCGCCTGCCTCTTCCAGGATCAGCGCACCCGCGGCGTAATCCCACAACTTCTGCCCGCCATGCACATAGATGTCAAAGCGGCCGGCGGCCGTGTAGCACCAGTCCAGCGTGGATGCGCCAAAATTCCGCTGCGAGGCATACGGCGGCCACGATGCCAGCCGGCCGGCCAGTTCGCGATCGATGCGCTTCATTTCCACCCCGGCCAGCGCGCGGCGCAGTTCGCAGACGGGCGCCCGCAAAGGCAACGGCTCGCCATTCAGATGCGCGCCGCCACCACGCTCGGCGCTAAACATTTCGTCGGCAATAGGATCGTAGATCACACCGAGTTGACGTTCGCCCTTGTAAAGATAGGCCACCGACACGGCAAAATAGGGCACGCCGGCGACAAAGTTGGAGGTGCCGTCGATCGGATCGACGCACCACAAGCCATCGCGTCCGGCATCCCAGGCATCGTGCTGCTGCTGCTCGGTCATCTCCTCGCCCAGCACCGGCACATCCTTGATATGTGGCAGCGCGGCCTCCAGCGCGGCCTGGGTTAATGCGTCGGCTTCGGTAAACAGGCTACCGTCCACCTTGTGACTGTGTGCCACTTTGAGAAAACGCGGCGTCACCTCGCGCCGGGCGACTTCGCGCACCACCGCTTTGACCTGCTCAAGCATGGACGGCTCCATTCGTGAATCCTCAGGTGCGAACGCAGTAACAGTAGACAAACTCCTGCTCCTGGCCCGACGGGGTGTGATGGATTTCGGTTTCGTGTCCCAGCAGCCGAAAAGGGCCGCCGAACTCGGCGTGCAGCGCATCGGGCGCGTAGCGCACTACGTCCAGTCCAGAACATTGCAGCGGCCCGCCCGGGCCGAAGGCGGCCACGATCACGTGGCCACCGGGCTTGACGCTCTTCAGCACCTGTTCGACATAGCGCGCACGGTCGGCCGGATCAGTCAGGAAATGGAACACCGCGCGGTCATGCCACACATCGTAGCGCGCGGCCGGCAACTCAGCGCGGGTGATGTCGGCGGCAATCCATTGCACCGATTGCGCCCGCGTACCGAGCCGTACGCGGCTGGCGACCAGCGCCGATTCGGCCAGATCGAGCACGGTCAAATTTCGGTAGCCGGCATCGAGCAGGTCGTCCACCAGCACCGAGGCGCCGCCACCGACGTCGATGATGTGTGCATCCTTGTCCGCGCAGCCCTCGATCAGGCGCAGCGACGACGCGGCATGTTGCTGGTACCAGCTGACCCGGTCGGCTGTCTTGTTGCTGTAAACGGTCTCCCAATGCTGATGGCGGTCAACCATGTCACGCCTCCTTCCATTTGATCGAGCAGCCCATGCTGGGAATCTGCTCTGCAGGGCCGCGCTGGGTGGCAGCGACTTCTTTCATCGCCTCGAACAGGTCACGACGCACGCCTTCGGGCGCGGTGTCCTTGCGCGATTCGTCGAAACGGCCACGGTATTGCAATTCGAAATCGCGGTTGAAGCCGAAAAAGTCCGGCGTGCACACCGCACCATAGGCTTTCGCCACGTCCTGCGTTTCGTCGATCACGTAGGGGAAGGGGAAACCAAACTCGGCCGCCACTTTTTTCATATTCACGAACGAGTCCTCGACATAGTCGGTCGGGTCGTTCGACATGATGGCGATGGCGTGAATGCCATGCGCCCTGAGTTCGGCCAGATCGCATACCAGCCGCGGGCGAATCGCCTTCACATACGGGCAATGGTTGCAGATGAACATCACCAGCAGGCCGTTCGGCCCCATTGCGTCCGCCACTGTCCACACCTTGCCGTCGACACCGGGCAAGCGGAAATCAGGGGCCTTCCAGCCAAAATCGCACACAGGGGTGGTGAGGGAAACCATGACGCGCTCCGCAAAATTTCAGGACAACCCCGGCATAATACCAACGATGACTGCGCCGCGTTTTTATCTCGACCAACCGCTCGCCCTCGGCGCGCGTTTTAGCCTGCCGCCCGGACCGGCGCGCCACGCCGCACGCGCATTGCGGCTGGTGGCGGACGATGCGATTACCCTGTTCGACGGCCGCGGCGGTGAATATGCCGCGCGCATCGAGCGCATCAACAAGGACGAGGTGGCCATCAGCATCACCGGTTTTGCCGCCATTGAGCGCGAATCGCCCCTGCGCGTAATGCTGGCACAGGGTATTTCGAGCGGCGAGCGCATGGACTACACGCTGCAAAAAGCGGTCGAGCTCGGCGTGGCGGCGATCCAGCCGATCGCCGCCAAACGCAGCGTGGTCAAGCTGGCGGGCGAGCGCGCCGACAAGCGCGTGGCGCACTGGCAGGGCGTAGTGGCTAGCGCCTGCGAGCAATGCGGGCGCAATCAGGTGCCTGTAGTGGCGCCGCCGCTGTCCTTGGCGCACTGGCTCGGCCAGCAGCAATACGACCGGCTGCTGTTCCTGTCACCGCTGGCCGAGGCACGGCTGGCCGACTTGCCTGCCCCCACCGCATCGGATTGCCTGGTGGCCGGCCCCGAAGGCGGTTTCGAGGCCGACGAGATCGCTGCCCTGCATGCCGCAGGGGCCACCCCGGTTCGGCTCGGGCCGCGCGTGTTGCGCACCGAGACCGCCGCGCTGGCAGCGCTGGCAGCGATGCAAACGCTGTGGGGCGACTTTTAAGCCCGATACAGACGTAAAAAAACCGGGTGGCTGCCCGGTTTTCAAGAACGTTCGTTCGCTTACGGACGCAGGTAAGCGTAACCCTGCTGCTGACGCTGCAAGATCTCCACCACACCCGAGGCGACATAGCCCACCTTGGGATTCATGTCTTCCGGCTTGAGCT
Organism: Thiobacillus sp.; assembly: GCA_051305915.1. Lineage (GTDB taxonomy): Bacteria > Pseudomonadota > Gammaproteobacteria > Burkholderiales > Thiobacillaceae > Thiobacillus. Next base: position 5,670 of record JBPPMF010000332.1, on the reverse strand, counting down.
TTTGATTGCGCATGGTGTTCTGGCACGCCACCACCTGCACCCCGGAATCGATCGCTTCGTTGATGCGGTTGCCCACCTCGGACTCGGCTGTCAGCATGTTGATGCCGGGACCATAGGCGACGATCTCAAGGCTGACGTTGTCCTTGCCCACATCTTTCTGAATATTTTTGGCGTTGTTCAACGCCAGATTCCAGACAGCCGCATCATTCTGGCTGACCTGAATCACCATCTTGGCTTTGTCGGCAGCTTGCGCCGCAACGGGTAGTGCCAGTGCGCTCAGCAGCAGTGCGCTCAGCATCGCATTCATGTATTTCATGTTTCAATCTCCGGAATGTGGTTGTATGGACGATGCAAATTTTTATTTATGACGTAAAGCATAGCGGATTTATTCCGTTTATTTAACCCTCACGAGAGGCCGCGCCCTGCGTTTCGCAGGGGTTTTAGGTATCCTTCTGCCTGAACAATCCGCTTGCAGGCCATTCCCTTGAAAGACACCACCGATTTCGTCCACTGGTTCCGCTCCGCCGCGCCCTATATCCACGGCTTTCGCGGCAAGACCTTCGTCATCGCCTTTGGCGGCGAACTGGTGGCGGACGGTGGTTTCGTGCAGTTGGCGCACGACGTCAACCTGCTGAACAGCCTGGGCGTGCGGCTGGTGCTGATCCACGGCGTCCGGCCGCAGGTGGAAGCACGGTTGACCGAAAATGGCACCGCGCTCCACTATGTCGGCGGCCTGCGCGTCACCGACGACGCCGCGCTGGCCTGTGTCAAGGAAGCCGCCGGCACGGTGCGGGTAGAAATCGAAGCCCTGTTGTCGCTGGGGCTGGCCAACACGCCGATGGCCGGCGCCGACATTCGGGTGGCCTCGGGCAATTTCGTCACCGCGCAGCCGCTGGGCGTACGTGACGGCGTGGATTTACTGCACACCGGCGAGGTGCGCAAGATCGACGCTGCCGCGATCCGCCGCCGGCTCGACCAACACGACATCGTGCTGCTGTCGCCCATCGGCTATTCGCCGACCGGCGAAATCTTCAACCTCAGTCTGGAAGACGTGGCCACCCAGGCTGCGGTCGAGCTGGCGGCCGACAAGCTGATCTTCCTGATGAACACCGAGGGCGTGCCGGACAAGGGCCGCACCATCCACAACGCGCTCACCGTCAACGAGGCGCGGCAGGTGCTGGAAAAAGCGAAGAAGCTGCCAGAAGACGTCGCCTATTACCTGCCGTGCGCGATTACCGCCTGCACTCAGGGCGTCAAGCGCGCACATCTCATCAGCCGCCACCGCGACGGCGCGCTGCTGTCCGAATTGTTCACCCGCGAAGGCGTCGGTACCCTCATCACCCCGGCGCCGCTGGAAACCCTGCGTTCCGCCACCATCGACGACGTCGGTGGCATCCTCGGCCTGATCGAACCGCTGGAACGCGATGGCATCCTGGTGCGGCGCTCGCGCGAACTGCTGGAAATGGAAGTCGAGCGCTTCCTGGTGCTTGAATCCGACGGCGTCATTGCCGGCTGCGCTGCACTGTATCCCTTCCCCGAAGAGCAGGCGGCCGAACTGGCCTGTCTGGCGGTGGCACAAGACTTTCGGGGGCGCGGCTTTGGCGAACTATTGCTGGCAGAAGCCGAAAAAAGAGGCAAAAAGGCGGGCTTCAAGCGGCTGTTCGTCCTGACCACCCGCACCGAGCACTGGTTCGAGGAGCGCGGCTTCGTCGACAGCAGCCCGGACCACCTGCCCAAAAGCAAACAGGCGCTTTACAACTACAAGCGGAAATCCAAAGTTCTGCAAAAATCACTGTAGACAAGGAAAGAAACTTGCGTTTATTCGTCCTCTGGCTGGGCTGCTCAGCCATGGTCAAGGAGCAGGAACTGGCGGCAACGGCTCGCCACCTCGATCAAACCCGCAGCTTGCTGCAGGCCGGCGCCTTGCCGTCCCAATACAAGCGACAGGCAACCCGATGAAACTCAAATCCGCACTCGGCCTGATGCTCGCCTGGCTGCTGATCCTGGGCATGCGCCCAGCCTTCAGCGCAGACAAGCCATTGGCATTCGGCATTTTCCCCAACCTGACGGCCAGGCAGACCATCAAGGTGTACCGCCCGCTGGCCAATGCATTGGAAAAAAAGCTCCAGCAGCCGGTCGTCATCTACAGCGCTCGCGACTTCAAGACCTTTGTCGAACGCACCCGCCAGGGCGAATACGACATCCTGCTGACGGCACCGCATCTGGCCTGGCTGGCGCGTCAGGATGTCGGGTACCGGCCGCTGCTGAAATATGCCCAGCCGGTGCGCGGCCTGCTGGTGGTCAAGTCCGATTCGCCGTTTGATGATCTGGAAGCGTTGCGCGGCCACACCATCGCTACGGCCGATTCCATCGCGGTGGCGGTATTGGCGGTTCAGGCCGAAATGGCTGCACACGGGCTCAGACGCAACATCGATTACCAGACAATCGATTCCGGCACCCACACCAATGCCGTGATGCAGGTCATCAATGGGCGGGCAAGTGGCGCCATGCTGGGGCTGCACCCCTACAATCTGTTGCCCCCTGAATTGCGCCAGCAACTGCGTGTTCTCGCCGAAACCCCGCCGCTGTCCAGCCTGATGTATCTCACCCACCCCCGCCTGCGCGATGCCGAGGCCCAGGTAGTCCGCCAGGCGCTGCAGCAGTTTGCCGCCACCGCCGAGGGGAAAGCCTTCATGCAGCGTGGCGGTTATGGCGGCTTTACCCCGGTCGATGGCAGTGAATTGCGCGCCTTCCGGCCTTATGCGCTGCAGGTGCAGGAAATGTTGCGGGCGGCACCATGAAAGCATGGTTTAACCGGCTCTCGCTACGCTACAAGCTCACCCTCGCTGCGCTGGCAGTGGAGGCGGTGATGCTGAGTTTCCTGATCGGCAATGGTGTGCAACTCACTCGCCAGGCGCTACAGGAACAAGCCGACCAGCGGGTGCAACAGCTTGCGGAAATCCTGTCGGTGGCACTGCTGGCGCCCTTGTCGCAGCAGGACGATGCCAGCGTGCGCGAGATTGTCGAATCCCTGCGGCATGACAGCGGACTGAAAATGATCGAGGTGCGCGACGGCCGTAACCGGATCGTGCACCTGACCGGCGATGGCGGCGGTGAAATCGATTTCCGGGTGACCCGGCCCGTCGAGCTGGCGGGCCAGCACTACGGTGGAGTCTCCCTGGTGCTCTCGGGCGCGTTCATTCAGGAAGCGCGCGCCCACTATGTGAAGCAAAGCCTGACCATTGCCGCAGCGGCCTTGCTGCTGACCGGCATTCTGCTGGCCCTGTCGGCTGGCGCGGTGATTCGCCGCTTCGATGCGCTGACCCGCGCCAGCAAACGCATGGCACAGGGCGATCTGGATATCAAACTGGCCGGTGAAGGGGAGGACGAGATCGGCCAGTTGATCGGCACCTTCAACCGGATGACCGAATCCGTCCGCTTCAACGTCGAGCGCGCGCGCGAAAACGAAGCGCGCTTCCACGCCATTGCCGATTACACCCATGACCTGGAATTCTGGCTGTCGCTCGAAGGCAGCTTGTTGTGGATCAATCCATCGGTCGAACGCATGCTGGGCTATAGCGTCGACGAATGCATGACGGGAATGAACTTCCCGGCCGCCGTCATCCACCCGGATGACCTCACCGCTGCCGAATCCCAACTCCATCAAGCCCTGCGCGGCACCTCCGGCCAGGGCTACGCCTGCCGTATCTGCCGCAAGGACGGCGGCCATTTCTGGGCGCTGGTGAACTGGCAGCCGATTCATGACCACAGCGGAGTGTATCAGGGCATTCGCGCCAGTATTCACAGCATCGACGAGCTCAAGACGACCGAGGCCAACCTGCTCCAGGCCATCAACGAATTACGCTCGGCTGAAAGCCTGCAGCACAAATATCTTGAAGAAACCGAACAGGAGCGCGCGCGCCTGGTCTCGCTGCTTTCAGCCATGAATCTTGGCATTCTGTTCGTTGCCGCAGACGGCTGCGTGATTTACCACAACCCCGTGTTCAGCCATATGTGGCTGATCGATGAAACAGCCGAACTCATCGGCTTGCCGGTCAACGAGGTGCTGGCCAAATCGGCTTCGACGCTGGCGCGCCCCGACCACTTTTCCAAACACTTGATGGCGGCGCTGGAAACGCAGGATCGATCCGACAGCTATGAAATCCAGATGACCGACGGCCGTGTCATCACAGAACTCGATTACCCGGTACGCGATCGCGAAGGCCGCTTCCTCGGCCATTTGTGGATTTACGAGGATGTCACCCGCGAGCGCCAAACGGCCGATCAACTGGTGTATCTGGCCGAGCGCGACGCGCTGACCGGGCTCTATAACCGCCATCGATTCCAGCAGGAACTGGCGCGCACCATGCTCGACTCCGATCGCCACCAGACCGAATGCGCGGTGATGTTTTTCGACCTCGATGAATTCAAGACCATCAACGACACCTACGGTCATCGCGCCGGTGACGCGCTGCTGATCCGCGTGGCCGGGGAAATCGGCGCCCTGGTGCGGCGCAACGAAGTGCTGGCGCGCCTCGGCGGCGACGAGTTCGCGCTCCTGCTGCCGGCGGTGCACAGCCATGAAGCGGAAGCGCTGGCCGAACGCGTGGTGCATGCCATCGCGCAGATCCCCTTCCGTTTCGAAGGACAAAGCCTGCGGCTCACCACCAGCCTCGGCATCGCCTACTATCCCACACATGCCGTCGACGCCGACGACCTGGTGGCGCGCGCCGACATCGCCATGTACCAGGCCAAGGATGCCGGCAAGAACACTTGGCGCGTCTATCGTGCGGACAGCAATGCCGACAGCGAAATGCGCAGCCGCCTGTCGTGGGGGGAGCGCATCAGCAACGCGCTCGACAAGGGGCTGTTCCAGCTGCATTTCCAGGGCGTGTACCACACTGAAGATAGTGCGCTATCGCATCTGGAAGCACTCATTCGCATGGTCGATGAACGCAACCCAGACCAGATCATCATGCCGGTTCACTTCATCCAGCTGGCCGAAAAAAGCGGCCGGATTATCGATATCGACCGTTGGGTGATCCGCGAAGTACTGCGCATGCTGGCAGCCAATCCGGCCATCCCGCCCATCGCGGTCAATCTGTCGGGGCGCTCCCTGTCCGAGCCGAGTTTCCCCCACTTCATCAACAATGCCCTGCGGGAAGCCGGCGTCAACCCCAACCGTCTGATCGTCGAAATCACCGAAACCGCCGCGGTGTCCGATCTGCATGACGCACAGCGCATGATCGAAGCCCTGCACTTGTTGGGCTGCAGGGTCAGCCTCGACGATTTCGGGGTCGGTTTCGCCTCCTTTTCCTACCTCAAGCACCTGCACGTCGACAGCATCAAAATCGACGGCATCTTTATCCGCGATCTGCCCAACGATCCCGACAACCAGATATTCGTGCAGGCCATGGTCAGCGTCGCGCTCGGCCTGGGCAAAACCGTGGTGGCGGAGTATGTCGAAGACGGTGCGACGCTTGAGTTGTTGCGCCATTTTGGCGTCGATCTGGCGCAGGGCTATCACCTCGACCGGCCAGTCGCCGACCATCCGGCGCTGCGGGGCCAAGGCTAGTGTCGTGAATCAGAAATAGGGGAACAAGCTAAAACGGATGGATTTTTTCGCAGGGCAAGGCGCGAGGAGGCGACATAGTTCGGTCTATGGCAACG
>JBPPMF010000250.1:0-2964 GCA_051305915.1 Thiobacillus sp. | reverse complement strand
GGCAAGAGCGAAGCGCAACTGCGCGCTGGATGGCAGACGGTGGCTGACTTTATTGAGGCTGCTGCTCTAGAACCAACCACTCAAAATGTATAGGTCGTCGCTGGCTCCGCATGCGCGGGTGTTTTCCCGGCGTGCAGTTGGAAGTGTGGTCGAACGGATGATGTCTTCGAAGGAGGGTTGGCGCCGCAGACGCGTTTCGTCCAATCGGAGTCGAGACCTGAGAGACTGAAGTGCAGCGATTGCCGACGGTGGGGACGAAGAGCTAAGCCCGCAGTGCTTGCCACATTGCAGTCATCCATGTCCTCACAATCAAAGGAGTTGAGAGTCAGCTCCTGGAGGTGCTGCAGACATGCAAGTGTTGACGCCGACCGAAAACTGACCATCTAGAAGTCGAAGTGCCGACTGAAAATTGACCAGGGTGTTCCACTGACCTGCTGAAACTTTCAGCAGGGAAATTAGGTGATCACCATGGACATGATTGGCAAGGTCAGGCGCATGAAGCTGCGCGACCAACTCTCCCTGAGCGAGATTTCCAAGCGAACCGGCTTGGCCCGAAACACGGTCAAGAAATGGCTCAAGGCCCCCGGCGACGAGCCTCCAAAGTACGAGCGGCGTGCCGTCGAGCGCAAGCTCGCGGCGTTCGAGGGCACGTTGCACCAGGCGCTGGCGGCCGATGCGCACCGGCCCAAGCAAAGCAGGCGTACCGCACGAGCGCTGTTCTCCCAGATCCAGGCGCAGGGATACCGCGGTGGCTACAGCGCGGTCACGGACTTCATCCGGGCGTGGCGCACGCGCTCGGACAGCAGTCCAGCCAAGGCCTTTGTGCCGTTGAGCTTTGAGTTGGGCGAGGCGTTCCAGTTTGACTGGAGCGATGAGGCGATGGTGGTGGGCGGCGTGTTCTACAACGTGCAGGTCGCGCATTTGAAGCTGTGTGCCAGCCGGGCGTTCTGGCTCGTGGCGTATCCAAGCCAGGGGCACGAGATGCTGTTTGATGCGCACACGCGCTCGTTCCAGGCACTGGGCGGGGTGGCGCGGCGGGGTATCTACGACAACATGAAGACCGCGGTGGACAAGGTCAAGCGGGGCAAGGGGCGCATCGTCAACGCGCGCTTTGCGGCCATGTGCAGCCACTACCTGTTCGACCCGGACTTCTGCAACGTGGCCTCGGGTTGGGAGAAAGGGGTGGTGGAGAAGAACGTGCAGGACAGCCGCCGGCGTATCTGGATCGAGGCGAGCACCCGGCGCTTCGGCTCATTCATCGAACTCAATGCCTGGCTGGCGGAGCGGTGCCGCTCGGTGTGGGCCGACACGTCGCACCCGATCCACAGACAGTTCACCGTGGGCGAGATGCTCGAGCTGGAGAGGGGCCACCTCATGTCCATGCCGACGCTCTTTGATGGCTACGTGGAGCGCCTGGCCCGGGTGAGCAGCACCTGCTTGGTGGTGGCCGCCCGCAACCGTTACTCGGTGCCGTGTGAATGGGCGGGTCACATCGTGAGCACCCGGGTGTATCCGGAGCGGGTGGAGGTGGCCGCCATGGATACGGTGGTGGCCAGCCACGCCCGGCTCTCTGGCAGTGGACAGACCGTCTTTGACTGGCAGCACTACATCGAGCTGGTGCAGCGCAAGCCGGGAGCGCTTCGCAATGGCACACCGTTCCTGGATCTGCCGCCTGCGCTGCTGCGGCTGCGGCAGTCCTTGTTGCGCCACGCCGGAGGTGACCGGGTCATGGCGCAGGTGCTGGCGGTGGTGCCACAGGCGGGTTTGGAGGCGGTGCTGGTGGCTGTGGAGTTAGTGCTCGAAGGCATGGCACCCAGCGGCAGCATCAGCGTGGAGCACGTTCGCAATGTGCTGGCGCGGCTGAACAACCCGGTGACCCCAATGCAGGCCGAGACCGCGCTGCAATTGACACTGGCACCCAAGGCCGACACAGCGCGCTACGACCGGCTGCGCCCCACCCACCTGGATGACCAGGAGGTGCGCCATGCGTGATACGACACGGGATGTTCACGCGCAGCTCAAGGCCTTGAGGTTGAACGGCATGGCCGTGGCCTGGGCGGATCTGGTCGAGCAAGGTGGGGACTCAACGCTGGATGCCTCACGCTGGCTGGTGGAGCATCTGTTGCAAGCCGAAGATGCGGACCGGGCGATGCGCTCCATTGCGCACCAGATGAAGTCGGCTCGCTTCCCCATGCACCGGGACTTGGCCGGGTTCAACTTCGAGGTGTCGCAGGTGGACAAGGCGCTGATCCAGAAACTCTCGGACCTGTCCTTCACCGACGATGCGCAGAACGCGGTACTGATCGGTGGGCCTGGCACGGGCAAGACGCACCTGGCCACCGCACTGGGCATTGCCGGGCTGAGTCGGCATGCCAAACGGGTGCGGTTCTACTCCACGGTGGATCTGGTCAACGCGCTGGAGCAGGAGAAAGCCCAAGGTCGCGCAGGCCGCATTGCCATGAGTTTGGTGCGCATGGACCTGGTCGTTCTGGATGAACTGGGCTACCTGCCGTTCAGTCAGGCCGGTGGTGCCTTGCTGTTCCACCTGCTGTCCAAGCTCTACGAGCACACCAGCGTGTTGATCACGACCAACCTGACCTTCGCGGAATGGTCCAGCGTGTTCGGGGACGCCAAGATGACCACCGCGTTGCTCGACCGATTGACCCACCACTGCCACATCATCGAAACCGGCAACGAGTCCTACCGCTTCCGCCACAGCTCCAAGGAGGCCAAGGGCCGCATCAAGTCCAGGGAGCAGGAACGCAAGACCGCAGCCAGTCAACCCGTGAATGAAGGGAGCAAAAAACCAGGAACGTCTCTATAGTTATCCACAGCTGACCTCCTGCGGAGGCAGCCTTAGCCCCTGGTCAAAATTCAATCGGCACAGCTGGTCAATATTCCATCGGCGCCAACACCTTACACAATGCGAGTGCGCCCAAGATCGCTTGTACCGTCAAATCATCG
>JBPPMF010000241.1:0-10636 GCA_051305915.1 Thiobacillus sp. | reverse complement strand
CCGATCGTGATGTTCACCGGCGACGGCAGTCCGGAGGCAATCCGCGCGGCGACGCAGGCGGGGGTGACGTCGTATGTAGTGGACGGACTCGACCCGGCGCGCCTGCGCCCGATTCTCGATGTGGCGGTGTCGCGCTTCGAGGCATTCCAGGCGCTGCACGACCAACTCGAACAAACACGCCTCGAACTGTCGGAGCGCAAGCTGATCGATCAGGCCAAGGCATTGCTCATCAAACAAACCGGCGCAGCGGAGCCCGAGGTGTATCGCGAGATGCGCCGCGCTGCGATGGATCGCGGTTTGAAGCTGACCGACATTGCACGCCAGGTCCTGCAAAAACCCTCCGCCTGATTTTCAGCGCTCATTGGTGCATGACACCGCAAACATGCACTGCATGGGTGCAGTTTGAAGCGAAAGGCCAAGCCTGATTCCTGACCAAATTGCTACCAAACCCAGGCAGCACAAGGCATTAGCGTAGCTGGCACAGGCATTGCTAGTCCAGAACTGAACAGTCGCAAAGATGTGGCTTTCAGCGTGACCGTCAAATTACTCATTACTGGACAAAGGCGTCCGCCCTCAAGGCGACGCCTTTTTTATTTGGAGAACACACCGTGAGCGACACCCTAGACAAAACCCAGCCGCAAGACTCAAGCAAGCGAGACTTCATGAAAAAGACCACCGGAATTTCTGTCGCCGCCGCGCTGATGGCGATGGTGCCCCCGGGCGTGCGCCAGGGTGCCTGGGCCGCCGGCTCCGACGCGCCCGAAAAAACCGATGTAAAAATCGGTTTCATTCCGCTGACCGATTGCGCGAGCGTGGTCATGGCGGCGGTGAAGGGCTTCGACAAGAAATACGGCATCAAGATCACCCCCAGCAAGGAAGCCTCGTGGGCCGCCGTGCGCGACAAGCTGGTGAACGGCGAACTCGACGCGGCGCATGTGCTGTACGGACTGATCTACGGTGTACAGCTAGGCATCGGCGGACCGAAGAAGGACATGGCGGTACTGATGGCCATCAACAACAATGGCCAGGGCATCACGCTGTCGAACCAACTCAGGGAAAAGGGCGTAACCGACGGCGCCAGCCTCGCCAAACTGGTGAAGGCCGAGCCGCGCGAATATACCTTCGCCCAGACCTTCCCCACCGGCACCCACGCGATGTGGCTGTATTACTGGCTGGCGACCTATGGCATCAATCCGTTCAAGGACGTCAAGAACATCGTGGTGCCGCCACCTCAGATGGTCGCCAACATGCGCGTTGGCAACATGGACGGCTTCTGCGTGGGCGAGCCATGGAACCAACGCGCGATCTTCGACAAGATCGGCTTTTCTGCCGCGACGAGCCAGGACGTATGGGTCGACCATCCGGAAAAGGTCGTCGGCACGACCGACGAATTCGTCCAGAAATATCCCAACACGGCACGCGCGATGACGATGGCGATCCTGGAAGCCTCCAAATACATCGACGACATGAAGAACCGTTCGGAAGTTGCCAAGGTGATTTCCAGCAAATCCTACGTCAATGCGCCCTTCGACGTGATCAAGGATCGCATGCTCGGCCAGTATGAGAACGGCCTCGGCAAGAAGTGGCAGGACCCGAATTACATGAAGTTCTACAACGGAGGGACGGTCAATTATCCCTACCTGTCGGACGGCATGTGGTTCCTCACCCAGCACAAGCGCTGGGGCCTCCTGAAGGACCACCCTGACTATCTCGCCGTAGCGAAAAAGGTCAACAAGATCGCGCTCTACAAGGAAGCAGCCGCTCAGGTGAAGGTGCCGCTGCCAAAGTCCGACATGCGCACCTCCAAGCTGATGGACGGCGTGGTATGGGACGGCAAGGATCCGGCCAAGTACGCCGACAGTTTCAAGGTCAAGGCCTGATCACTGGAAAGGAACGGACATGACACCGGAAAAAATTGCACTGGTCCGCAACAGCTGGCAACAAGTGCTGCCCATCTCCGACAGTGCAGCCAAACTGTTCTACGGTCGCCTGTTCGAGCTCGATCCCTCGTTGCGCGGCATGTTCAAAGGCGACATGGTCGAGCAGGGGCGCAAGCTGATGACCATGCTCAACATGGTCGTCACGAGCCTCGACAACCTCGCCCCCCTGCTCGGCGCGGTCGAAAACCTGGGGCGCCGCCATGTCGGCTATGGCGTGACGGACGCGCATTACGACACGGTCGGCAGCGCGCTGCTGTGGACGTTGGGAAAAGGGCTGGGGGATCAGTTCACTTCGCCGGTCGAGGCCGCCTGGACCGAGGCCTACACCACCCTGGCTTCCGTCATGAAACAAGCCGCCTGCGCGCCGGCATGAGCCATCCGGTGCAATCAACCTCAAGGAGTGCGATATGAGCGCAGTCAATGCAACACACGAAAACCTGAAGGAAATCCTGTCAGGCGAGGATGTCGCGCCGGCCGCCAAGGCCGCACCCGCGGCCCCTGTCCGGCGCCCACCCTATTTCCAGACTGAGTCGGGCCAGCGCTTGATCGAAAGCACGCTGACCCTGTTCAAGAACGCCATCCCGCCGCTGCTCGGCATGCTGCTGTTCGTGGCGCTGTGGGCGCTGGTCGCCAACAGCGGCAAGACGATTCCCGGCCCTGCCGAAACCTGGGATGCAGCGGTGGTGCTGTTTTCCGATCCCTTCTACGACAACGGCCCCAACGACAAGGGCATCGGCTGGAACATCCTCAACTCGCTGTACCGGGTCGGCATCGGCTTCGCGCTGGCCGCCGCCGTCGGCATCCCGCTCGGCTTCATGATCGGACGCTTCGACTTCCTCAACCGCATGCTGTCGCCGGTGATCAGCATCCTGCGCCCGGTGTCGCCGCTGGCCTGGCTGCCGATCGGTTTGCTGGTGTTGCAACGGGCCGAACCGGCGTCGATCTGGGTGATCTTCATCTCCAGCATCTGGCCGATGGTGCTCAACACCGCCGCCGGCGTGCAGCGTATCCCGCAGGACTACATGAACGTCGCCCGCGTGCTGAATCTGTCCGAATTCAAGGTGTTCACCAAGATCCTGTTCCCGGCGGTGCTGCCCTATGTGCTGACCGGCGTGCGGCTGGCGATCGGCGTCGCCTGGCTGGTGATCGTCGCGGCAGAAATGCTCACCGGCGGCGTCGGCATCGGCTTCTGGGTATGGGACGAATGGAACAACCTCAACGTCGCCCACATCATCATCGCCATCTTCGTCGTCGGCATCGTCGGGCTGCTGCTTGAGCAGATGCTGATGCTGGTGGCGAAACGGTTTTCGTATGAGTGAGGGGCTAGGGACTAGGGGCTAGGGACTAGGGGCGGTGCGGCTTCGCCGCGCCACATCCCCTAGATCCTAGACCCCAGCCCCTAAATCCCAAGGAGAATTCAAAATGCAATCCTACGTCCAGATCGAAAACGCCGGGATGACCTTCAGCACCAAGAAGGGCAAATTCACCGCGCTGACCGACATCAACCTCCACATCGAGCAGGGCGAATTCGTCGCGCTGATCGGCCACTCGGGCTGCGGCAAGTCCACACTGCTGAATCTGGTGTCAGGCCTGCTCGATGCCACCGATGGCGTGCTGCTGCTCGCCAACAAGGAAATCAAGGGGCCGGGGCCGGAACGCGGGGTGGTGTTCCAGAACCACTCGCTACTGCCCTGGCTGACCGCGTTCGAGAACGTCTACCTCGCGGTGGAAAAAGTGTTCGGCAGCAGCGAAACCAAAGCCCAGTTGAAAACACGCACCAAGGCTGCGCTCGAACTGGTGGGGCTGACCCACGCCGCGAGCAAGCTGCCGGGCGAAATCTCCGGCGGCATGAAGCAGCGCGTCGGCATCGCGCGCGCGCTGGCGATGGAACCGAAAGTGCTGCTGATGGATGAGCCTTTTGGCGCGTTGGACGCGCTGACCCGCGCCCACCTGCAGGACGAACTGATGAAGATCGTCGCCGCAACCAAAAGCACGGTCGTCATGGTCACCCACGACGTCGACGAAGCGGTGCTGCTGTCCGACCGCATCGTGATGATGACCAACGGCCCGGCCGCCACCATCGGCGAAATCCTCAGCGTCGACCTGCCGCGCCCGCGTGACCGCCTGCAACTGGCGCACGACCCGAAATACCATGTGCTGCGCAGCAGCGTGCTGGAGTTTCTCTACAGCCGGCAGATGCGGCCGAAAGAGGCGGCCTGAACGATCCAGGGTAGCCATGCGGGACAGCGCGCGCCTTGCCCCGCATGGCGGGTGCGGCTAGCAGCCTGTCGGACTTGAAGAATCGAAGCGAAAATTCGGCTGGGCGAGGGCAGGTTTTGACGATTTCGCCGGGCAATAGTCGTTCTATTGCCCAAGAATGCGGCGAAACATGTACCGGCCAGGCGGATTTGCAGCCGATTTCCTTCAAGTCCGACAGGCTGCTAGACTCTCGGCGTTGCTTTCGAACTGTCTGTTTCGTGAATTCACATCCCTCTGCCCGCCATGCCGCGCCGACGTGAGCCCCGCCCCGCGCCCGCGCTGGAACTGAAGACCACGCGGCTCGCCGGCATCCAGATCATTCTTAACAGTGCCGAGCATGCCGCGCTGGAAACCCATATCAGCACGCTGTTTGCCGCGACGCCCGATTTTTTCGGCGGCGAGGCGGCGGTGTTCGAATGCGGCCGCCTGCCGGCCGACGCGACTTCGCCCGACTGGGCCTGGCTGGCGCAGGAACTGAAAAGTCGCGGGCTGAACCCGTTCGCGGTGCAGAACGCGTCGCCCGAACTGGCTGCCGCCGCGGTGCAGGCAGGACTGCTGGTGCTGAACGCCGCCGCGCCGGCTGCGGCCGAACCGGTGCCGCAATCGGCGCCTGAACCCGAAGCCGAACCCGCAGCGATAGCAACGCCGATTGAAGCGCCCGCAGCACCGGCCAGCGTTCCCACCCGCATCATCGACAAGCCATTGCGCTCGGGCCAGCGGGTCTACGCTGCGGGCGGCGACATCGTGGTGCTGGCAGCAGTCAATCCCGGCGCGGAAGTGATCGCCGACGGCAGCATCCACGTCTACGCGCCGCTCAAGGGCAAGGCGCTCGCAGGCGCTCGCGGCGACGTCACGGCGCGCATTTTCACCACCCATCTCGAAGCCGAACTGGTCTCGATCGCGGGTGTGTATCGCACCTTCGACACGGCACCGGATGCCGCCGTGGCGCGCAAACCGGCGCAAATCCGCCTGGCCGACGCCAGCCAGATCATCATCGAACCTCTCTAATCCCAAGCAAACAAAAAAGGAAGCTCTGTGGCCACCATCATCACTGTCACCTCCGGCAAAGGCGGCGTCGGCAAGACCACCACCAGCGCCTCGATCGCCACCGGCCTGGCCATGCGCGGTTTCAAAACAGCCGTCATCGACTTCGACGTCGGCCTGCGCAATCTCGACCTCATCATGGGCTGCGAACGCCGCGTGGTGTACGACTTCGTCAACGTCATCCAGGGCGACGCCAACCTGCATCAGGCGCTGATCAAGGACAAGAACACCGACAACCTGTTCGTGCTGCCCGCCTCGCAAACGCGCGACAAGGATGCGCTGACCGAGGAAGGCGTGGAGAAGGTGCTGAAGGAACTGGAACACCAGGGCTTCGACTACATCGTGTGCGATTCGCCCGCCGGCATCGAGCACGGCGCGGTGATGGCACTGACTTTCGCCGACGAGGCCATCGTCGTCACCAACCCGGAAGTGTCGTCGGTGCGCGACTCCGACCGCATCCTCGGCATCATCCAGTCGAAAAGCCGCCGCGCCATCGAAGGCCGCGAACCGGTGAAGGAGCACCTGCTGGTCACCCGCTATTCGCCGAAGCGCGCGCACGAAGGCGAAATGCTGACCTATACCGACATCCAGGAGCTGCTGCGGATACCGCTGCTTGGCGTCATCCCCGAATCCGAGGCGGTGCTACACGCCTCCAACCAGGGCATCCCCGCGATCCTGCAGAAGGACACGCCGGTCGCCGACGCCTATGTCGATGCGATTGGCCGTTTCCTCGGCGAAGAACACCCGCTGCGTTTCGTCGAATACGAAAAACCGGGCCTGATCAAACGTCTGTTCGGAGGCAAGTAATATGTCCTGGCTCTCCCACATTTTCGGCGAAAAGAAATCCACTGCCTCGGTCGCCAAAGAACGCCTGCAGCTCATCATCGCGCACGAACGCGTCGGTTTATCCGGCCCGGATTTCCTGCCCGACCTGCAGAAAGACCTGGTCGCGGTGATCTCGAAATACGTCAAGATCAACCCGGAAGACATCAAGGTCGGACTCGAGAAACAGGGCAATTACGAGGTGATCGAAGTCAACATCGTGCTGCCCGAAGGGCGCTGACCGATGCTCGCCGGCATCTGGCTCACCCCGCACGCGTCCAGCCCGGTCACCGGGTTCGTCACGCTTGAGTCGAAGCCGGAATGCAGGCAGGATGAAGGCCAGCTAACCGAGTACCCCATGCCATGACATATTGCGTCGCCATCAAGACCGACAACGGACTGGTTTTTGCGTCCGACTCGCTCACCAACGCGGGCATCGATCACGTCAGCACCTATTCCAAGATGCATACCTTCGTGCAGCCGGGCAACCGCATGTTCGTGCTGCTGGCGGCGGGCAATCTCGCCACCACGCAGAGCGTGGTCAAACGTCTGCGTGACGATTGCCAGCTGGGCGCCCTGCCCTGTTTGTCCAGTGTGCAGTCGATGAGCGAGGCGGTCGATTACGTCGGCAACGTCTCCACCGAGATACAGCGCAACCAGGCGGCGCGCGATATCGCCAACACCTGTTTCGAAGCCACCTTTATCTTCGGCGGCCAGATTGCCGGAGAGTCGCCCGAGATCTACATGATCTATGCGCAAGGCAACCACATCCACGAATCGAGCGCGCACCCGTTTTTGCAGATTGGCGAAACCAAGTATGGCAAGCCCATTCTCGACCGCGTCATCCGCGCCGACACCCCGCTGGAACAGGCCGCGCGCTGCGCGCTGGTGTCGATCAATTCCACCATCCGCTCCAACCTCACCGTCGGCCCGCCGGTCGAACTGCTGATCTATACCACCGACATGCTCGACGGCGGCCGCCGCATGCTGTTCTCCGAAGACCATCCGTATTACCACGCGCTCGGCGATGCCTGGAACGAAGGCCTGCGCCAGGCGCTCAACGGCCTGCCCCAGTTCGAATGGGAAAGCCAGCCGCAACCGTTTCAGATCGTGGCCAGCGGCAAGACCGGCCAGATGCAGGGATAAGGATTTTGGATTGAGGGTGAGGGGTGGTTAAATCAGGCAGTTGCGATAAACCTTGCAACTGCGCACCCTCTCCCCAGCCCTCCCCCCTCGAGGGGGAGGGGCTTTGTCAGCACACTGAAGCGGCCGTAGCCGCTTTTTCAATTCAGCCGTCTGCCCATTCTTCTGGCTTGACCCTTGCTTGTAACAGACAATCTTTACTCTGACTGTCGTTATGAGCATCCACGTCGCCATCCGCCACACCACGCATTACCGCTTCGACCGTCGCGTGTCGCTGAGCCCGCACGTGGTCCGGCTGCGCCCGGCGCCGCATTCGCGCACGCCCATCCTCGCCTACACGCTGAAGATCACGCCGGAAACGCATTTCATCAACTGGCAGCAGGATCCGTTCGGCAATTACCTGGCGCGACTGGTGTTCCCCGAGGCGACCCGCGAGTTCTCGGTCGACGTCGAAGTGATCGCCGACATGACGGTGATCAACCCCTTCGACTACTTCATCGAAGAGAGCGCCTTTCACTGGCCGTTCGACTACGACGCCAAGCTGAAACGCGAACTCGCGCCTTATCTTGAAACCGAGCCCGCGGGCGAACGGCTCGCCGCGTGGCTGGCGGAAGTGCCGCGCGAGCGGGTGCACAGCAACGATTTTCTGGTGGCGCTCAACCAGCGGCTGCAGGGCGACATCGCCTACACCGTGCGCATGGAGCCGGGCATTCAGCGCTGCGAGGAGACCCTGGAAAAGGCGCTCGGCTCGTGCCGCGACACCGCCTGGCTGCTGGTGCAGATCCTGCGCCATCTGGGCCTGGCGGCGCGTTTCGTGTCGGGCTATCTGGTGCAGCTGACCGCCGACGAAAAATCCCTCGACGGCCCTTCCGGGCCCGAGCATGACTTCACCGACCTGCACGCCTGGGCCGAGGTGTACCTGCCGGGCGCTGGCTGGATCGGTCTCGATCCCACCTCCGGGCTGTTCGCCGGCGAAGGCCACATTCCGCTGGCCTGCACGCCGCAGCCGTCAAGCGCTGCGCCGATCGACGGCATGACCGACCCGTGCGAAGTCGAGTTCGAGTTTTCCAACAGCGTCACCCGCATCCGCGAAGACCCGCGCGTGACCCTGCCCTACAGCGACGAGGCGTGGCAGACGATGCTGGCGCTCGGGCACGCCGTCGACGCGAAGCTGAACGCGATGGACGTGCGCCTGACGCACGGCGGCGAGCCCACCTTCGTCTCGATCGACGACATGGATGCACCGGAATGGAACATCGATGCACTGGGAACGCACAAGCGCGAGCGCGCCGAGGTGCTGGTGCGACGGCTGAAGGACAAACTGCCGGCCGGTTCGCTGCTGCATACCGGCCAGGGCAAGTGGTATCCCGGTGAGCCGCTGCCGCGCTGGGCGCTGGGGCTGTACTGGCGGCGCGACGGCGTGCCGGTGTGGGAGGACGAATCGCTGCTGGCCGAAGCCGGCTGGGATTACGGCCACAGCGTCGGCGACGCCCAGCGTTTTGCCACCAGTCTGGCGCAGCATCTCGGCGTCGCCGCCCGCTACGCGCAGCCAGCGTATGAGGACGCCATGGCCGCGTTGCAGCAGGAAGCCGAATTGCCGGTCAACCTCAATCCGGCGCGGCTCGACATCGACGATCCGGTGCTGCGCGGCGACCTCGCCAACACGCTGTCGCGCGGACTCAACACGCCGACCGGCTATGTGCTGCCGCTGGCCTGGCACGGCCACGCCCAGCGCTGGCATAGCGCGCTGTGGATGTTCCGCCGCGACCGCCTCTATCTCACTCCCGGCGATTCGCCGATGGGGCTGCGCCTGCCGCTCGCCTCGCTGCCATGGGTGGCCGAGGACGAACGCGAACCCTGGGTCGATGTCGACCCGTTCGCGGCGCAGCCGCCGCTGGCGAATTTTCACGGCGAAGTTGCGGCGCGCTACAGCCTCCACCTCGACCCCGCGTCCGCCCATCCCGAAATCCAGCCGCAGACGCCGACCACAAACGAGACGGTCGAGGTGCCGCACACCGCCCTATGCGTCGAAGCGCGCGGCGGCGGCCTGCACGTGTTCATGCCGCCCACCACCACGCTGGAGCAGTACCTCGACCTGCTGGCGGCCATCGAATCCACCGCTGCCCTGCTCAAAACGCCGGTGATCATCGAAGGCTACGCCCCGCCCGGCGATGGTCGCGTCGAGAAGCTCATGGTCACCCCCGACCCCGGCGTCATCGAGGTCAACATCCATCCCGCCAGCAGCTGGGCGGAACTGGTGAAGACCACCACGATGCTGTACGAAGAGGCCCGCCTGTCGCGCCTGGGCACCGAGAAATTCATGCTCGACGGCCGCCACGCCGGCACCGGCGGCGGCAACCACGTCACCTTCGGCGGCGCCACGCCGGCGGACAGCCCTTTCCTGCGCCGTCCCGATCTGCTGGCGAGCTTCATCACCTACTGGCAGCACCACCCGGCGCTGTCCTACCTGTTCTCCGGCCTCTTCATCGGCCCCACCAGCCAGGCACCGCGGGTCGACGAAGGACGGCCGGAGCGGCTGTACGAACTGGAGATCGCCTTCCAGCAGATGCCGCAGGGCGACGTGCCGCAGCCGTGGCTGGTGGATCGTCTGCTGCGCAACCTGCTCACCGATCTCACCGGCAACACCCACCGCTCGGAGTTCTGCATCGACAAGCTGTATTCGCCCGATTCGGCGTCGGGGCGGCTCGGCCTGGTCGAATTCCGCGGCTTCGAAATGCCGCCACATGCGCGCATGAGCCTGGCGCAGATGCTGCTGCTGCGGGCGCTGGTTGCGCGCTTCTGGGAGACGCCCTACCAGAAGCCGCTGGTGCGCTGGGGCACGCTGTTGCACGACCGCTTCATGCTGCCGCATTATTTGTGGACGGATTTGAAAGATGTCATCGACGACCTCAAGGCCGCAGGTTTTGCGTTCGAGCTGGACTGGTTCGCGCCCTTCCTCGAATTCCGCTTTCCGCGCCACGGCACGCTGGAGCTTGGCGACATCCAGATCGAACTGCGCACCGCAATCGAACCGTGGCACGTGCTGGGCGAGGAATCGACCAGCCTCGGCACCGCGCGCTATGTCGATTCCTCGGTCGAGCGCCTGCAGATCAAGGTCAGCGGGCTGACCGACAGCCGTTACGTGCTCGCCTGCAACGGCCGCCGCGTGCCGCTGCGCAGCACTGGCACGCACGGAGAACAGGTCGCCGGCGTGCGCTACCGTGCCTGGCAGCCGCCGTCCGCGCTGCACCCCACCATCGGCGTTCATTCGCCGCTGGTGTTCGATCTGATCGACACTTGGAACGGCCGCGCCATCGGCGGCTGCACCTACCGCGTGGTTCATCCCGGCGGGCGCAGCTACGACACTTTTCCGGTCAATGCCTGGGAAGCGGAATCGCGCCGCCACAACCGTTTCCAGGCCTGGGGCC
>JBPPMF010000238.1:0-11959 GCA_051305915.1 Thiobacillus sp. | reverse complement strand
AAGATCACGCTGCGGATGGATGTGCTGCGTTGCAAATCGCAGGCGATGGTGGAGAAGGAGATCGCAGTCTGTTTGCTGGCCTACAACTTGGTGCGCTGGGCGATGGCGAAAGCAGCAGCGCTCACGGACGTCTGCTGGAATCGGAGCAAAAGTGCTTTCGCGAATTCTGGAGATAGCTTATGACAATGGCAAAACGCTGTTGCTGAGAGTGTTCAAATCGAATGTCAATGCGAAGCGGTTCTACGAACGTGAGGGATGGGCGGTGCTGGCTGAAGAGGATTCGTTCTTCCTGATGGGACATTCCAACGCTATGTCCAGTCAGCCTGGCAAATCATCCCAACGCACCGCCAAAAGCTACGCTTTCGTTGTTCGCTGAATTTCTGCTGGGGTCTTTGCCCTCACCGGGCTGCCTGTTGGCTGCGAGTGGCGTCGCAATTTTCGGCGCTTATTCCTGGAATAACGCATTTTGAACGCGAGCCCCGGCTTTACTTCTCCGTCTTCGCCCACGAATCCTTCAGCGTCACTGTGCGGTTGAACACCGGCGTACCCGGCTTCGTATCAATGCGGTCGGCGACGAAATAGCCGTGCCGCTCGAACTGGAAGGATTGCTCGGGCGCGGCATCCTTCAGCGCGGGTTCCAGTTGAGCGCGGATCAACTTCACCGAGTCGGCGTTGATGTCGTTGAGGAAGTCGCCGCTTTCCTGTCCTGGCTGGGCAGTCTTGAACAGACGGTCGTATAGCCGAACTCCGGCTTCGTACGCGTGCGCGGCCGACACCCAGTGGATGTTGCCCTTGACCTTGACCGAGTCGGCCCCCGGTGTGCCGGATTTGGTGTCGGGCAGATAGTCGCAGTGCACCGTGGTGATGTTGCCGGCGGCATCCTTGTCGCAGCCGGTGCATTTGACGACATAGCCGTAGCGCAACCGCACAGAGTTTCCGGGGAAGAGACGGAAATAGCCCTTGGACGGGGTTTCCATGAAGTCTTCGCGCTCGATCCATAGTTCGCGTGAAAAAGGCACCGCGCGCTTGCCGAGGTCGGGCTGCTGCGGGTGGTTGGGGGCGAAGCAGTCTTCCGACTGGCCGGCCGGGTAGTTGTCGATGATGAGTTTGACCGGGTCGAGCACGGCGATGCGGCGTAGCGCGCTGTCGTTCAGCACATCGCGCTGGCATTCCTCGAACACGCTGTAGTCGATCCAGCCGTCGGATTTGGAGACGCCGATGCGGTCGGTGAAGCGCTGGAAGCCTTCCGCCGTATAGCCGCGGCGGCGCGCGCCGATCAGCGTGGGCAGGCGCGGGTCGTCCCAGCCGCTGACGTGCTTTTCATCGACCAACTGGATCAGCTTGCGCTTGGAGAGCACTACGTAGGTGAGGTTGAGGCGGGCGAACTCGATCTGCTGGGGAACCGGGCGCGAGAAGAAACCGCCGTTTGCAAGCTTGTCGAGCAGCCAGTCGTAGAACGGCCGCTGGTCCTCGAATTCCAGGGTGCAGATCGAATGCGTGATGTGTTCGATCGCATCCTCGATCGGATGGGCGTAGGTGTACATCGGATAGATGCACCAGGTGTCGCCGGTGTTGTGGTGATGCGCGCGTTTGATCCGGTAAATCGCGGGGTCGCGCAGGTTGATGTTGGGTGAGGCCATGTCGATCTTGGCGCGCAGTACGTGGGCACCGTCGGGGAATTCGCCGGCGCGCATCTTGCGGAAGAGGTCGAGGTTTTCCTCGGCGCTGCGGCTGCGGTGCGGGCTGTCTTTTCCTTTTTCAGTCAGCGTGCCGCGGTATTCGCGCATCTCGTCGGCGGTCAGCGAATCGACGTAGGCGTTTCCCGAGCTGATCAGGTATTCGGCGCAGGCGTACATGGTGTCGAAATAGTTCGACGCGAAATAGAGGTGCTTACCCCAGTCGAAGCCCAGCCATTTCACCGATTCGGTGATGGCGTCGACGTATTCCTGTTCTTCCTTCTCCGGGTTGGTGTCGTCGAAGCGCAGGTGGCACACGCCGCCGTAGTCGCGCGCGAGGCCGAAGTTCAGAAAGATCGACTTGGCGTGGCCCAAATGCAGATAGCCGTTGGGCTCGGGTGGAAAGCGCGTCTCGACGCGGCCGCCCCATTTCCCGGCGGCATTCTGCTCGTCGATGATGTTGCGGATGAAGTTGGCGGCGGGGGTGGGAGCGTCGTGCGACATGATGGGTGTGATGCAAGAAAGCGGGAATTGTAGCGGGTTCAGGTAATGATGCCGCCGCCGAGGCAGACTTCACCGTCATACAGCACGACGGACTGCCCCGGCGTGACGGCCCATTGCGGGCTGTCGAACGCGAGTTCCAGCGTGTCGGCTTCCAGGCGCGTGATGCGGCAGGGCGCGTCGGTTTGCCGGTAGCGGGTCTTGGCGGTGTAGGGTTTGGCGGGGTCGGGTGCGACGCAGCTGATCCAGTTCAGCTGGCCGGCGGCGAGCGTCGAGCGCTTGAGCAGCGGATGGTCGTGGCCTTGCACGACGACCAGGGTGTTGCTCGCCATGTCCTTGGCAGCGACGAACCACGGCTCGTCGCTGCCGTCCCTCTGCCCGCCGATGCCGAGACCCTGGCGCTGGCCCAAGGTGTAATACATCAGGCCTTGATGCTGGCCAACCGCGCGGCCTTCAGGCGTCTTCATGTCGCCGGGATCGCGCGGCAGGTAGCGCTCAAGGAACTCACGGAAGTTGCGCTCGCCGATGAAGCAGATGCCGGTGCTGTCCTTCTTGGCGGCGTTGGGCAGGCCGATCTTCTGTGCCAGCGCGCGCACCTCCGGCTTCGGCAGATGGGCGAGCGGAAACAGGGAGGGGGAGAGCTGCGCCTGGCTCAGGCGGTAGAGGAAATAGCTCTGGTCCTTGTTGGCGTCCAGAGCCCGCAGCAGCGTGGCGCGGCCATCTGCATCATCACCCTTGCCGACGTAATGCCCGGTGGCGATGAATTCGGCACCGCGCGCGATGGCGTCGTCGAGGAAGGCCTTGAACTTGATCTCGGCGTTGCACAGCACGTCGGGGTTGGGGGTGCGCCCGGCTTGGTATTCGGCGAGGAAATAGCTGAACACGCGTTCCTTGTACTCGGCGGCGAAGTTGACCGCCTCGACCTCGATGCCGAGCACGTCGGCCACTGCCAGCACGTCGAGAAAATCCTGGCGCGCGGTGCACTGCTCGGTATTGTCGTCGTCGTCCCAGTTCTTCATAAAAACGCCGAGGACATCGTAGCCCTGCTGCTTCAACAGATAGGCGGCGACGGCGGAATCGACGCCGCCCGACATGCCGACGACGACTTTAGTGCTCATGCGTGGCTCACGAAATCGAGCGGAAAGCGCCGCCCGGTCAGATAGTCCTGCACGCAGCGCATCACCAGCTGGCTACGGTGAGGGACAGGGCTGGCGGCGAGTTCATCCGGCGTCAGCCAGACGGCGCGCACGATGCCGGTATCCAGCGCGCGTTCGGCGTCGAAGCCGCTGACGCTGCAGACATAGGCGAAACGCAGATAGGTGATATCGCGTTGTGGATAGTGCGTGGTGTAGCAACCGAGCAGGGCGAGCGGTTCGACGTGATGCGCGGTTTCTTCCAGCGCTTCGCGGCGTACTGCGTCGAGCAGGGTTTCGCCACGTTCCCAGTGACCGGCAGGCTGGTTGAGGCGCAGGCCTTCGGCAGTGTGTTCCTCCACCAGCAGGAATTTGCCATCGCGTTCGACCATGGCGGCGACGACGATATGGGGCAGCCACGGGGCGTTCCGGTTCGGCTCAGACATGCAGTTCTTTCCATTCTCCGGGCTGCAGCGCGCCCAGGGTCCATTCACCGACCGTGGCGCGGATCAGCCGCAGGGTGGGGAAGCCGATCTTCGCCGTCATCCGCCGCACCTGGCGGTTCTTGCCTTCGGTAATCGTCAACTCGATCCAGTTGGTCGGGATGGCCTGCCGGAAGCGGATCGGCGGGGTGCGCGGCCACAGGCCGGCGGGTTCGTCGATCATGCGCACCGTTGCCGGGCGGGTGACGAAGTCGCCGAGATCGACGCCGCACCGCAAGGGATTGAGGTCGGCGTCGGTCGGGACGCCTTCGACCTGTGCCCAGTAGGTTTTCGGCAGCTTGTGTCTGGGATCGGCAATGCGGCTCTGGGTCGGGCCGTCATCGGTTAAAATCAGCAGGCCTTCGCTGTCGGCGTCCAGCCGTCCGGCCGCATGCACGCCGGGTAGGGTGAAATGGTCCCGCAGACCCTGCCAGCGCCCCTCGGGGGTGAACTGGCTTAGCACGCCGTAGGGTTTGTTGAACAGGATCAATCGCGCCACGCTGACAGACGAACTTCAGAAGAAGCATCTATTTTAACGTTACACGAGCCACCTCCATGACTTATCAGCACATCCAGATTCCCGCTGCGGGCAAAAAGATCACCGTCAACGCCGACAACTCGCTGAACGTGCCCGACACTCCCATCATTCCCTTCATCGAGGGCGACGGCACCGGCGTCGACATCACGCCGGCGATGCGTCGCGTGGTCGACGCGGCCGTGGCGAAGGCCTACGGTGGCACCAAGCAGATCGCCTGGATGGAAGTGTTTGCCGGCGAGAAAGCGCTCAAGGTTTACGGCGGCGACCAGTGGCTGCCGGAGGAAACCGTGCAGGCGGTGAAGGACTACGTGATTTCGATCAAAGGCCCGCTCACCACGCCGACTTCGGGCGGCATCCGCTCGCTCAACGTCGCGCTGCGCCAGATGCTCGACCTCTACGTGTGCCTGCGCCCGGTGCGCTACTTCACCGGCGTGCCCAGCCCGGTGAAGGCGCCGGAAAAGGTCGATATGGTGATCTTCCGCGAAAATACTGAAGACATTTACGCCGGCGTCGAGTGGGAAGCGAATACCGAGGCGGTGCAAAAAGTCATCGCCTTCCTGCAGCAGGAAATGGGCGTGACCAAGATCCGCTTCCCCGAGACCTCGGCCATCGGCATCAAACCGGTGTCGATCGAAGGCTCCGAGCGGCTGATCCGCAAGGCGATCCAGTACGCGATCGACAACGGCCGCAAGTCGGTGACCCTGGTGCACAAGGGCAACATCATGAAGTTCACCGAAGGCGGCTTCAAGAAGTGGGGCTACGAGCTCGCCGCGCGTGAATTCGGTGCCAAGCTGATCGGCGAAGGCCCGTGGATGGAATTGCCGAACGGCATCGTCATCAAGGACGTGATCGCCGACGCCTTCCTGCAGCAGATTCTGCTGCGTCCCGAAGAATACGACGTCATCGCCACGCTCAACCTCAACGGCGACTACATTTCCGACGCGCTGGCGGCGGAGGTCGGCGGCATCGGCATCGCGCCGGGGGCGAACCTGTCGGACACCGTGGCGATGTTCGAAGCCACCCATGGCACCGCGCCCAAGTACGCCGGC
The DNA here is from genome assembly GCA_051305915.1 of Thiobacillus sp. Taxonomy (GTDB): domain Bacteria; phylum Pseudomonadota; class Gammaproteobacteria; order Burkholderiales; family Thiobacillaceae; genus Thiobacillus. The sequence continues at coordinate 6,580 of JBPPMF010000238.1, read as the reverse complement.
AAGGACTACGTCAACCCGGGTTCGCTGATCCTGTCGGCCGAAATGATGCTTCGCCACCTGGGCTGGCTGGAAGCGGCCGACCTCATTGTCGCCAGCATGGAGCGCGCCATCGCAGCCAAGAGCGTGACCTATGACTTTGCACGTTTGATGGATGGCGCAACCGAGGTGAAATGCTCGGCGTTTGCCGAGGCGATGGTTGCGAAGATGTAAGCCACTTGCCACCCACAAAAACCCCGCCTCGGCGGGGTTTTTTGTGCCAACTCAACAACTCATGCTTGTGGCTGGATGTTGGAAGCCTGCTTGCCCTTCGGGCCCTGGCTGACTTCGAAACTGACTTTCTGACCTTCTTTCAGGGTCTTGAAGCCGTTGGACTGGATTGCGGAAAAGTGTGCGAACACATCCTCGCCGCCGTCATCGGGCGTGATAAAACCAAAGCCCTTGGCGTCGCTGAACCACTTGACAGTACCTGTTGTCATTCAATCTTCCTCCTTGGCGTGACACAAACATAACCGCTGACGCGGATGACTGGACGGCATGATTTTTTTTGCCGTCGGTCTGAATTCAAGCGCGCTACCCGGTGATGCTCCTGCGGTAATGCCAAACCTGCACGGTTCTTGAAACCAAACTTTTTGCTTTTTACTACCGCACATGCGTTTTTACAAGGGGGAAAGTGTGAAAAAACAAGGGCCTTTGCCTGTCTGTGGTTTCTTTTCAACCCCGCACGCGGGACGATGAAGAGGCCCGGCTTTAAATGGTCGTGTCGAAGCATGTCTCAGGGCCGTGGCATGGCCTGGTCGTCCAGGCGGATGCGGTAGGATGCGTGCCATGCGCTCGACCTGGGACATCTTCTGCACCGTCGTCGACAATTATGGCGATATCGGCATCGCCTGGCGGCTGGCGCGCGGGCTGGTCAAAGAGCATGGCCTGTCTGTGCGGCTGTGGGTGGATGACCTGCCCGCGTTTCAGCGCATCTGGCCGGCGATGGACCCGAACGCGGACGAACAGTCCTGCGAGGGCGTGACGGTTCGCGCCTGGCGCTCGCCTTTTGCGGCAACCGAACCGGCGCAGGTGGTGATCGAGGCTTTTGGCTGCGCCCTGCCTGAGTCCTATCTGGTCGCAATGAGCGGGCAGTCGCCACCGCCGGTCTGGATCAATCTCGAATACCTGAGCGCCGAGCCTTGGGTGGCTGAGCATCACGGCCTGCCGTCGCCGCACCCGCGCCTGCCGCTGACCAAGTATTTTTTCTTTCCAGGCTACACGCCAGACACCGGCGGGCTGCTGGCTGAGGTGGATCTCGCCGAGCGGCGCGTAGCGTTTGTGCGTGCCGGCACCTCCGCATTCTGGCGCCAATTGGGCATCGACGCGCCACAGTCAAATGAATTGCGGGTGTCACTGTTCGCTTACGAAAATCCAGCGCTGCCTGCTTTGCTCGACACCTGGGCGGCGGACCTGCGACCCATCACCTGCCTGGTTCCTGAAGGCCGGATCATCCCGCAACTGGCGGCGTGGCTGTCGGTTCCCGGCACGCGGGCGGGCGAGGTGCACCAACGCGGCGCTTTGCGGCTGCACATCCTGCCGTTTTTGAATCAGGACGCGTACGACCAGTTGTTGTGGGCGTGCGATCTCAATTTTGTGCGCGGCGAGGATTCCTGCGTGCGGGCGCAGTGGGGGGCGCATCCGCTGGTGTGGCAGGCCTATCCGCAGGCGGACGAAGTGCACTGGGAGAAACTGAACGCTCTGCTGGTGCATTACACGCAAGGCTTGAATGATGCCGCGGCGCAGGCGGTGAGTGGCCTGTGGCGGCATTGGAACGGCATGCCCGACGTGGATGATATGGCGGTCTGCTGGGCCGAGTGGCGAGGGCAACAAGCCGCCATCGAACAGTATGCGGAAGTTTGGTGCGCTCGTCTGAGCCTGGCGGGCAGCCAGACCGACAAGCTGGTTGATTTTGCGGAAAATAAGTTAAAATGCCGGGTTTTCTCAAACCCTTAAAAGCTGCACGCAGCAGGATACATCCATGAAAATCGCACAGGAACTCCGCGCCGGCAACGTCGTGATGATCGGCAAAGACCCGATGGTGGTGCAAAAGGCCGAGTTTTCGAAGTCGGGCCGCAACTCCTCCGTCGTCAAAATGAAAATGAAGAACCTGCTCACCGGTTCCGGCATGGAAAGCGTTTATCGTGCCGACGACAAGTTTGAAACCGTCAACCTCGAACGCAAGGAATGCACCTATTCCTACTTCGCCGATCCGCTGTACGTGTTCATGGACAGCGACTACAACCAGTATGAAGTCGAAGGCGACAACCTCGGCGACGCGCTGAACTACCTCGACGACGGCATGCCGGTCGAAGTGGTGTTCTACGACGGCAAGGCGATCTCGGTCGAGATGCCCACCACTGTCGTCCGCGAAGTCGAATACACCGAACCCGCCGTGCGCGGCGACACCTCCGGCAAGGTGATGAAGCCCGCACGCATCAAGCCCACCGGGTTTGAGTTGCCGGTGGCTGCGTTCGTCGATATCGGCGACATGATCGAAATCGATACCCGCACCAACGAATTCAAGCGCCGCGCAAACTGAGCGTGGTTGTGGCCGATTAAATCGGCTTACAACCACGGCCTGCCCTTTATGCCCTTTAGGGTGCTTGCGGGTGAAGTCCGGTGCTTGTTCGAACAAAAGGCAGCTTCGGCTGCCTTTTGTTTTAGGGCTCGTTCGTCCGCAGCGGTAAAATGGCGGCCTGCTTTTTTGTTGCGCTGCCATGACCGACCCGAATTTCATCCACCTTCGCCTGCACACCGAGTATTCCGTCGCCGATGGCCTGGTGCGGGTGGACGAGGCGGTCAAGCGCGCGAAGGGCATCGCGATGCCCGCGCTCGGGCTGTCCGACCTGTCCAACACCTTCGGCTGGGTGAAGTTTTATCGCGCGGCGCGCGGCGCCGGCATCAAGCCGGTGTTCGGCTGCGATGTCTGGGTATCCAACGCCACCGACCGCAATCGCCCCTCGCGCCTGCTGCTGCTGGTGCAGCACCGCGAAGGCTATCGCCGCCTGTGCGAGTTGCTCACCCGCGCCTATCAGGAGAACATCCATCGGGGCCGCGCCGAGATCGATCCCGCCTGGCTGGCCGGGGGCACCGACGGCCTGCTGGCGCTGTCGGGCGGCGATAGCGGCAATGTTGCGCAGGCGATTCTCGATGACAAGCCGGATGCCGCGCGCGCGGCCGCCGAAGCCTGGGCTGCACTCTTCCCCAGCCGCTATTACCTGGAGTTGCAGCGCTTCGGCCAGCCGCACACCGAGCGGCTGATCGACGGCTTGCTCGACATCGGCGCGGCGCTGAACCTGCCGGCGGTCGCCACCCATCCGATCCAGTTCATCGCGCCGGACGATTTCAAGGCGCACGAGGCGCGCGTCTGCATCGCCGAGGGCATGATGCTGGGCGACCCGCGACGACCGCGGCCATTCACCGCCGAGCAGTATTTCAAGACGCCGGAAGAGATGGCGGAACTGTTCGCCGACCTGCCCGAGGCGCTCGCCAACAGCGTTGAGATCGCCAAGCGCTGCAACCTCACGCTGGAACTGGGCAAGAGCAAGCTGCCCGACTTCCCGACGCCGGATGGCATGAGTCTTGACGACTACATGCGGCAGCGCGCTTTCGAGGGCCTGCATGAACGCCTGGCCAGCCTCTATCCCGACGAAGCGGTGCGTGCTTCCAGGTTGTCGGAATACACCGAACGGCTGGAGTTCGAACTCGGGACCATTATTCAGATGGGGTTTCCCGGCTACTTCCTCATCGTGGCTGACTTCATCAACTGGGCCAAGAACAACAACGTGCCGGTGGGGCCGGGACGCGGCTCCGGTGCGGGCTCGCTGGTCGCCTACAGCCTGCGCATTACAGACCTCGATCCGCTGGCGTACGACCTGCTGTTCGAGCGCTTCCTCAACCCCGAGCGGGTGTCGATGCCCGACTTCGACATCGACTTCTGCCAGGACGGGCGCGATCGCGTGATCCAGTACGTGAAGGACAAGTACGGCCACGCGGCGGTGTCGCAGATCGCGACCTTCGGCACCATGGCGGCGAAAGCGGTGTTGCGCGATGTTGGCCGTGTGCTCGACCTGCCGTATCTGTTTGTCGACAAGTTCGTCAAGCTGGTGCCCAACGAGCTGGGCATTTCGCTGGCCGAGGCGCGCGAGAAGGAACCGCAGATCGACGAGCGCGCGCGGGACGAAGAAGAACTTGCCGAGTTGCTGCCATTGGCCGAAAAGCTCGAGGGCATCACCCGCAACGTCGGCATGCACGCGGGCGGGGTGCTGATCGCGCCGGGTAAACTCACCGACTTCTGCCCGCTGTACCGCGCCGAAGGCTCGGAATCGATGGTGTCGCAGTTCGACAAGGACGACGTCGAGGCGATCGGCCTGGTCAAGTTCGACTTCCTCGGCCTGCGCACGCTCACCATCCTGGCCGAGGCGGTGCGCTTCGTGCAGCGGCACGAGGACCGTACCGACTTCCGGCTGGAAGACCTGCCGCTCGATGACCCCGCGGTGTACCGGCTGTTTGCCGATGGCAATACGACGGCCGTATTCCAGTCCGAATCGCGTTCGGCCAAGGACCTGGAAAAGAAGCTGAAGGGCGACTGCTTCGAAGACATCATTGCGCTGATGGCGCTGAACCGGCCGGGGCCGCTCGGCTCCGGCATGGTGGACGACTTCATCGCGCGTAAACAGGGCAAGCAGAAGCCCGAGTATTTCCATGTTGACCTCGAGACGGTGCTGAAGTCGACCTACGGCATCATCGTCTACCAGGAACAGGTGATGCTGGTGGCGCAGATCCTGGCAGGCTCCAGCCTCGGTGCCGCCGACATGCTGCGGCGCGCCATGGGCAAGAAGAAGCCCGAGGAAATGGCCGTGCAGCGGTCGATTTTCCTCGATGGCGCCGCCAAGCGCGGGGTCGATACCAAGATCGCCGAGCGCCTGTTCGACCTGATGGAGAAGTTTGCCGAATACGGCTTCAACAAGTCGCACTCGGCGGCCTACGCGCTGATCGCGTATCACACCGCCTGGCTCAAGGCGTTTTACCCGGCCGAATTCATGGCCGCGACGATGTCGTCGGAAATGTCCGATACCGACAAGGTACGTGTGTTCTACGAGGACTGCCGCGCCAACGGGCTGACCATGCTGCCGCCCGACATCAATTCATCCGGCTACCGCTTCGATCCGGTCAGCAAGGCCGAAATCCGCTACGGCCTCGGCGCGATCAAGGGCAGTGGCGAAGCAGCCATCGGCGCCATCGTCGTCGAGCGCGAAGCCAATGGCCCTTATAAAGGCCTGTTCGATCTGACGCGACGCGTCGACAAGCGCTACCTCAACCGTCGCGTCCTCGAAGCGCTGGTGAAGGCGGGGGCGTTCGACCAGATCAACCTGCACCGCGCCAGCCTGATGGCATCGGTCGGCGCGGCGCTGGAAACCGCCGACCGCGCGGCGAGAAGCGGTGGCCAGGTCGGTCTGTTCGGCGAAGCGCTCGACGGCGGCGAAGACCTGATCGACGTGCCCGAATGGCCCGAACAGGAAAAGCTGTTGCAGGAGAAATCCGCGCTCGGCTACTTCTTCAGCGGCCATCCATTCACCTCGTATCTGGCCGAAGTGTCCAGCTTTGCCAAAAGGCAGCTCGACAGTCTGGAGCCTTCACGCGACCTTCAGATGCTGGCCGGCATCGTCGTCTCGCTACGCACCCAGATGACGCGGCGCGGCAAGATGATGATCCTGCTGCTCGACGATGCGACTGCGCAGGTTGAGGTGGTGATCTTCAACGAACTCTACGAGCAGAACCGCCACTTGCTGAAAGATGACACTCTGCTGGTGATCGAAGGCAAGGTCAACCGCGACGATTATTCGGGCGGCCTGCGGGTCACCGCGGAAAAGATCTACGACCTGGCCGGCGCGCGTACCCGCTTTGCCCAGGGGCTACGGCTGGCATGCAATGGCGAATGCCATGCCCAATCCAGTAGCGGACGCAAGCTGGCTGAATTGCTCGCGCCCTACAAAGTGCAGGAGGGCGGGTGCCCGGTGTGGGTGGATTACCGCAATCAGGACGCCACTTGCCGGGTTCGTCTCGGTGAGGGCTGGCGGGTGCGGCTGGATGACCATCTGCTCGAATCGCTGGGCGGCTGGCTCAAGCCCGAAGCCGTGAGCGTGATTTACTGAGCGATGTGGTGCGAATGAAACAAAAGTACCAATTTAGGGTTTTTCCACCACATAGTGTTGACAACCAGTCCGGAATATTAGATTATTCTAATAACACTGAGGTCGCCGCAATGGCACTTGGTGTTGTCTCCTCCAATCCTCCTCCTTTGGTGGATCTCTGCCCGGCTCTTGAGCCGGGCATTTTTTTGGGTGCGCCCAGCATGGGCGCACTCTTGCGGGTGCAAGTCCCGCCGTAAGTTGATCACTGCGAGCGATGCGAAGCGCAACTGCATGAGGGTGACTGATTGTGGGGAGGAAGCGTGGAGCGAAACTGCGAGCCGATGAACAAGAACCGGATAGAAGGCGTTGCCGAGCAGGGCGAGCGGGCCATAAACCGCGAAGCTCTC
>JBPPMF010000236.1:0-12887 GCA_051305915.1 Thiobacillus sp. | reverse complement strand
ATCGCCTTCGAGTTGCTTGACGCCCAGCGAGATGCGTTCGCGCTCGACATCGATGGCCAGAACGGTCGCTTCGAGCTCGTCGCCCTTCTTGAACTTGCGCACGGCTTCTTCGCCCGGCAGGCTCCACGACAGGTCGGACAGGTGAACCAGGCCGTCGATGCCGCCCGGCAGGCCGATGAACACGCCGAAGTCGGTGATCGACTTGATCGCGCCGCCGACCTTGTCGCCCTTCTTGTGGTTCACCGAGAAGTCTTCCCACGGGTTCGACTTGCACTGCTTCATGCCGAGCGAGATACGACGCTTGTCTTCGTCGATGTCGAGCACCATGACTTCGACTTCATCACCCAGTTGCACGATCTTGTTGGGGCTGACGTTCTTGTTGGTCCAGTCCATTTCGGAGACGTGCACCAGGCCTTCGATGCCTTCTTCGATTTCGACGAACGCGCCGTAGTCGGTCAGGTTCGCAACCTTGCCGAACATGCGGGTGCCCTGCGGGTAGCGGCGAGCGATGCCGACCCACGGATCGTCACCCAGCTGCTTGATGCCGAGCGAAACACGGTTCTTCTCGGTGTCGTAGCGCAGGATCTTGGCTTCGAGTTCCTGACCGACGTGCACCACTTCGGACGGGTGCTTGACGCGGCGCCAGGCCATGTCGGTGATGTGCAGCAGGCCGTCGATGCCGCCCAGATCCACGAACGCGCCGTAGTCGGTGATGTTCTTGACCACGCCCTTGACGATGGAGCCTTCTTTCAGGTTCTCCATCATCGCTTCGCGGTCGGCACCCATGGTCTCTTCCAGCACAGCACGGCGTGACACCACGACGTTGTTGCGCTTGCGGTCGAGCTTGATGACCTTGAATTCCATTTCCTTGTATTCGTAGGGCGTGGTGTCCTTGACCGGACGCATGTCCACCAGCGAACCCGGCAGGAAGGCGCGCAGACCGCCCACCAGCACCGTCAAACCGCCCTTGACCTTGCCCTGCACCATGCCGGTGACGATCCGGCCTTCGTTCATCGCGGCTTCCAGATCCAGCCATGCAGCCAGTTTCTTGGCACGCTCGCGCGACAGCTTGGTGGCGCCGAAACCGTCTTCGATCGACTCGATGGCGACCGAGACAAAATCACCGATCTTGGCTTCGATTTCGCCCAGATCGTTCTTGAATTCTTCAACAGGAATCAGGCTCTCGGATTTGAGGCCAGCATTCACCGTCACGAAATTGCTGTCGATATCGATGATTTCAGCGGTGATGACTTCACCCTGGCGCATTTCCTGATGGACGAGGGATTCCTCGAACAGGTCGGCAAAGCTTTCCATGGAATCGGGGGCGGAAGTAGCGGTAGCAGTAGACATTAAAACCTTCAGTCCGTCGGTGAGGACGGGGTTAGTTGCACATCGCCAGCCTGCGGGCGCAGGTCTGACACGGGACGTTAATTACCTTGGTTGCTGCGGGCCTTGCATACAGCATAGTGCGTCAGCACCGCCTGCACCGCCGACTCGATATCCATATGGGTGGTATCGAGCAACAACGCATCGGCTGCAGGCTTCAGCGGCGCCACGGCACGGGCCGTGTCGCGCGCATCGCGCGCCTGCATATCAGCAACAAGGGCGGCGAGATTAGCAGAGTTCCCCTTTTCGATCAACTGCTTATACCGCCGCTCGGCGCGTGCCTCGGCGCTGGCGGTAAGGAAGACCTTAGCCATCGCGTCGGCAAACACCACCGTACCCATGTCGCGGCCGTCGGCCACCAGCCCGGGCGCCTGCCGATAGGCGCGCTGGCGGTCAAGCAGCGCCGCGCGCACCGCCGGTAGCGCCGCCACTTTCGAGGCGCCTTCGCCCACCGCTTCGGCGCGGATGGCATCGGTCACGTTTTCCTCAGCCAGCCACACTGCGCCGCCGTGAAAAGTGGCGGGCAGCGTGGCCGCCAGTGCCGCCACGCCGGTCTCATCGTCCAGCGCAACGCCATGTTTCATCGCCGACAGCGCGGTCAGCCGGTAGAGCGCGCCGCTGTCGAGAAAATGAAAACCCAGCGCCATGGCAACCCGCTCGGCAACGGTGCCCTTGCCCGAGGCGGAGGGGCCGTCGATGGCGATCACGGGTAAGGCGTGAGGGGTGACGGATGAGGAAGGCGTCATTGGGCAATGCTCGAAAAAATCCGGAAATACGTCGGGAAGGTCTTGTTCACGCACGCGTGGTCGTTGATGCGGATCGGCACGCCGCCCAAGCTAACCAGCGACAGGCACATCGCCATGCGGTGGTCGTCGTAGGTGTCGATGACGGCATTGGGAATCAGTTTTTCCGGCGGCGTGATACGGATGTAATCCGCGCCCTCTTCCACCGTCGCGCCGACCTTGCGCAGTTCAGTCGCCATCGCCGCGATGCGGTCGGTTTCCTTCACCCGCCAGCTGGCGATGTTCTTCAACGTGGTCGTGCCGTCGGCGAACAATGCCGCCACCGCCAGCGTCATCGCCGCATCAGGAATGGCGTTGCAGTCGAGGTCGATGGCCTGGAGGCGGCCACGCTGCGGCGCGCTCGCCTCGATCCAGTTCGGCCCCATGTCGATCTGCGCGCCCATTTTCGCCAGTGCGTCGGCAAAGCGCACGTCGCCCTGCACGCTGTCGCGCCCCACGCCCTGTACCCGCACCGGGCCACCGCCGATGGCGCCCGCAGCCAGGAAATACGACGCCGACGAGGCATCGCCTTCGACCCAGATTTCGCCGGGGCTCTGGTAGCGCGCCGTCGCCGGGACGCCGAAGCGCTGCCAGCCGTCGCGCGCGATCTCCACGCCAAAGCGGCGCAGCATCGCCAGCGTGATGCCGATGTAGGGTTTGGAAATCAGTTCACCGACGACTTCGATCGTGGTGTTGCGTTGCCGCAGCGGCAGCGCCATCAACAAGCCGGTGAGGAACTGGCTCGACACGTTGCCGCGCACCTCGGTGGTGTCGCCGGCAATCTCGGCCGGATGGATTTTCAGCGGTGGGAAACCTTCCGCGCCGAGATAGTCGATGCGCGCACCCAGCAATCGCAAGGCATCGACCAGATCGCCGATCGGCCGCTCGTGCATGCGCGCCACGCCCTTCAGTACATACTCGCCGCCCGACAGGGCGCACGCGGCGGTCAGCGAACGGAACGCGGTACCGGCATTGCCCAGGAACAGTTCGGCCCGCTTTACAGGAAAGCCAGCGACTGGAAACGCACCACCCACGCCGGTGATCTCGTAATCGTCGGAATCGCTCACCCGCGCCACGCCCACGCCCAGCGCGCGCAAGGCGTCGAGCATCACCCGCGTGTCATCGGAATCGAGCAGCGCACGCACGATGGTCGTGCCTTGCGCCAGCGCCGCCAGCAGCAGCACGCGATTGGAAATGCTTTTGGAGCCGGGCAACCGCACGGTGCCGCGCGCGGCGGTGTTTGCGGGCAAATCGATAAATTCCATCAAGAATCCTGAGAGTTGATCCAGCGTTCGCGTGCCTCACGGGCACGCGAAAAAATTGCCTGCAAAGCGTCGGCATCTTCGGCCGACACGGCGTTTCGCAGCCCCTGCAGGGCGGCGACGTAGGCGTCCAGCTCAGTCAGCAGCGCCTCGCGGTTTGCCAGCGCGATATCGCGCCACATCTCGGGACTGCTGCCGGCGATGCGGGTGAAATCGCGGAAGCCGCTGGCGGCAAAGCGGAAAAAAGTGTCGCCATCGGCGCGCTGTGCCAACTCGTCCACCAGCGCAAACGCCGCCAGGTGAGGCAAATGGCTCACTGCGGCAAACACGCGGTCGTGCAGATCGGCATCCAGCATTTCAACCTGCGCCCCGGCCGCTTGCCACAGCACCTGCACGGTGGCAAGCGCGTCAGCACGGGTGTCGGCTTGCGGCGTCAACACCACTTTTTTGCCCTGATACAGATCGGCGCGCGCGGCACCGGGGCCGCTCTGTTCGGAACCGGCGATCGGATGACCCGGCACGAAATCGGCGAAACGCGCACCAAGCGCGGCGCGTGCCGCCGCAACCACATTGGCTTTGGTGCTGCCGGCATCGGTGACCACAGCGCCTGCTTTCAGGTGTGGCGCAAGTTGTCTGAGCACCGTTTCAGTCTCGCCCACCGGCAGCGCCAGCAGAATGCAGTCGGCCTCGCCGGCCTCGGCCCAATCGACCGCACGGTCGATCAAGCCAAGCTCGCGTGCGACGGTGAGCCGCGCCGGGTTGCGGCCAACTCCCAGCACCGTGTGCACTGCACCGGCCTGTTTCAGGGCCAGTGAAAAGGAGCCACCGATCAGGCCGGTGCCGACAATGGCGAGTGTGCCGACGATCACAGGCAAGCTTTCAGCGCGTCGAGAAAACGCGCGTTCTGCCCTGCCAGTCCCACCGACACGCGCAGAAATTCTGGCAGGCCGTAACTGGCGACTGGGCGCACGATCACGCCGCGCTTCAGCAATTCGGTATTGATCCGCGCGGCGTCGCCCACTTTCGCCAGCAGAAAATTGCCTTTCGACGGCACCGTTTCGATACCCAGTTCGGCCAGCCCGGCAACCAGCTGCTCCATGCCCGCAGTGTTCAGGGCATAGCTGCGCGCCAGGAAGGCTTCATCGTCGAGTGCGGCTTCGGCCGCGGCCAGCGCAGGCAGGTTGACATTGAACGGATGGCGCACGCGGTTGAGCAGGTCGATCACCTCGGGGTGTCCCAGTCCATAACCGACCCTCAATCCGGCCAGCCCATAGGCCTTGGAAAACGTACGGGTGATGAGCAGATTGGGGAAACGCGCCAGCCAGGCCGCGGTATCGCAGCGCTCGGGGGGTGGCAGGTATTCGCCGTAGGCTTCGTCCAGCACCACCAGCACCTGCGGCGGCACGCTTTCGAGGAAGGCCTCGATCTCCGCCCACGGCAGGAAGGTGCCGGTCGGGTTGTTGGGATTGGCGATCCACAGCACCCGCGTATCGTCACGGATCGCTGCGCGCATCGCGACGATATCGTGGCCGTAATCCCGCGCTGGCACCGCGATGTTGTGTGCGCCGGCCGTTTGCGTGGCGATCGGATAGACCGCGAAGGCATGCTGCGCGTGAATCGAGGAGGTTTCCGGCGTCAGGAAGGTTTGCGCAACAATGCCCAGCACGTCATTGGAACCGTTGCCCAGCACAATCTGGCTGGCCGTCACGCCCAGTTTCGCCGACAGCTTCGCCTTCAGCGCATAACCGGCGCCATCGGGATACAGGGCCATGTCATGCAGCGCATCCTGTGCTGCTGCTAGCGCCATGGGGCTGGGGCCGAGCGGGTTTTCATTCGACGCCAGCTTGACGATATCGGCTTCGTCCAGACCAAGTTCGCGCGCCAGTTCCGAGATGGGCTTGCCTGGCTGATAGGGGGCAATGGCGCGTACATGTGCAGGCGCCAAGCCGCAACAAATCGTGTCACAACCATTCATAACGAAGCAGCGGGATAGGAACCGAGAATTTTGAGATAGGCGGCGCGCGATTCGATTTCAGCCAGCGCAGCGGCCAGTCGGGGATCCTGGCGATGGCCTTCGCAGACGACGAAAAACAGGTATTCCCAATTGGATGAACGCGCCGGACGCGATTCGAGCTTGCTCATGGAAATGCCGGCGTCGGCGAGCGGTTGCAGCAGCTGGACCACCGCCCCCGGCTGGTTGTAAGCCCCCATGACCAGCGCAGTCTTGTCGCGCCCGGACGGTGCAGCGTCGGCTTTGCCCAGCACCAGAAAGCGCGTGGTGTTACTGACTTCGTCTTCGACGCGCGCTTCCACCACCGTCAGGCCATACAGTTCGGCGGCGGTTTCCGAGCCAAGCGTGACCGCATCGGGCTCGGCGGCGGCGCGGCGCGCACCTTCACTGTTGCTGACCAGGCTGACGCGCTCGACATTGGGCAGATGGCGGCTGAGCCACTGCTGGCACTGGGCAAGCGATTGCGCATGGCCATACACCCGCTGAATCCCATTCATCGGGTTGGGTATGACACTCGCACCTTCCCCGTTGAGGGGTGAGGGTGCCTTGCGCATCAGGGTCTGGTGAATTGGCAGCATCACTTCGCCACAGATTTTCAGCGGGCTGGCAACGATGAGATCCAGCGTGCGGCCAATCGCGCCCTCGGTCGAGTTTTCCACCGGCACCACGGCAAAATCGGCGCGGCCGGTTTCCACCGCCTGAAAGCACGCATCGATATCGGTCTCGGCCAGGGCCTCGACCTCGTGGCCGAAATGCTTATGCACCGCCTGCTGGCTGAAGGTGCCGACGGGGCCCAGGTAAGCGATGCAGGTGGTTTCTTCTGCGGCGCGACACGCCGACATGATTTCGCGGATCAGCCGTTCAACGGTGTCGCCGGACAGCGGCCCGGGATTGGTTTCGCGCAGCCGCCGCACAATCTGCGCCTCACGTTCGGGGCGGTAGATTTTTTCGCCCTTCTTGGCGCGCCCCACCTGCTGGGCAATGCCCGCGCGTTCCGACACCAGTTGCAGGATGGCGTCGTCGATGCTGTCGATGCGCGCGCGCAGCGCCTTGAGTTCCTCGTCCATCGGTCAGGCTACAGGCAGGTACCGCACCGCAAGCACGCCGGCGATGGCGACCAGCTGCTGCATGATGCTGTCGGTCGCGGCGCTGTCGACGTCGACCAGCGTGTAGGCCATGTCGCCCTTCGACTTGTTGACCATGTTGTGGATGTTCAGTCCGGCAGTGGCAAGCACCGACGAAATCTGTCCCACCATATTCGGCACATTGGCATTGGCGATCGCGATGCGGTAGGCGGACTCGCGCGGCATGTTGACGTTGGGGAAGTTGACCGAATTGAGGACGTTGCCGTTTTCCAGATAGTCGGCCAGCTGTTCGGCCACCATCACCGCACAGTTCTCTTCGGCCTCTTCGGTGGAGGCCCCAAGGTGCGGCAGCGCCACGACTTTGGCGTGGCTCTTCAACGCATTCGCCGGAAAATCGCAAATGTAGGCTTGCAGTTTTTTGGCGTCGAGCGCCTCAATCACGGCGGCATTGTCGACCACGCCTTCACGCGCGAAATTCAGCAGCACCGCGTTGGGACGCATCACGCCGAGGCGCTGGACGTTGATGAGGTTGCGGGTGGCATCGATGAGCGGCACATGCAGGGTGACGAAGTCGGCCATGCGCAGCACGTCTTCGACATTTTCCGCGCGCTTGACCTGCGACGGCAACCGCCACGCGGCATCCACCGTAATCGCAGGATCGAAGCCGATCACGTTCATGCCAAGCTTGATCGCCGCTTCGGCGACATAGGAGCCGATCGCGCCCAGGCCAATCACGCCAAGCGTGCGGCCCGGCAGTTCCATGCCGGCAAAAGCCTTCTTGCCGGCCTCGGTCGCCTTGTGCATTTCCTCGTCGGTGCCGGACAGTCCTTCAACAAACTTCAGCGCCGGCAGCAGATTGCGCGCACCGATCAGCATGCCGGCGATCACCAGTTCCTTCACCGCATTGGCGTTGGCGCCCGGCGCGTTGAAAACCGGCACACCGCGTTCCGACAGTTTCTTCACCGGGATATTGTTGGTGCCTGCGCCAGCGCGAGCAATCGCACGCACCGACGCCGGAATCTCCATCTCGTGCATGTTGGCCGAGCGCACCAGAATGCCATCCGGATCGGCAATGTCGCCGCCGACGATGTAATGCTCGGGCAGCCGTGCCAAGCCACGCGCGGAAATCGCGTTGAGGGTGAGAATCTTGCGGGCTTTAGCCATGATTTTTCTCGAATTCGCGCATGTAATCGACCAGCGTACGCACGCCCTCGATCGGCATGGCGTTGTAGATTGAGGCGCGCATGCCGCCGACCGAACGGTGGCCCTTCAACTGAATCAGGCCACGCTCCTTGGCGCCCTTGAGGAAGGCCTCGTCGAGCGAAGCATCCTTCAGGGTGAAGGGGATGTTCATCAGCGAGCGGTTGTCTTTTGCCACCGGCGAGCCATAAAACCCGGTCGCGTCGAGCGCGTCGTACAGCAGGTTCGCCTTCTCGCGGTTGGTCTTTTCCATCGCAACCAGGCCGCCGCGCACCTTCAGCCACTTGAACACCAGCCCTGCCGTGTACATGGCGAAGGTGGGCGCCGTGTTGTACATCGACTCGTTGTCGGCATGCGTCTTGTAGTCGAACATGGTCGGCGTGCCTTTCACGGTCTCGCCGATCAGGTCTTCGCGCACGATGACAATGGTCAGCCCGGCCGGGCCGATGTTCTTCTGCGCGCCGGCGTAGATCACGCCGAATTTCGACACGTCCATCGGGCGCGACAGGATGGTCGACGACATGTCGGCGACCAGCGGCACGCTACCGGTGTCCGGCGTCCAGAACATTTCCACGCCGCCGATGGTTTCGTTCGGTGTGTAGTGCACGTAGGCCGCATCGGGATCGAGCTTCCATTGATCCTGCGTCGGCGCATAGCTGAAGTTCTTGTCTTCGCTGGTCGCCACCACGTTCACCGCGCCGTATTTCTTCGCTTCCTTGATGGCCTTCTTCGACCACTCGCCGGTGTTCAGATAGTCGGCGCTGGCTTTGCCGCGCAACAGGTTCATCGGCACCATGGCGAACTGGCTGGACGCCCCGCCCTGCAGGAACAGCACCTTGTAGTTGGCGGGAATGCCCATCACTTCGCGCAGGTCGGCTTCCGCCTCGGCGGCGATGCCCATGAATTCCTTGCCGCGGTGGCTCATTTCCATCACCGACATGCCACTGCCGTGCCAGTCGACCATTTCGGCCTGCACTTGTTGCAACACATCCTTGGGCAGCACGGCCGGGCCGGCGCTGAAGTTATAGATCGTCATGATTAGTCTCCCAATACCTCTTCGTTGTCGGCTTCAGCCACTTTTTCCAGGCTGATCAGTGTTTCACCCTTGTCCAGATTGATCAGCGTGACGCCTTGCGTCGAGCGGCTCATGGAACGGATTTCCTTGACGCGGGTGCGAATCAGCACGCCCCCGGTGGTGATCAGCATGATTTCGTCATCCGGCTTAACCAGCGTGGCGGCCACCACGCGGCCGTTGCGCTCGCTGGTCTGGATCGCGATCATACCTTGCGTCGCGCGTGCATGACGGGTGTATTCGGTGATCGGCGTGCGCTTGCCAAAGCCGTTTTCGGTTGCGGTCAACACGAACTCGTTCTCGTCTTCAGCCACCAGCAGCGAAATCAGCTTCTTGCCCTTGGCGAGCTTCATGCCGATGACGCCGCGTGCGGTGCGGCCCATCGGGCGCACGTCGTTTTCATCGAAGCGCACCGCCTTGCCGCCGTCGGAGAACAGCATGACGTCGTGGCGACCATCGGTGATCGACGCGCCAATCAGGAAATCGCCGTCATCCAGCCCCACCGCGATGATGCCAGCCGTGCGCGGACGCGAGAAATCGGACAGCGGCGTTTTCTTGACGATGCCGTTGCTGGTGGCCATGAACACATAGTGCTCGTCGTCGAACGTCTTGACCGGCAGCAGCGTGTTGATCTTCTCGCCCTCTTCCAGCGGCAACAGGTTGACGATGGGCTTGCCGCGCGCGTTGCGCCCGCCCTGCGGCACGTTGTAGACCTTGAGCCAGTAGAGCCGGCCGCGGTTGGAGAAGCAGAGGATGAAGTCGTGGGTGTTGGCGACGAACATCTTCTCGATGAAGTCTTCATCCTTGGTGCCCGCCGCCTGTTTGCCGCGCCCGCCGCGCTTCTGCGCGCGGTAATCATCCATCGGCTGCGACTTCATGTAGCCGCCGTGCGACAGCGTCACCACCATCTCTTCCGGCTTGATCAGGTCTTCCATCGACATGTCCTGCGCGTTCTCGACAATGACTGAGCGGCGCCCGTCGCCGAACTGTTCCTGAATCTGGGTCAGTTCTTCGCGGATGATCAGGGTGATGCGTGGCGGATTGGCCAGGATGTCGAGCAGGTCGGCGATCTTCGCCATGATGTCCCTGTACTCGCCAATGATCTTGTCCGACTCCAGGTTGGTCAGGCGCTGCAGTTGCATTTCCAGAATGCGCTGCGCCTGAATCTCGGTCATGCGATAACCGTCGGCATGCAGGCCGAATTCGGGGCCGATGTTCACCGGGCGCGAGAACTCGGGATCGATGCGTGCCAGCATTTCCTCGACCATCGTCGACTTCCAGGAACGGTCGAGCAGACGCGCTTTGGCGATCACCGGCGTTTCAGACGTCTTGATCAGCTCGACAATCTCGTCGACGTTGGCCAGCGCCACCGCCAGACCTTCCAGGATGTGGCCGCGTTCGCGCGCCTTCCTGAGGTCGAACACGGTGCGGCGGGTAACGACTTCGCGGCGGTGACGCAGGAAGGCGTCGAGCATTTGCCGCAGGTTCAGCAGGCGCGGCTGACCGTCGATCAGCGCCACCATGTTCATGCCGAAGGTGTCCTGCATCTGCGTCTGCTTGTACAGATTGTTCAGGACCACGTCGGCGTTCTCGCCGCGCTTCAGTTCGATGTACACGCGCATGCCGGACTTGTCGGATTCGTCGCGCAGGTCGGAAATGCCTTCGATCTGCTTTTCGCGCACCAACTCGCCGATCTTGATCAGCAGGTTGGCCTTGTTCACCTGGTAGGGCAGTTCGTCGATGATGATGGCCTGCTTGCCGCCTTCCCTGCCCACATCCTCGAAGTGGCAGGTGGCGCGCATCACCACGCGGCCACGGCCGGTGCGGTAGCCGTCACGCACGCCGGAGAGACCGTAGATGATGCCGGCGGTCGGGAAGTCGGGCGCCTTGACGATGGCGATCAGCGACTCGATGTCGATCTCGGGGTCGTCAAGCAACGCGAACAGCGCGGTACAGATGTCGGTCAGGTTGTGCGGCGGAATGTTGGTCGCCATGCCCACCGCGATGCCGGACGAGCCGTTGATCAGCAGGTTGGGGATCCGGGTCGGCATCACCAGCGGCTCGTGCTCGGAACCGTCGTAGTTGGGGCCGAAGTCGACCGTTTCCTTGTCGAGGTCGGCCAGCAGTTCGTGCGCGATTTTCGACATGCGCACTTCGGTGTAACGCATCGCCGCCGCGTTGTCGCCGTCGACCGAGCCGAAGTTGCCCTGGCCGTCGATCAGCGGGTAGCGCAGCGAAAAGTCCTGCGCCATCCGCACCATGGTGTCGTACACCGCGGTGTCGCCGTGCGGGTGGTATTTACCGATCACGTCGCCGACCACACGGGCCGACTTCTTGTAAGCCTTGTTCCAGTCGTTGCCAAGCTCATTCATCGCGAACAACACGCGGCGGTGCACGGGCTTCAGGCCGTCGCGTACATCCGGCAGCGCGCGCCCCACGATCACGCTCATGGCGTAATCGAGGTATGAGCGCCGCATCTCGTCTTCGAGACTGACCGGGAGGGTTTCCTTGGCAAACTGTTCCATAACCGGCTTTTTATTGACTTAAAGCCCGCGATTTTAGCATGGTCGCCCGCCCCGTCAGTCTTTGCCAAACGCCGGACAAACAGTGAGAATGCAGCCCACCATGAAATCCCCCGCCGATCTCCTTCTACTGCCGCAATGGGTGGTGCCCGTCGAACCCGAGGGCGCCCATCGTCCCGCGTCCCTTTGCGGTGCGCTGACCGATCATGCGGTGGTGGTGCGGGGCGGCCTGATTCTCGATGTGTTGCCCGCCGCCGCCGCCCAGGCCTGCTACGACGCCGCCCAGACGCTTGCCCTGCCCGGCCAGGCGCTGATCCCCGGCCTCGTCAACCTGCACGGCCATGCCGCGATGTCGCTGTTTCGCGGCATGGCCGACGACCTGCCGCTGATGGCCTGGCTCAACCAGCGCATCTGGCCGGCCGAGAAACAGCACGTGTCCGAAGCTTTCGTGCGTGACGGCACCTTGCTCGCCGCCGCCGAAATGCTGGCGGGCGGCGTCACCTGCTGCAACGACATGTATTTCTTTCCGCAGGCCGCGGGGGAAGCCTTTTTGCAGGCTGGCATGCGCGCCACGCTGGGCATGATCGTGCTGGAATTCCCCAGCGCCTACGCATCGGATACCGACGATTACCTGGCCAAGGGCCTCGCCCTGCGCGATACGCTGAAAGATGAGCCGCTGCTCAGCTTTGCCTTCGCCCCGCACGCGCCCTATACCATTGCAGATGCCACCTTCGGCCGCATCAACACCCTGGCCGAACAGCTCGGCCTGCCGATTCACACCCACATCCACGAAACCGCCGACGAAATCCAGGACAGCCTCAAGCAATACGGCGTACGCCCGCTGGAACGGCTGGCGCGGCTGGGCCTCCTGGGTCCGAACTTCATCGGCGTCCACGCCGTGCATGTGAACGCGGCCGAAATCGAACTGCTGGCGCAACACGGCTGCCACGTCGCCCACTGTTCGAGTTCCAACCTGAAACTTGCCTCCGGCCTCGCCCCGGTGGTCGATCTCATGCGGGCAGGCGTCAATATCGGCCTGGGTACCGATGGCGCCGCCAGCAACAATCGCCTCGATCTATTCGCTGAAATGCGCCTGACCGCCCTGCTCGCCAAAGGCGTCAGCGGGGATGCCGCTGCCCTGCCCGCTGCCGCCGTGCTGAAAATGGCGACGCTCGATGCGGCCCGCGCGCTCAACCTCGACGACCGCATCGGCAGCATCGTTCCCGGCAAGCGCGCCGACCTGGTCGCGGTCGACCTGCGCGATCTCTCCTGCCAGCCGGTGTTTGACCCCGTCTCGCACCTGGTTTACGTTGCTGGACGCGAGCATGTCACCCACGTCTGGGTCGACGGCAAACTGAAACTGAATGACCGCCGACTGGTCAATCTGGACACCGACGACCTGAACGCCCGCGCCACCTACTGGCGCACCAAACTCACTGCCTGAGGTTCAATATGAGTAACGTTGACGCTGCCGAAATCGCCAAGTTTTCCGAACTCGCCCACCGTTGGTGGGACCCGAATTCCGAATTCAAGCCGCTGCACGAAATCAACCCGCTCCGCCTGAAAT
>JBPPMF010000133.1:0-17913 GCA_051305915.1 Thiobacillus sp. | reverse complement strand
ACAGCCCCCACCCCGAGCACCACCCCATCGCGATGGCGCAACGACTTGCCACTCAGCACGCATCTCTTCCTGTCCGCCGGAATCGCGATACTGATCGGCATCATGGTGGCAAGTTATATGCAGGCCTCGGCGGGGCTCGATGCGATTAGTCAGTCCGGGATCTCAAGCCAGCACGCCAATCATCTGGATCAACTGAACCAGTTGCTGCTTGACGCCCAGTCGGCGACCAGCGGCTACGAACTCACCCGCGATCCGGCCTACTTGGCTTCCTATCGGACGGCCGCCGCCAGAATCCGCGACACCCTTGTCGTGGTCAGACAGAACTATGAGGACCACAGCGCCACCGCAGTCGAACTCATCAAGCACGCGCAGGGGCTGGCTGCCCGCATGGAAGTCATCAACCGGCAGATTGAACGCGGTATGCCGCTGGAAAAAGACTGGTATGACCAGAGCACGATGGCGATGGTTGCCTACCGACGCCAACACAACGCGATGAAAATCGAGCTGCTGAACCAGAACCTATACAACGTCAGGCGATCGATAATGAGCATCGAGTACGCCCGTCTCACCACGGTATTGCTAGCCATCGCCTCACTCATGCTGTTGGTGCTGGCGATCTCCCAGAAGCAGAAAAAGCAGGAGCTGCGAGTAAAGATCCAGCATTTGCTGGAGGCGAAAAACGAACAGCTCGAAGGCGAAGTGCGGCTTCGCACCGAAGAACTGACGAATCTTGCGACCTATCTGACCGATGTGCGGGAGTCGGAAAAGCAACATCTGGCGCGCGAGATGCACGACGAGCTCGGCGCGCTTCTGACCGCCGCCAAATTCGACGTCGACTGGATAGAACGCTCACTGTCAGCGGCGGATTCGAACCCACTGGTGGCGCAGCGCGTGCAGCGCCTGCGGCAGAGCCTGACCGGCGTGATCACGCTCAAGCGTCGCATCATCAACGATCTGCGGCCCGCGCTGTTACATGAACTGGGGCTGATTGAAGCGCTTAAAGCACTTACCCAGGAATTCCGTCAGGGCGAGGAATTTGAGGTCAAGTTGAATCTGCCCGAGGCCGAACCCGAGCTCTCGGATGCGGTCTCGCTCAGCCTGTTCCGGATCGTGCAGGAAGCCTTCACCAATATCCGCAAGTACGCCCAGGCGCGCCATGTCAGCGTGTCGCTGCACCCTACGCCGACCGCGATCGAGCTGACGATCGAAGACGACGGCGTCGGCTTCGATCCGGACTCGCCCAGGCTTGCGCGCCATGGTCTTGCCGGGATCAAGCACCGGGTTTTCACCCACGGCGGGCAACTCGACATCCGCAGCACGCCGCGGGCCGGCGTCACCCTCCGCGTCGTGCTGCCGGTCGGTATCGCTTCAGTGCATGGATTTTTGCTGCGCCGCAGCGACGACATAGTCGATCAGCAGGTTGATGTGTAGCGACTTGTCGAAGAACGCATCCATGCCGAAGCGATCGCACCGCTGCCGCATCGTCGCATGCGCATAATTGGTCAGCACCACCTTGAGCGGCTTGCCGTACCGGTCCGAATCCGTCTGCAGCGCATCCAGCACGCCCATGCCGCTTCCCTGCTTGAGCTGGATATCGATGATCACCAGATCAAACTGCGCTTCCGCCAGCCGCTGCAGCGCTTCCGCTTCGCCGTCCGCGCATCCGCAGAACTCGACCCCGTCGAGCTCGCTCAGCATGCCGCCCAGTAGCTCCTGCAGCAACGCAGAGTCCTCGATCAGGAAGACTTTCAGCATGGGGGACTCGGAATCGCGCGGCACCTGCTTTGCGTCCGCTGAAAAGGGCGTCATTCAAAAATGAGGCCGTGTCGTAATGCATAGATCGCGAGCTCCGCATTGCTCGATACGTTGAGCTTTTCGGTGACCCGAGAGCGATATGTGCTGATCGTCTTCACGCTCAGATGCAACTGCTCTGCGATGTCCGACACCGATTCGCCGCGCGCCAGGCGCAGGAACACCTGGAGTTCACGGTCCGACAGGGTATCGTGCAGCACCCCGCTGCGCTCGCCGCTCATTTCGTCGGCAAGCAGTTCGGCCGTGCGCGCAGACACATACCGGCGTCCGGTCGCGACCATGCGGATCGCCCGCAACAGTTCATCGCGGTCGCAGTCCTTGCACAGATAGCCGTTGGCGCCGTTCTTGATCATCGCGAGCGCGTAGCTTTCCTCGGGAAAGCCGCTCAGGATCAGCACCTTGGTTTCGGGATAGCGCTGGCGCACCGTACGCAACACGTCGACTCCGCTCTTGCCCGGCAACGATAGATCAAGCAACAGCACATCACACGGCGAAGTGCGTAATTTTTCCAGCGCCTCGTCACCATCTGCCGCTTCGAAGCCGATGCTGATCGTGGAATCTTCGCTCAGTAACTCGCGAAAACCTGTCCGGACAATCTGATGGTCGTCCAAAATGGCAACCTGAATCATATGGTGCTCCAGAGGAATAGGATCATTTCGAGTCTAGCAGTCATACGGCCTAGCGGCCGCGCCGCAGATTGGCGACGAAGGTGGCGATCGCGATCACCAGAAACACCACAAAGAGAATCTTGGCGATGCCGGCCGCGCCCGCCGCCAGCCCGGAGAATCCGAATATGGCCGAGATGATCGCAATGATGAAAAATACCACGGCGTAATACAGCATGAAGTTCTCCTGGGGGCCGCAAATGGCAAGCGAGCGGTTATGGTGTAGCCGCTTGACACCAGGCTATTTGCAGCCTACCCGTCTGGTGTCACCGCACCATCGGCTGCCGATTAAGTTTATGTCAGACAATTCCTACACGACGCTCGCTCGTTCTCGTGAGCTACTTGACGGCCTTCACCGCCATCAGCCCGAGCACCAGAAATAGAAGGAACAGCGCCACGGCAAAGTAGAACAGGATCTTGGCCACGGCGGCCGCCCCGGTGGCGATACCGGCGAATCCGAACAGGCCAGCCACCAGCGATACGATGAAAAAAATCAGAGCCCATTTGAGCATGACGTCTTCTCCTTAGAGAGAGTGGAAATCGGTAAAGGCGAAGCGGTGCTCCGCAGTCAATACATCATGACTGAACGCGCACACTTTTTCTGTCAGATAGTGCTGCGTTTCGTCTGGGCAAACCCTGTCATGGCATGTAGGGATCGTCCGAGCATCTGACATCCACTGTCAGCGCCCGCCTACATCGACGCCCAGCATCCACGGACACGCGAGTGCGCCCTTCTCCCCTACCCACTGCACGCCGCTCTGCGTAAGCTTCATCCATGCCGGCAGATGTTGCCGGCTCAACCCTCTTCAGGAGAACCCCATGGACACCTTTCCAAACGCGAAACCTCAGAGCCCCGGCGAGAGCGCAGCAGTTGAACACGCACGCCACTCGGTTGACGAGGTGCGTGCCAGCGCCCAGGAAATCGCCTCTAAAGGCAGCGAAGCCCTTCACAGCACTGCGACACGGGCGCGCGAAGCCGTCAGCCACACGACCGATCAGGCGACGCATTACGTTCAGGAGCAGCCGTTGAAATCGCTGTTGATGGCCGCGGTAGCCGGTGCCACCATTGCTTTGCTGGCGGGTGCGTTGAGCCGTCGTCACGAACATCACTGATGCCGGCGGCGACGAGCCCTAGGCGATGCTGCCTCCCTTGCTCCGCGTGTTGCTGGCCCAGCCCACCCTGCTGACTGGCTACGCCAGCGCCTATGCCGCGCTGCTCAGGCAGGACGCGGCAGGGTGGCAGGCGCGGCAACTGTACAAGCTGGGCTATCTACTGCGGCCGCGGGCGCGGGTGTGCTCGCCGTGTTGTTCGCGGGCGTTGCGCTGATGTTGTATGCGGTCACCGGGGGTGGTCACTGGCTACTATGGGCAGTTCCGGCCGCGGCGTTGCTGACCGCGATCATCGCAGCATGGCAACTGGCACGTGCCAAAACGGTGCCGTCGTTTCCTCGCGTGGCCGGCGCGGCGATCGCCGGGGCCTGGCTGATCCGCGGCAGGCCCTGGCGCGTGCTGGGCGGTTCCGTGCTGGTGGGATTTTTAGCGCGGCAAGCGCTCGCGATGTCGCTGTCGTCGGGCGGGCTACTGCTCGGCAGGCTCAGTACGGCCACCCGCTCTCGGCAGGCGTCCCACCCGCCGTTGTGATCGCCACCCCGCGCCCGCGGCTCTCGCCCCGCAAATTCCACCCTTCCTGGATCCTCCTCGCGCTTGTGGTCACGATCGTCGTCGACGGCATTGTCTGGATTCCGGCCGCAGTGGTGAAGAAGACGGATCGATATGAGCGGCCGGCCACGGAGCAGCCAGCACCAGGCAAAACTGCGGTGCCTGCTGAAGAAGTCCCGGCGACGCCCACGCGAACGGGGCCAAAAACGATCTGGGTCGATCTTTCTACAAACATAGGCATCGTCTGACAGCAGCGTGCGACAAACTCCCTTGAAGCCGTCGGCACCGCGCAGTCAAATAGCACGACAGCCCGACGCGCCACAGCCAGCGGTTGTTTTCCGAAATCTCTGTAAACCTAATATGTAAAGGAATCACCATGCCCACTGCAAAACAGAAAGATGCGTGCGATCTGCTCGACGCCGACCACAAGGCGGTCAAGAAAATGTTCACCGAATTCGGGGAGCTGGCCGAGTCTCGCGGTGGCCGGGAGAAGAAACGGATGCTGGCGGACAAGATCTGCCGGGAACTTACCTTGCACGTCCAGATCGAGGAAGAAATTTTCTATCCGGCGGTTCGCAAGGCCATCTAAGGAAGAACTGCTGATGAACGAGGCTGAAGTCGAGCACACGACCGCCAAGGAACTGATCGCCCAGATCCAGGGAATGGAGCCGAGCGACCCGCTCTTCGACGCGAAGGTTCTGGTACTGGGTGAGTACATCGATCACCACGTGAAGGAAGAACGCTCCGAGATGTTTCCCAAAGCGCGTGCGAGCAAAGTGGACCTGATCAAGATGCGCGACGCGCTCCAGTCCCGCAAGGAAGATCTGATGGCCAGCCTCTCCCCTTCCGGCACGCTACTTCGAACCCCTTTGGATCACACTGACGCGGCCGTTTCCCTCCAGTAGCATTCCTTCACATCCTCCACGCTGTCGACGCCTTTTCCCGTAAACTGCGGCAGCAGTTCCTCTTACTGGATTTCTCCCGCTGCATGTTCCGCGTTGCAGGTACCCTGTAGTTAAGCCAGCCCACAAAGTACGCTCACAAGGCATGACGAGGATTGCCCCTCGGTAAGCTAGCGATATTCGCTTGCCATCGCATTCCCGCGGCATCGGCTACAGACCATGATCGGAAATGCCAATATTCCCAGCCTCGCGCCGGAGAATACGCAAAAGGAAAATAGAAACCAATGTGCAGCGAAGACAACGCAGAGCGCCGCCAGTCAAGTAGGGGTGCCGCGCGCAGTGGCGCAGGGCTACAGGCTGCGCACGACGCGGTCGCTGCGCGATCGCAGTTCACCCATCGACAGATCGAGTTGACCCTGCGTTAGCGGGTGGATGACTACCGCCCATCGACCGCGCCGGATCGCGCGCCGCACGGTTGTAATCACGAACGCGTGATCGGGCCGCGCGGTGAGGAGACCGCCGAACAACAGGCCGATCAGCCCGCCGAAGAACACCATGGCGACCAGACTCATCCCCGGCGTGCTCCTGACGGCCGCGTTGTCCGCCAGCACGAAGCCGAGATACACCACGACCCCCGCCACCACGCCGATGGTGCCGGCGATGGTGTGGGCGCGGATCAGGGTGCGCCAGACCCCGGCCTGTTCAGGTTCCAGTTTGCGGGAAAACGCGGGACTGTCGGTGGCCCCATCTGTCGGCCCCAACAAGTAGACCTGGGGGTCGTCAAGCCCAGCCACCTGCTTGACCTGTTGCGCCACGTCTTCCGCCTGGCGCTTGTCCGCGAACAGTGCGGCCACTTTGGTCAACGACCGCTCGCCGAATATCATGCGCTTGATTTTCATGTCGTTTCCTTTCCGGGCGGGGTATCCGCACCGCAGGCACCAAGGTGCCGTACCGGGAGGCAATCCTGCAAATTCGGATGTGTAGTGATGTAGGGTCAGGGTGAATCTGTCGAACCGCTAAAGAGGACTCACCCACAGACAGGGCCGGAATCTCCGGCCCGACAACAAATCAATGAAACCAGTCGTCGTTTGCCCGCTCTTGCCATTCCTTGACCTGCCTTTCGGCATCGTCTCGCGACAGGCCATAGCGTTCCTGGATTTTTCCGGTGAGCTGATCCCGACGACCGCTGATCGCGTCGAAATCATCATCGGTCAGCTCACCCCATTGTTCCTTGAACTTGCCTTTGGCCTGCTTCCAGTTGCCTTCGATAATGTCCCAGTTCATGTTTCTCTCCTTGCCTATGCAGAAAACGGCGCACCGGACCGGAATCCGGTGCGTGCCTATGGACTACGGCCGGACAATGATGTCGTTCCTGACGGATTTCACGTTCGACACCTGGCGTGCGATCGATTCGGCGGTGGAACGCTCGGTTTCGCTCTTGGCAGAGCCGGACAGCTGGACGGTGCCGTGAAACGTTTCGACCTTGATCGCCATGACACTGACCACCGGACTTTCGGCGAAGCGCGCCTTCACCTTGGCGGTGATGGCCGTATCGTCGACTGCCTGGCCGACGGTGGATTGCTCGCGCATCACCGTACAGCCGGCCATTCCCATCCCCAGCAAGACCGACGCGAGAAGGGCTGCGCCAAAATATTGAGTCGTATTCATAGTGTTTCCTTTTCAGTGGAAGAACTCGGGGAAAATTGCGTTATCGCCTGACCCTCCAGCCGACCAGCCCCAAGCCACACGCCGACAAGCGCATGGTCGGCACCCGGCCAAACAGTCATATTGCAAATTTAGGCAGAGTCAGATCGCGGCGGTATAAGAGGGAAACGCGTCTGCATGTAGGATTCGAGGAAATCCGGGGTGCCACGCGGGCGGCGTGGTAGTTAGTCTCCCATGAGCTCGCCGACGGGCTTGAATTCATCGACGTGGTCGCAGATCGATTTGATCGCCATCATGATCGGCATGCCAAGCAAGAGTCCCCATGCGCCCCACAGCCAGCCCCAGAACAGGAGGCCGGCAAACACCACCACCGCATTCATGCGGCTGGCGCGGCCGGTTAGCCATGGCATGAGCAGGTAGCCTTCCAAACTGTTGATGGCGAGCGAGATCGCGCCCACAGTGAGCGTCATACCGAGGGTGCCGAATTGCAGGAACGCCAGCAGCGCCGCGCCGCCGGTGATCAGGATCGGCCCCAGATAGGGGATGAGGTTGAGCACGGCGGCCGCCACGCCCCACACCGCGGCGTGTTCCAGACCGATCCAGAGGAACGCAAGCCAGGTTGCGATGCCGACCAGAACGCTCGCAAAAACCTGGATCAGCAGATACCGCTGAATCTGGATGCCGATCTCGTTGAGCATCTGCACGGTGATTTTTTTCTCGCTCAGGGTGGGCCCCGACAGCTTGACCAGTTTCCGCCGGAAGGTGTCGCCGCTCACCATCAGGAAGTAGGCCAGAAACAGCACCACGACCGCCAGGCTTATGAAGGAAAGCACCCCGATCGTGCCGTTCCACAAATAGTCCCGGATATCGAGCCGGGGCGCCTCGATCTGCACACGCGTCACACCGCGCGGGGCGGCAGGCGCGGTCGCCGTCGTCGTTTCGCTCGCCGCATGCTCGATCTGCTCAGCCGCCTGCTGCACCTTCTCGATCGTCTCCCTGGAGCCCCCCCATTCCTTGCCAAGTGTCTGCCTGAACTTCTGCGCGGCCTCGGGCAGGGTTTCGATCATGCTGGCGGCTTCGTTCTTGAGCGAGTTGACCAGCGCGCCGATCCCGCCCACGATCGTGAGCAGCAACAATGCCGCTCCGATGTAGCGGGGAATGTGCCATTTGTGCATGCGATCAACCAGCGGCGAAAGCGCATAACTCACGATCACTCCAAGCACGAGTGGGATGAATACCGTCTCCGCCCAGTCGAGAATGAAGATAAACGCGAACACGGTCAGCAGAATCAGCGGAACGTTATATGCCCCGGTTGGAATCCGCGTGGCCGCCGGCGCACCAAGCGTGTCCGGTTTGTCCGCCGCGTTGCCTTCTCCGGCAATCATTGCGTCGTCGCCTTCGCTTGCGCGATCAGTTTCCGGCATTCGCTATCATCCGCGGTGTTGGCTTCGATCAGCGGAACAAGCGCCAGCGCAGGATTGATTGCACCCAGCGCCAGCGCGCCGAGGCCGCGTAGTACCAGCTTGCCCTTGTCCAGATCGACCTCGGGATTGGCGAATGAACCCCGCACGTGGATGGGTGTGCGCAATGCCACCAGGCTCACTTTTTTCGATTTCGGGACGATGTAGAGGTCCAGCCTTTCCGCGTCGAGATTGATCTGGCCGCTGCCGTCGATGCGAACGATATCGGTATCGAACACCAGCGCACGGGCATCCATGACCCCGTCTTTCACGCCGAAATCCGCGACCCCGCAGCGTATGCGGATGGCCTCGTCGCCGGTGAGTTTGAGCTGCAGCATTTCGAGTAGATGCAGGCTGACCGTCTCCATCATCAGTCGGCTGATAATGCCGCCGTCGACCACCATCGCCAGTTCGCCGTTGGCGCTGCCCAGCATGGCCGCCACCGTGTCGCCGGTACCGGCAAGTTCGATATCACCGTTGATTTGGCCGATGGTGGTCCGGTCGAGATCGAGGGTCGGGAACAGGCGGGCGATGCTCATTTTTCTCGCTTTGAGGTCGGCGGCGGCCCGGATCGGGGCCTGGCGGCCGTCGAGTTTGACCGCTCCCGTCAGCCTCCCGCCCGCAATGTCGAACTCCAGGGGATTGAGGCGCAGCACTGCACCCTCCAGGTGCAGTCGGGTCGAAAGATTTTCAATCGGGAGCGCGTCCCGGCGCACGATCGATCGGGCATTGAGCGTGACGTCGGCATCCATCCGCGGCCAGCGTTCGGTGCGGAACGCCACCGCCGGCAGCACGCGACCGTCGGCGGCGGTGCTTGCGCCGCGTTTGTCGCTGCCGATCAGCGGGCCCAGGTCGGCAACATCCAGCTTGCGGGAACTGAGTGTCGCTTTCAGAACAGGGCGCTTGCTCCCGGTTTCGACCTGGACAGTGCCAGCGATGTCGCTGTTGCCGATGTGGCCATGGAATTTTTCATATCGCCACAGGCTTCCGCGGCGGATCAGGCGGCCGGTGGTTTTGTAAGGCGGCGTATCTGGAAAGACCATTCCCAGCAGCGGGTAGAGCTCCGCAAGGCTTCCCCCCCGCAGATCGATCCCGAGATCGACCGCGGACAACTTGACGAGGTTGGTGATATGCCCGTCCGCCCGCGCTACCGTCGGCCCGACCCGCCCTGCAAGCTTGATCCGGTAGGGCGTCTTGACGTCGTGCAGGCCGAGCACCGCGTCGCCCGTTCCTTCCGCTGCCAGCGTCTGGCCCCGGTACTCGCCCTCAACCTTGAAACTCAGCGGGGCGGCGCTGTTTGCATTCCGCAGAGTCGGCGTCGACACCTGGGCGACGAGATGCGTCCTGGCGACGGGATCGAGATAGCTGATGCGGCCGTCACGCACTGCGAGATGCTCGATCTCGACGCGCGCACGGTCATCGCGCTGATTGCGGTCGAGCAACCAGTTTTTCCGTCCGTCGTTGCTCTTCTCGAGCGCTACTTCGGCACGATCAAGGCGCACCTCCTGGAACACAACCTGGCGGCGAAACAGCGGCAGCATCGACAGATGGGCAGACACGCCGCGGACCGCGATCATGTTCTTGTCGTGCGCCCATGAGGGGTTCGAAAACGTGACGTCGGCTGCACGGATGCGCATGTGCGGCCACCCCAGCCTGACTTTCAGATCGCCGCCAATGCGCAACTCACGCCCGGTCTTGTCGTTGACAAAACGGGCGATCGGATCCCGCAGTGCGTTCCAGTTCGGCAGGCTGACCAGCGCCAGGACCGCGGCCGCAAGCAGCGCAAGCGATATCGCGAACCATTTCCACGGGCGGGGCAGCATGAGCATGTCAGGCGTGTTTCATCGGGGGCGCATGCTTCACCTCAAAAGGCGGTACCGAAGCCTTTGTCGATGTCGAGCCGCAGCGAGGGCAGGCCGGCCAGTTCGTGTATCGGAACCAGTACGCCGCGCATCCCCGGCACGGCATCGAACAGCATGTATAAATACTTGCTGCCGCCCTTGGACTCGTAAGCCTCTTCGAGGAAACGCATATGCTCGTGCGCAGCCAGGCAGTCGCGCGTCTTGCAATCCTGCTTGTAATGCTCGATCAGCCTATGGATCACGTCCATGTGTTCATCGGTGACCTCGAAATCGACTGCCGCCGCATTCCGCCGCACCATCTCCTCGACCTGCGCCCGGGTCAGGTCTCTGACCACGTCATAGAGGGGAATCTCCCCGTCGTGGGTTGTCACGCTTTCGCCTTGGTTCATGTTGTTTCCTTCCATTCGTTGCACAAAATTCTCAGCCGAGATTGCCGACCGCGAAATCCCGGTTATCAGTTTCTCGACCGGTAGCATGGTCCATGCGCCGCTTCAGCGAGGCGACTTTGCCCGCAGTCCGGTTTCCGGCGCGGGGACATTCGGGCTGCGTGTTCCGCTACCGAGATCGGTCACGCCGGGAAACGGCTGGGTCGGGCGCGGGAATTTCCCGTGCAGCACGTCCACGCCGCTTTGCGGTTTCGCTAGGGACACCAGGTCGGCCCGCTTGCGGCGAATCTGGGCGCTGTCGATGCCCATTACCCGATCGCGTCCCTCGACCAGGCCCGGCGCAGCTTCGCCGTCACGATTGAACGACCAAGCGAGCGAGGGGGCGCCGTACGGCAACGGATCGCCCTTCATGTGCGGCATCTCCGTATTCCACACATGCCAGGTCTTGCCGTAACTGTTGATCTTGCCCTTCATCAGGGCTTTCTCGGCCACGTCGGGCAGGCCGGGGCCGACCAGCTGGCCGGACAGGATTTCGTAGTTGTGCGGATGCCAGTATTGGCGCTCTTCTGCGGGGAGTTGATTGAACAGCTTCTCCGAAATGATGTACTCGATGCCGTTGAGATTGGCATCGCGCGTATTGCCATCGAACAGCACGCACTGCGCGAAATCCTCATTCACCTGGCTGCAGAAATGGTGAGCGACCATCTGGTGCGCTGGGTCGCTCTTCATCGCGTGGAAGCCGTTGAGGTAGACATTCATCGGTTCGAGCGGATTATCGGTTTGCAGAAGGGCCGCCCCCGCCTTGAGCAGGCTGGTCTTGGGCGACGCCTTCTCACCCGGTGGCCGCGTCAGCGGTTCCACATCCGCCGCAAGAAGTGGAAGCGGCAAGGCCATCATGACCAGCGTCAGGATTGCGTTTCGCATGGCATATGCCCTCAAAGCTGGCGCATGAAGGCCGCCAGATCCTTGCTTCTCCGTCGCGGTGAGTCCAGTCGGCGCCAGCGTCTCCCAGCGCATTCCATGCGGCAATCGGGCGCGCACGCCTTGCTGCACGGGTTTTTCGCCCGACATGCGGACGCCTTCGGCCGGCCGGTTAGACACGTCGTAGTGCGACTCGAGCAAGGCCTGCTGACGGCGCATGACTGGCGCCTTCTCGCCTTTCGGGCGCGCCATGTTGGAGGCGAAATCCTCCTTGAAGTCGACCGGCAGGTGGCTGGATTTCTTCCCTTCTGCCGCCCTTGCATAGCCCACCAGTCTCGCGGTAGCGGCGTCTGCCCCCTCCAGCCCGGCGGCGATCCCTTTCGTTGTTGTGGGTTTCATTCAGAGGCTCCTTTTAACTTTGGCATTTGGGATCAGGCCGATGCTGCGGCCCTCGGACAGGCAAGGCATCGGTCTTGGACCGGCAACCCGCCCGGATTCGCCTGCCAGGTACAAGCCGCGGTCGCTGGCACAGGAGAGGAGCAGGCAAGGCTACCCCAAGCTGAGCGGCGCGGCGCGACGGGCGGGAACCTCAGCACCGATCAGCCGCGAAAGCGGGCGCTCATTCCCAATACGGACGGACGCCGTAGTGGGAGTGGACGCTGGAGCCCCAAGTGCGATCGGAGAAGTCCGGCCAGTGGTCCTTGTCGAAACCAGGCGCGCTGTCGAGGACTTCCTGATCCTGGTCGAAGATGAAGCGGTGGTTGTCGGTGTCGGCTTCCATCGCCGAAAGTGGAACGGCAAACAGCTTGCTGCCGAGGCCGAAGACGCCGCCGAATTCCAGCACCGCATATGCAACGCGGCCGCTATCGACGTCGATCATCAGATCCTTGATGTCGCCCAGGTCCTCGCCCTGGCGGTTGACGACCTTGTCGCCGGAAATGGTGCTGGAAGAGAGGATGTGGCTTGAGGAAATTGAGTTCATGAGATGGCTCCTGAAAGATTGAGTGGATGAAGGGAGGGCGCTGCTGGGAGACGCCCTGTTTCAGCGCCCCGGAAGCTTTTCCGGCGTTGGGTTCGATCCGTTGGGGTGTTTGCCGGGCGCCTTCTTCTCCGGCTTCGGGCGTCCCGGCTGCGAGCCGCCGTCCTGCCCGGCACCGGCCCGGCCTTTGGCGTGCGCGCGTCCTTCCGCCTCTGCCTTGCGCATGGATTCCTCCTCCTGCGCATTGCGCGGCGCGGCATCGCGGGCCGCTTGCTCGACTTTGCCCGACTGGGCGTAGGCCCGCGCCTGCTCGTTGTATTTTTTGGCCGAGGCGAAATCACCCTCGCCCTCTACCTTGGATGGTTTGCTGGATTTCATCTGCTTTCTCCTAATGGCTGCGATGCACGCCTGGCGGATGCCTGGCGTGGCAGGCACGCCCCCGTGTCCGCAGGGGCAGCAGCCAAAGACCGCGCCTGTGAGAAGACATTGTGCTTGGACGGGCCCGATCCTACTGTCGGAGACGAATGCAAGCCCGCGTAGGACTTATCCGAAAAGCGCCGGGGATCTATGGCCGGGACGACTCGGCTTCGCAGTCGAAGTTTGGCAGCAGGCTGACAAGCGATGTGATCGCCTGCGCACCGTCAGCCCGCTCGATGCGATCCAGGCTGTCGTCGTAGCACAGCGCGTAGGCGAGTCTGCGCCGTCCCAGCGGGGAGGGGCCGCTGAGGACGCCTTCGTACAGCACCCTGAAATCGGTGTGCCGCGGATCCGCGCCTATGCGCTCGGCCAACGCGAGCACCGTTGCTGCTTCGCCTACCAGGTACTGGCAAAAACGCAGGCCATCGAAGACCAGCAGGCTGTTGATCCCCTGCGCCTGATTTTGCTGGCGCGCAGCCCGCACGATTTCGGCGACGCAGCACGGTGTGGTATGGGCGGCAAGACGGCTCAGGTAGAGCAACTGATAGGGTTCTGGCACAGGCGTCGATTGAAGGGATCGGAAATAAACAATAGGTGCTGACTCGAATAACTACAATAAAAATGCGGTGGCAGCAGCAATGGCTTGGCGCTTGACTTTGCCATGATGGCAAGGTTTATGGTGCACTCTTCCCGCAGTGATCAGGAGTACGACATGAATCCGTCTGTATCGGTAGGCATCCAGGGTATGACCTGCGCCAGTTGCGCCGCACGCATCGAAAAGGTGCTCAGGCAGCTGCCTGGTGTGACCGATGCCACGGTCAACCTGGCGACCGAAACCGCGACTGTCTCAGGCGAGGTCGACGTGGCGTCGGTGCAGCGTGCGATCGAAAAGTCGGGCTTCAGCGTACCCACCGAATCGGTCACCCTCGACATCACCGGCATGACCTGCGCAAGCTGTTCGTCACGGGTGGAAAAAGCCCTGAGCAAAGTGCCCGGCGTACTCGAGGCGAGCGTCAACCTGGCCACCGAGCAGGCGACGGTCAAGCGGGTGCAGGGCATCTCGGCCGCGGCGCTGATCGCCGCAGTGGAGCGCACCGGCTACGGGGCCCAGCTTCCGCTTCCCTCGGGTGCAGCCCCTGCCCCAACCCACGCGCTGCCCGACTGGTGGCCGGTGGCGCTGGCGATGACGCTTTCGCTGCCGCTGGTCGCGCCCATGCTCGGCAGCCTGTTCGGTGCGCACTGGATGCTGCCTGGGTGGCTGCAATGGCTACTGGCGACACCGGTGCAGTTCTGGCTCGGTGCGCGCTTTTATCGCGCCGGCTGGAAGGCGCTGCGGGCCGGCAGCGGCAACATGGACCTGCTGGTGGCGGTCGGCACCAGCGCGGCGTATGGCCTGTCCGTCTACCTACTGCTCACGCGCGCCGACGCGATGCACCTGTATTTCGAAGCCTCCGCCGTAGTGATCAGCCTGGTGCTGCTCGGCAAATGGCTGGAAGCGCGCGCCAAGCGCCAGACCACCGAAGCCATCCGCGCCCTGCAGGCCTTGCGTCCGCTCACCGCCCGCGTGCGCCTCGACGGCATCGACCGCGACCTGCCGATCGACGCGATCCGCGTCGGCGACCTGGTGGTGATCCGCCCCGGCGAGCGGGTGCCGGTGGACGGGGTAATCGAGGAAGGCGAAAGCCAGGTCGACGAATCCCTGCTCACCGGCGAGTCGCTGCCGGTCGACAAGCAGCCGGGCGATACGGTGACCGGCGGCGCGATCAACGCGCACGGCATGCTGCTCGCCCGCACAACGGCAGTGGGCGCCGAATCCACGCTCGCGCGCATCATCCGCCTGGTGGAAAACGCGCAGGCCGCCAAGGCGCCGATCCAGCGTCTGGTGGACAAGGTCAGCGCGGTGTTCGTGCCGGTGGTGATGGGCATCGCTCTGGTGACTTTCGTTGGCTGGTGGGCGTTCGGCGGCAATGCGGAAATCGCCATCCTCAACGCCGTGGCGGTGCTGGTGATCGCCTGCCCGTGCGCGCTCGGCCTCGCGACGCCGACTGCGATCATGGCGGGTACCGGCGTCGCCGCGCG
Organism: Thiobacillus sp.; assembly: GCA_051305915.1. Classification (GTDB taxonomy): domain Bacteria; phylum Pseudomonadota; class Gammaproteobacteria; order Burkholderiales; family Thiobacillaceae; genus Thiobacillus. The sequence goes on along the minus strand of JBPPMF010000133.1, from coordinate 3,106 downwards.
CCACGGCATCCTGATCAAAGACGCCGAAGCGCTGGAACTCGCGCACAAGATCACCACCGTGGTGTTCGACAAGACCGGCACGCTGACCGACGGCATGCCGCACGTCACCGCCTGCGTGGCGGCGAACGGCAGTGACAAAAATGAAGTGCTGGCGATTGCCGCCGGCCTGCAGGCAGGCAGCGAGCATCCGCTGGCGCGCGCGGTGCTCGCCGAAAGTTCAGCGGCGGGCATTCCCACGCAAGCCGCCCGCGCACAGCAGGCGCTGCCAGGGCGCGGCATTGCCGGCGAGGTGGCAGATGAAACCTACTGGCTGGGCAATCGTCGGTTGATGGATGAAAACGGCGTCGATATCGCGGCGCTCGATGTCGCAGCCGCCGAACACGAAGCCGCCGGGCGCACCGTGTCCTGGCTGGCGCGCGCCGGCGACCGCCGCGTGCTCGGGCTGCTAGCCTTCGGCGATGCGGTCAAGGCCACCGCCGTCTCCGGCGTGGCGAATCTCAAGGCGCGCGGCATCGCCACCGTCATGCTCACCGGCGACAACCGCGGTGCGGCGCAGGCGGCCGCCAGCGCGCTCGGCATCGACAGCGTGATGGCTGAAGTATTGCCCGCCGACAAGGCCACGCAAGTCGGCCAGTTGAAGACCGCCGGCAAAACCGTGGCGATGGTCGGCGACGGCATCAACGACGCCCCCGCGCTGGCCGCCGCCGACGTCGGTATCGCCATGAGCAGCGGCAGCGACGTCGCCATGCACACCGCCGGCATCACCCTGATGCGCGGCGACCCCGCGCTGGTGGCCGACGCCATCGACATCTCCAAACGCACCTACGCCAAAATCCGCCAGAACCTGTTCTGGGCCTTCATCTACAACGTGGTGGGGATTCCGCTCGCGGCGGCGGGCCTGTTGAACCCGGTGATCGCCGGCGCGGCGATGGCGTTTTCCAGCGTCAGCGTGGTGAGCAACGCCCTGCTGCTCAAGCGCTGGCGGCCAGCAAGCCGCATTGAATGAATGCCGGCAAGACCACCTCAAGCAAAGCCACCTCAAGCTTTACCCCATCGGCCCGAGGCGAGCCTCCTACAACCCCGTGCCGCAAGCGTGATCGCCTCCTGTAGGAGCGGCGCCCCCGCCGCGATTGTTCGCACTACGTGACCACCCGCAATCAGCCCGAAAGCGTGCCTACACCGCTCTCAGCCCTCTGCTCTCGACCCTCGACTCCAAAATCACCGCCGCCCCTCCCAGTCATACACCACCTCGATCAGCACCCGCGCGCGCACCGGGCGACCCTGCTTCTGCGCCGGGGCAAAACGCGCCTCACGAAACGCCTTGATCGCGGACTCGTTGAACACGTCGGGCGGCGTAGCGCTGACGATCTCAATATCGCTGACGCGGCCATCGGCTTCCAGTTTTAGTTGCAGGCGCACCGTGCCGGACAGGCGCTGACGGTCGGCATCATGGGGATAGTCCGGCACAATCTCGCGCAAGGCACGCGGCTGCCGATCAAGATCGCGGGCACTGTAATAGGTGAGGTCGACCGACGTGGTGATGACCGCAACAGGCGCCGGCTCGGGTGCGGATGGCGGTGCGGCGGCAGGTTCCGCCCTCGGTGCGTCGGCCACGGCACTGGCAGGTAATGCTGCCGCGACAAGCGGCGCAAGTTCGGCAGGCGGCGCGGGCACCGGATCGGCCACCGGCAGCGCCTCCGCCACTTCGCTCGGCGCAAGCAACGGTATCTCCTGCGCGGGCTCAGCCGGGGTTTCCACCGTTTGCACTTCGGGCGTCAGAGGCTGCGGCTCTGCAGCAGGCGGCGCGGCGTGCGCCGACACCAGCCGCGCCTCGATCGCCGGTTCGCCCAGACTCACCGCCGCAGGCGGCGCCACCTGAACCAGCGCGATCACCGCCGCATGCAGCGCCAGCGAAATCCACACCGCAGCCAGCATCCCCCGCAATCGTGGCGGAATCGTCGGTTCGTTGAGAGGCTTACTCACGGCGTTGGCGCCCTTTCGGGACCCCTTGCGCCACAAGGTACTTTTTAACCGCGCGGGAAACCCGCTGCACTGGCCTAGAATAAGGACCAGAAAAACGACAGGAGAAGACCATGAAAAGACTCGTCATTGCGGGCGCAATCTTAGCATCGGCACTGTGCGCGCCGGCTTTTGCCAACGGCGTCACCATCAGCAAAGCCACCATTCAGGCCGCCGACGGCTCCGACGTGCCGGTCGAAATCGCTACGCCCACCGGCAACGGCCCCTTCCCACCGGTGCTGTTCATCCACGCCAAGCGCGGCTACGAAGGCGACGAACGCGCCCACATCCGCGAACTCGCCGAACAGGGTTTTCTTGTCGTCGCCCCCGACTGGCAAAGCGGCCGTTTCATCGAACGCTGGCCCTCAGAGCACAACCCGGAAACCGAAATGGACGTCGAAGCCGGGCTGGATTACCTGAAATCGCTGCCCAATGCATGCAAGGGCAAGGTCGGCATCGTCGGCCTATCGCGCGGCCCGTATTACGCCATTCGTCTGGCCGCCAAACGCGGCGAAGACATCGCCGCCATCGTCAGCTACTACGGCCACATGCAGAACCCCAACGCCCCCGAGCCCGACCAGTTGTTCCGCATCGCCCCCGAGGTGATGCAGTTCACCACGCCCATTTTGTATCTGATCGGCGAACAGGATTTCGAACTGCGCCGCATCAACGGCGGACGCGCGTTCTATGCGCTGTGGGAACGCGGCGTGCCGGTGGAATATCAGGTCTATCCGTTAGCACGGCGCGCGTTTGATTTCCGTCCGGACCAGACGCCAGAGGAAAAAATCGCCGCACGGCATGCGCGGGAGCGGGCGAAGGGGTGGTTGGTGAAGTGGATGGGGTTGACGCCGGAGATGGGCTGCAAGTGAAGCTTTGACTGTCTTTGCGAGCGTAGCAAAGCAATCCAGTCCGTGGTTTGGCGCGAAGCACCTTTGATGGTTAAAACTCCAATGCGCGGAGGATCGTTGGCCGGGGGTAGCCCGGCAGCTAGTGTCGTGAATCATAAATAGCGGGACAGGATAAAACGGATGGATTTTTTCGCAGGGCATACCCGACGGCCTGCCGGCCTGGGCACAAGAGGCACGAG
>JBPPMF010000100.1:0-12482 GCA_051305915.1 Thiobacillus sp. | reverse complement strand
CCCCTCTCAGTCCCGCCGGAAATTGAGCCTGCCGGGCGGATCAGCGGCAAAGGTGTCTGAGCCCCGCTTACCTTCGAAATACAAACAAAGCGGGGCGAGTTCTTTGCCGCCCGTCCGGCAGGCTCGGCTTTGCATAGCCAATCGACTAAGCCGCTAAAGCGGCAAGTCGCTGGTTAATTTCCGGGGTTTCGGGGATGAGCGGGGTCGCCTTTTCTTTGGCTACTTTCTTTTGGCGAAGCAAAAGAAAGTGACTTGCCGCCGGCAACCCCGGCCAACCACACTCAGCCCGCCACAAACCCCAACTACTCGGCTGTGCTACGCGCCACCCTCAACTGGATTGCTTCGCTGCTCGCAACGACGAACGCAGAATGCGCACCTAAGCGCTCGCCCCTTCCAGCACTTCAATCTCCCCCGACAACGCCAGCCATTCCCCCTCTTCAATCGCCAGCTCGTCAATGACGTGTTGAAGTTGCTTGCCGGTTTCGGTTATCTCCTCGACTGAAAGCGTTCCACCCAGGCGGGCCTCGAACGCCGCCTTTTCCGCCTGCAGCGCAGCCATACTTTTGTCGAGCTTCTCCAGCTTCTGCTTGAGCGTCTTGATCTTGCCCGACGACACCGGCTTGTTCGCCGCCACCGGCGCAGATTCCGCCTTGACCATCGGCGCGCTCACCATTTTACCGGCCTCCTTCAGGCTTTCGCGAAGCCGCTTGCCCTCGTCCAGCAAATAGCGCTGGTAATCGTCCAGGTCGCCGTCGAACGGCTCGACGCCGCCGCGCGTGACCAGCCAGAATTCGTCGCACACGGACCGCAACAGGGCGCGGTCGTGGCTGACCGGCATGAGGGTGCCCTCGAATTCGTTCAAGGCCATCGCCAGCGCTTCGCGGGTTGCTAGATCGAGGTGGTTGGTCGGCTCGTCCAGCAGCAGGAGGTTGGGGCGCTGCCACACGATCATGCACAGCACCAGCCGCGCTTTTTCGCCGCCGCTCATGGTGCCGACGGCCTGCTTGACCATGTCGCCGTTGAAATTGAAGGTGCCGAGGAAGTTGCGCAGGTCCTGCTCGCGGCTGCTGAACTGTCCGGCACCGCCATTCGCAATCGTGTCGCGCGCCAGCCGGATCATGTGTTCCAGCGGGGTGTCCAGCGGGCGCAGCACGTCGAGTTCCTGCTGCGCGAAATAGCCGATGTTGAGGCCCTTGCCCTCGGTCACGGCACCGGCGACGACCGCGAGGTCGCGCGCGACGGTTTTCACCAGCGTCGACTTGCCCTGGCCGTTGGCGCCGAGGATGCCGATGCGCTGCCCGGCAAACACCGACTTGCTGACGTGCTGGACGATCACCGTTGGCGGGGTGCCGGCGGGCGCATCGGCCGGTGGCGGATAACCGAAGCTGGCGTCGTCGATGGTCAGCATTGGGTTGGGCAGGTTGAGCGGCTCCTTGAATTCGAAGGTGAAGTCCGCGCTCGCCAGCAACGGGGCCAGGCGCTCCATGCGGTCCAGCGCCTTGACCCGGCTTTGCGCCTGCTTGGCCTTGCTGGCCTTGGCCTTGAAGCGATCAATGAATTTCTGCAGGTGGGCGATCTTGTCCTGCTGCTTGGCGAACGCCGCCTGCTGCAACGCCATCTGCTCGGCGCGCATGTCCTCGAAGGTGCTGTAGTTGCCGCCATAGCGCGTCAACTGACCGTTTTCGATGTGGATGGTGACGTTGGTCACGGCGTCGAGAAATTCGCGGTCGTGGCTGATCACCAGCATGGTGCCGGGGTATTTCTTCAGCCAGGCTTCCAGCCACACCAAGGCATCGAGGTCGAGGTGGTTGGTGGGTTCGTCGAGCAGCAGCAGGTCGGACGGGCACATCAGCGCGCGCGCAAGTTGTAGCCGCATGCGCCAGCCGCCGGAAAAGCTGTTGACCGGCTGATTCAGCTCGCGCACCTGGAAGCCCAGGCCTAGGATCAGCGCCTGCGCGCGCGATTGCGCGTCGTGGGCGCCGGCGTCGTGCAGCGCCATATAGGCGTGCGCCATGCGCTCGCCATCGTCGCTTTCTTCGGCGGCGGTGACTTCGGCCTGCGCCACCGCCAGCAGCGTGTCACCGGCAATGACGAAATCGGTCGCAGGCTCGTCCGTCTCCGGCATATCCTGCGCCACCTGCGCCATGCGCCATTGCGAGGGCATGGAAAAGTCGCCCTTGTCTTCGTGCAGCGTGCCGTTCAATAGCGCGAACAGGCTGGACTTGCCGGCGCCGTTGCGACCGACGAGGCCGACCTTTTCACCGGGGTTGATCGACACCGACGCATTGTCGAGCAGGACCTTGGCGCTACGCCTAAGGCTGAGATTCTTGAGGATAATCATGCAGAAGATGCGGCGCGCAGGACACGCGCCGCTCAAATCGAAAGCCGGATTCTACCCTGTTGTTCAATTTCAGCCTGCCAGCGTGTCGACTGTTTGCCGTTTCGACACGGGATGACGGGTTTCCGTCAGCCCCATCGCCCATCCGCATGGCCAACTTTGCGCGGCGTTTTGCAACCCATTGTTTTGTTTAATATTTTATGTTGAGCGCGCCACAGCCCAGGGTGGCACGAGCGTTGCAAGTATCCAGTCAACCACCCACAGCAAAGGAGCGCATCATGAAACTGCAATTCGGCCAAAACCAACTGGTTCTCGAACTCAGCTCTTCGCCTTTCGCCTGGTTCCACGGCCAGACCGAACGCATGAGCCTGACCAGCCTGTCGCTGCTGTTCGTGCAGTTTTCCCTGTTTGCCCGCCAGCAGGCCGCCTGATGCAAATCGGTCGAGCCACCAGCGTGAGCCTCAGCCTGTCCGGCTCGCCACTCGGATTCTTCAGCGGCAGCACCTGCCGCATGTCGATGTTCAGCCTGACCCTGCTGTTCATCGAGTTCCGGGTGCTGCGGCGCACTGCAGGTCACTGCACCTGACACATCGCGCTCAGTCGAGCGCGATCTTCTATTTTCAGATGATTACCGGGGCATTTCCAGCACCGCTTCCAGACCACCCGTCGGCCGGTTCCTGATCGACACGTTCCATCCATTTGTTTCCGCCAGCTGGCGCACAATCGCCAGCCCCAGCCCGGTGCCGCCCGTGGCCTGCGAACGCGAAGCCTCCAGCCGGTAAAACGGCCTGAACACCTTTTCCAGTTGATCGTCCGGAATGCCCGCACCGGTATCGCGCACGACCACCCGCGCCTGTTTGGCGGCACATTCCAGCACCAGTTCGACCGGCGAGCCGCCGCCGTAGCGTTGCGCATTCTGAATCAGGTTGGACACGATTTGCCGCACTGCCAGACGGCCTGCCTCGACTTCGCAGGGCGCCGCCCCTGGCCACGACAAGTCTGTATCGGCTGCCACTTCCTCCAGCAGCTCGGCAAGATCGAAGCGTACTTTTTGCACCAGCTGCGTGGTACGCGCCAGTTCCAGATAACCGGTAATCAGCTTGTTCATGTCGGCCAGGTCGGCCACGGCGCGATCAATTCGCGCCTCGTTAGAGTTGACGCGATCAGATCCCGCCTGGTTAGCGTTGGCGCGATCGATACGCGCTGGGCTGGGGGCGTCGCGCAGCATTTCCAGGTGGAGCTGCAGGCGCGTCATCGGCGTGCGCAGATCATGCGAGATGCCAGCCAGCAAGGTGGTGCGGTTATCCAGCAGGGTGCGCACCTCGGCCGCCATGGTGTTGAAACGGCGTGCCAGTTCCGCTAGTTCGGCCGGTCCGGTTTCCGGCAAGGGCTCGGGCAGCTCGCCCGCGCCGACCTGGCTGGCCGCTTGCGACGCGCGCGCCAGCGGCACGGTAATCCTGCGTACCAGGAACAACGCAGTCATCAGGCTGAGCAAGGTGCCCAGGCCGATCACTGCAATCGCCGCCAGCGGCGGCTTGACGGCATAGCGGTCTGGGAAAAATCCGACGCGCAAGTCATGCCCGCCCACCGGAATATCCAGCCACGCCGCCGCTTGATCCGGCACCCCGCGCAGCACCACGTCGTCACCAACCCGGCGACTCAGCGCAGCTTCGATCTGAGGGCGAAAGGCGAACTTGGGCGCGTTGGCCGTCGCGCCGACGTCGAGCGTGGTCAGACGCAGGCCATGCCGACGCGCCAGTTCGCGTTCGAAGGCGGCGCGCGTCTGCGGCGGCAGTTCCACCCAGGTTTGCGCCGAGAGCACGATCAAGCCGGCCAGATCATCGGCCGAACGCTCTGCCACCGGGATAATCAGGGTGCGTGTCACCACCCAGAACGCCGCCGCCTGGAATACGACAAAGGCCAGCGCCAGTGTCAGCGCGGTGCGGGCGAACAGCGAGCGGGTGATCGATTTCATTGCTGATCCCCTTCCATTCAAAAACCGGAAAGATCGCGAAGGCAAGCCGAAGACAGTACAACGAGTACAGCGAGGCGCAGCCGGCAAAGCGATTTCCGGCTTTGAAATGGAATCACCCTTTGCCCTGCGCCACGAACAGATAGCCCTGGCCGCGCTGGGTGCGGATGTAGGCGGGGTTGGCGGGATCGTCCTCGATTTTCTTGCGCAGGCGATTCACCCGAACGTCGATGCTGCGGTCGAACGGGTCGCGTTCGAAACCGCGCAATTGGTCCATCAGCCAGTCGCGCGACAGGGCACGGTTGGCATGGGTGACGAAAATTTCCAGTAACTCGTATTCGCCGCTGGTCAGCGTGATTTCGACGCCATCGCGGCTAAGGGCGCGCGCATCAAGATTGACGCTGAACGGGCCGAAATTGAACACGCGGGCGGCTTCGGCAGGTGCCGGTGCGGCCGCGCCACTCTGCCGCCGCATCACGGCACGGATGCGTGCCAGGAGTTCGCGCGGGTTGAAGGGCTTGGGCAGATAATCGTCGGCGCCGACTTCGAGGCCGATGATGCGATCGATGTCCTCGCCCTTGGCCGACAGCATGATGATGGGCGGAAAACCCGGTTGCGCGCGCAGGCGGCGGGCAATCGACAGGCCGTCCTCACCCGGCATCATCCAGTCGAGTACCAAGAGGTCGGGCAGCCGGGCGGCGAGCAGACGATTGAGCGAAGTCGCATCTTCCGCCATTTCGACCGCGTAGCCCTGGCATACCAGGTATTCGGCAACCAATTCGCGGATGCCGGGGTCGTCGTCGGTCACATAAATCAGGTCTTTTTCCATGTCGCCAACTATAGCAGCGGGTATCCGCGATCATGGCCCATGCGGTTACATACTGTTACAAAATCGACCCTGCGTGAAACAGTGCGCTTACTTTACTCAACCAAACTGCGAAGCGTGGAAGCAAAGGTTTGCAACCCACCGAAATGGAGACAACGATGAACACACGACAACTTGGAGTTTTTGGACTGGCAGCACTGGGACTGGCTTTGGCTGTCCCGGTTCAGGCCGCGCCTGATTTCATGGAAGGCGCGTTCATCGTGGCCCAGCGTGACCGTGACGAAGTTCGCCCGGACAAGCGTGATGCCCGCAAGGATGTCCGCCCTGAAGATGCCAAGCGCCGCGCCCCCAAGCGCGAAGCCGAGTCCGAGGAACCGGAAGGCTACGGGTACGGCTATGAGCGTCGCCAGCAGCACCGTTCGGATGAGGACAGCCGCTTACGTGGCCGTCGCTAATCCCACTGAATTTCACTGCAACAAGGAGAGTCAAGATGAACGCACGTACCCTGAAGGGCACAAGCACCCTGCTTAACACCACCCTGATCGTCGCACTGCTTGCCGCCAGTGGCGTGGCGCAGGCGGGCCCCGCTCGCGGCCATGGCGACGGCTTCACCACCCGCGCCAAGGTGCTGGCCAGCACGCCGGTCTTTGAGACGATCAATGAGCCGCGCCGCGAATGCTGGACCGAAACCGTCGGCTACGAAACGCGCGGCGTCCGCAACAACAACAACGCCGGCGGCGCGATTCTCGGCGCCATCGCCGGCGGCCTGCTCGGCTCCACGGTCGGCAAGGGTGACGGCAGGGTTGCCGCCGCCGCAGTCGGCGCCGCCACCGGCGCAGTCGTGGGCGACCGCTGGAACCAGGGCGGCACCCGTTACGAATCGCGTCCGCAACAGGTTGAACGTTGCAACGTCCAGGACGACTTCCGCCAGGTGGTCAGCGCTTACGACGTGCGCTACCGCTTCGAGGGCCGCGAATACACCACCCGCCTGCCTTACGACCCGGGCAGGTGGCTGACCCTGAATGTAAGTTTTACCGTGGTCGATGACCCGCGCGGCGAGCGCTGGAACAACAGCGGCCACAACCGGTGGAACGATTGACGCCCAAACGCGCCCGGCCGTTCCAATCTTTGCAGCCTGAAAGGAGAAAGACATGTTACGCAAACTTCTGATTGCCACCGCCCTGCTCACCGCCTCCGGCGCTGTGCTTGCGCACAATGACTCCGTCTATGGCCGCGTCATCAGCATCGAGCCCAGGGTTTCGATCGCATTCGGCTCCGGCGGTTATTACGACGGCTTCCGGGTGCTGTATGAAAGCGGCGGTTCACGCTACTGGACGACCACCCCGTATCGCCCCAGCCATACCATCGTGCTGCCCCCGCGCCATCACGTCCATCATGGGTACCAGTATCGCTATCCAAAAGGCGGCTGGGACGATCGGCGCTACGACCAGCGTGACGACCGTGATCGTCATCGTGGCGGTCATCGCGATGACCGTCGCTACGGAGGACGCTACTGAGCCGGCGTTAACCCTTGATGCAGACCAGCGATTTCAACCGGGCGACCCTGCGGGCCAGCCCGGCCCGAACTGCCGATTCCACCACTGCGCTGACGTCCTTGTAGACGCCGGGCGCTTCTTCCGCCACCCCGCGCAGCGAAGGACTGCGGATCAGGATGCCCTGACTTAATCGGTAACATCCTCCAGGATGTCCAACACCGCCCGGGTTCGCACATTCATGATCACCACATCGGTGCCAACGACAACACGCACATACTCAGGAGGCAACCGTGTCAAGCGTCGTTCCAGGTCGGAAGGGAGGTAGCGCCAGCGTGCATCATCGCTGATTGGCTGGTTGTGCCTCACCCGCCATGCATGTCCAGGCGGAAGCCAGTCCCGCTTGGCTTGGCCGGGAGGCAGATTTCTATAGCGCGGCTCGTAATAGTCATTGATCAAGCGACGGTCATGATCGGTGAACACCACTCTCTCCGAGGAGTAATACGGGTCACGGACCGCGACCTCTCCATAACGGGGAGAAGTCACGCAGCCGACCAGAGCGGGCGTCACCATGGCAGCCAACAACACAACCAACAGGCTGGATTTCATTTGCTTCCCCTTAAAAATCGATGTAGGAGCTACTAAAGCTAGACAACAGCACAAGGAAATCCAGGGCGCGCTCAAAAACCAAACGATCCGACAAGCCGACAGGGCGCGTGCCGGCCATGTTACAGGGCCCTAGAACAAGGCTATCGTTTTGCTTACGGCCTATTTTCCGGCAGCGGGTCGCGCCAGGCCGCCACCTTGGCAGTGCGCGCCTGCAAGATGGCTTCCCGGATCCGCGCTGGGCCGGCGCTGCGCGCCACTTCAGCGGCGTCGATGCTCTGCGCGGCCTGCAGGGCCTGCCGCAGGTAATCCGGCGCGGGAAAAGCCTTGTCCGTATAACCGGGCCGGCCGCGGAAATCGCATTCGCAGGCCTGCAAAAATTCATCGAAGCGATCGGGGCGGCGGAAGGCGTCGACCCGCTCCAGCAACTCGACCACGGTGCCGGGTCGCAATTCCAGTGCGCGATGCACGTTGCCGTGGTCGCGTGCCACCGCGACGGCCAGGTCGCGGCAGTTGGCGGGCACGCGGATGCGCTCGCACAAGGCGCGCACCCGTTCGACACTTTTGGCTTCGTGGCCATGGTGTTTCGGCCACAGCTCGGGCGGAGTGGCGCCTTTGCCCAAATCGTGGGTCAGCGCCGCGAAGCGCACCGGCAGGCTGAATCCCTGCCGCGCCGCCCAGTCGATCACCAGCAGGGTGTGCACGCCGGTGTCGACTTCGGGATGATGCTCGGGCGGCTGCGGCACGCCGAACAGGCAATCGATTTCGGGAAACAGCCGCGCCAGCGCGCCGCAATCACGCAGCACCTGCAACATGCGCGAAGGCTGCGCTTCCATCAGGCCGCGTGCAATTTCCTGCCACACGCGTTCGGGCACCAGAGCATCGACTTCGCCGTTGTCCACCATCTGCCGCATCAACGCATTGGTTTCCGGCGCCACGACAAATTCGGTGAAGCGGGCAGCAAAGCGGGCCAGCCGCAAGATCCGCACTGGATCCTCGGCGAAGGCCTCGCTGACGTGACGGAAGGTTTTCGCGGCCAGGTCGCGCTGTCCGCCATAAGGATCGACCAGCGCGCCGGCGGCATCCTCGGCGATCGCATTGATGGTGAGGTCGCGCCGGCGCAGATCCTCTTCCAGCGTCACTTCCGGCGCGGCATAGACCTTGAATCCCTTATAGCCGTGGCCGGATTTGCGCTCGGTACGCGCCAGCGCATATTCCTCGTGGGTTTGCGGGTGCAGAAACACCGGGAAATCCTTGCCGACCGGCTGGTAGCCCTGCGCCACCATCTCGTCGGGCGTGGCGCCGACCACGACATAATCGCGGTCGACTACCGGCAGCCCCAGCAGCCGGTCGCGCACCGCGCCGCCCACGATATAGATTTTCATGGCGGCACGGCGGCGTTAGCGGCGGGCGCTCTCGCGGTAGCCGTCGTAGCGCGCCCGCGGCGTGTCGGCACGCAGGTATTCGGTCGCCACGGCCTCGAGCGCAACCGGCTGGAAATCGAACACCGACGGCCAGCCACCGCTGCAGACATTGTCGACGCCCATGGCGTAATGGTTGTCACGTGTCATCAGTTTCTTGCCGGGTTTGAACTCCAGCGCCCAAGCCTGCAGGTAGGACAGCAGTTCGCCCAGCGGGATGATGCTGCGGCGTTTGCCGATGACTTCGCCCACATAGCGCACCAACTCTTGCAGGGTATATGCCTTGGGGCCGCACAGGTCGTAGGTCTGGCCATAGGTCGCGGTGTTGTCGAGACTATCGACAAAGGCGCGCGCGACATCGTCGACATGCACTGGCGCGAAACGCGCACCGGCGTCGGCCAGCGGCAGCACCGGAAACACCTTCAGCATGCGGGCAAACATCGTCAGGAAGGAATCGCCACGGCCAAAAATCACCGACGGCCGGAACAGGGTGATGTTGAGGCCGTAGCCATGAATCATTTTGGGGCCGTTGAGATACCAGTTCTCGTGCTCAACATGCTGCCGGCTGGCTTCGCGCACCAGCGCTTCGCCTATACCCTTGGAACGCTGGTAGGCGGAACGTGAATTGGGGTGGGCGCCCAGCGCACTCATGTGCAGCAGGCGGTGCACGCCCGCTTCGCCGCAGGCGTGAATGATCTTGCGCGGCAGTTCGATATGAACCCGCTGGAAGTCGCCACGCCGGGCGCTCGGCAGATCGATCCGGCTGACATTGCTTTCGTGCAGGATGCCGACCAGATTGATGACGGCATCCATGCCGCGGAAATGGCGAATGAGTTCCTGCTGATCGTGCACATCGGCTTCGATCACTTCCACCGTTGGCAGCAGAATCAGTTCCTTGGACATTTCGCGGCGATGGCTCAGCACCCGCACTTGAAGCCCACGCGCGGCGAGTTGGCTGACGAGACGGGTGCCGACAAAGCCGGAACCGCCGAGGATGCAGATGCGTTCAATCTTCATGATGAGGTGTGCTTCAGAACATAAGGCGTCGCTGATTTTAGCCCGGATGCTTCAGAAATTGACGCGTCTGGGCCAGCCCGGGTGTTTCATCAATTCGCGTGATGATCGCGCAGGATTTTGTTTTGTAGGGGAATTTGGTGATGGAGCGGCATAGTTATTCATATGCCCGACTGAACAAAATTTTCATACGATACAAAAGCACCCGCAAGGGGTACGCCGGATTCGTAAGCGCTAAAGCGCAACGACTCCGCTGGCCAGCGAGGGCGCGCGGAATTGATGAAACATCCGGGCTATCCATCCGTCGGCTCAAGTCCCTGCGCCGCGGCAGAACCGGCCGGCGTTTTGCGCGGCGGCACCGTGCCCAGCCGATCTTTCAGCAACACTGAGGGCTGGCCGAAACGCACGGCGTAATACATGGCGTTGCTCATCACCTTCTTGACGTAATCGCGCGTTTCGGCAAACGGGATCGATTCGATGTACACCGCGGCTTCCATCGGCCGGGTGCTACGCCAGCGCTGCGCGCGGCCGGGCCCGGCATTGTAGGCGGCGGTGGCAAGCACCGGCGAACCGTCCAGCGTGTCCTGCACGTGCTTGAGGTAATACGCGCCGAACTGGATGTTTTTCGCCGGATCCTGCATCTCTTTTGGATTGAAGCCCTTGACGCCGAGCCGGTTGGCAATCCAGCGTGCCGTGGCCGGCATGATCTGCATCAGGCCGGATGCGCCGACGCCGGAGCGCGCAACGTTGATGAAGCGACTCTCCTGTCGCATCAGGCCGAACACCCAGGCTTCGTCGATGTCGTTTTCGCGCGAGGCTTTTTGCGCCAGTTCACGGTAAGGCGCCAGAAAACGCAACTCAAAGTCATGCAGTTCGCGGGTACGCTCGGCGGTATTGATGGCGCGGTCATACCAATCCATGCGCCGCGCCAGTTCGGCAGCTGCCAGCAGCTGCGCGTCGGTGAATTCGCGAATCGTCCAGTTCCACTCCAGGTTGGCTTCGCTGCGCAATCCAAGTTCATACAAAGCCAGCGCACGCGCGATGCCGGGGTGGCGCGCAATCGCAGCCACGTCATCCCCGCCCATCTTGATGTTGACGGCCGGCGCCTGCGCCACCGGGCCCAACTCTTCCTGCGCCAGTTGGCCGTAGTAATGATGTTCGCGCGATAAATCCAGAAACAGAATGTTGGCCGTCGGGCGTTGGCCCGTGGCCTGCAGGGCGCGCGCGCGCCAGTAGCGCCAGGCCGGCTGCGTGCGGCTGGCTTCACCCATGCTTTCGATCACGCGCCGCACGGCTTGCCAATCGCCTGCGCGTAACGCGGCGCGCGCCCACCATTCGCGCTGGAAATCACTGACTGCGCCCACACCTGCCTGCTGAAACCAGGGCAAAGCCACGGCCTCATGGCGGCGCGCCGCCGCAGTGGCCACGCGCGCCCAGGCTGCCTGCTGCTCTTCCGCGGTGAACTGCGGCGCCCATTTGCGCAGTGCGCGCACCGCCTCGTCGGAACTGCGCCGGGCCAGTTGATCAAGCGCATAAAGCGCCATTTCACGATCACCCCGCTTGCTGAAATCAAGCTGATCAGAACTCAGCAAACGTGCCGGATCGCGGCTGACCTGGTCAAACAAGGCCGCGGCCGGACGCTGCACCTGGGGCATAGTATTGGCCACCGTCCTGGCGACGCCAGGGTTGCCCGCTTCCAGTGCCATCCGGATGCGCCGCCAGATATCTTCCTGGCTGATCAACCCGGCTGCGATCAATTGCTCGAACAAGGGCGTGCAGGCTGACGGCATGTCGCGCCCGGTAAACCACAAGGAAACCATCTCGCGCAAATTGCTGCGATTGCCCTGCTCCAATTCAGCGCGGTAGGCATAGCACTGATGTGCAGGATCGGGCCTGACAAGACGCGGGTACTCGACCAGATAGCGCGCCCAGGCCCCACTCACACCGAGCGATTTCAGCCAGTCGGCGCGCAGGGCCTCGGCCATGCGGCTGCCAGGATAACGTGCCAGGAAATCGGCAATACGCCCGTCCTCGCTGCGGCTTGCCAGCATCAGACGCCAGTATTCGACATAGGGAGACAGCACATGAGCGGCTGGAACACCACGTGCGGCGCGTTCCAGATTCGCCAGCTTGCGCGCGGCAAACGCCTGTTGTGCCTGCAGTACGGCAGCATCTCCCGGAGCGGCCCAGACAGGTGTCGCAGACAGCGCACCCAGTAGTAAAGCAATGATTCGAAGCATGATGTGAGGGTAGCATGCAGCCACGGCATGTCGCCTGAGCGAAATTCACCATGGCGCCAGCCCGGTTCGCTTCATCGGGTACGCGCTATAGTGGCGGCTTCCTACTCACAAGCCAAGGAGTCCAGAATGAATCCCAACGTCGGCACTATCGACCGCATTATCCGCATTCTTGCAGGTATCGCCCTCATCGCCTGGGTGGCTTTTTTCAATGGTCCGGTGTGGTCCTGGATCGGCGTGCTGCCGCTGGTGACCGGCCTGTTCAAAATCTGCCCCGCCTACAGCCTGCTCGGCGTCAACACCTGCGGCCTGAAAAATAAGGCTTAGGCAAGAAACAGCTTGTAGGCCGGATTGCGGGACTCGTCCCAGTAACGGTAGCCCAGCCCATCCAGAAACTTCTGGAAGCTGGGTTTTTCCTTTTCCGGCACCTGGATGCCGACCAGCACGCGGCCGTAATCGGCGCCGTGGTTGCGGTAATGGAACAAGCTGATATTCCAGCCGCGGCTCATGCTTTCCAGAAAGCGCATCAGCGCACCGGGGCGTTCTGGAAATTCGAAGCGATACAGCACTTCGTT
>JBPPMF010000098.1:0-4592 GCA_051305915.1 Thiobacillus sp. | reverse complement strand
CCTACCGACAACAAAAAGCCGACGCATTGCGTCGGCTTTTTGTTGGCGGCGGCTCGCGGCGCTCGTTTGCCTGAAGTTGGACTCCGCGCCGTTGTGGCCCGCTGGGCCGGGAGGTGGACGGCGCACATGCGCAACCGCCCAACCCGGAGGCTGTCAGCGCGGGGCGGCGAGAGCGGGCTCGGCAGCGCCTGCGGCTGCGGTGGGGGGCGCTGCGGCGACGATGTGGCTGATGCGGCGCGCCTCTTCCTGCATCGCTGCAATCTGCTCGGGTTTCAGTTGCCCAATCAGGCTGTCGCGTGCCTTGATGGCGGCATCCATGCCATGCGCTGCGGCAAGGTTGAACCACAGATAGGCGCGGGCCTTGTCGATCGGGGTGCCCGTGCCGTAGCGGTAGAGTTCCCCCAGGCTGTATTGCGCTTTGGTATGGCCGCGCTGCGCAGGTTTTTCGATCCAGTCGAAGGCTGCCTGATAGTCCTGTACCACGCCGCGTCCCTGCAGCAGGGCGAGGCCGTATTGATATTGCGCTTCGGCCTGGTTCTGCTCAGCGGCCAGCGCTAACCACTTGGCGGCTTCCTTGTCGTTCTTGATGACTCCATTGCCCTCGACGTAGCGCATGCCCAGTTGCAATTGGGCTTCGGCATCGCCCGCTTCGGCGCGGGCGTGCGGCAGGCTGTCGGGTGCTTTCGCGACAGAAATGCTGAGGTGCGAATCGAGCGCAAACCAGGCGGTGATGCCGATTAGTGCGCCGACAAGGGCCAATAGCAACAGGGGTTTGAGCGGGCTAAACACCCAGAAGTGGTGGTGGCATTCGCGGCAGCGCAACGGCTTGTGCAATAACAGATGGCGCACGCCATCGTGCGCATGCAGCGAGCGACGCCGGATTCTGTCGCTCCCGCACTGTGGGCAAACGAGCGGCATGACGGTGCTTAGCGTGACTGAGCGACGAGGTAGTCGACAGCAGCGTGAACGTCGTTCTCTGTCAGAGCCGGATTGCCGCCTTTGGCGGGCATGGCACCCTTGCCGCGCAAGGCAGCAGCGTAGAGCGCATCCATGCCTTGCGCCAGGCGTGGGGTCCAGGCGTCTTTGTCACCCGGTTTGGGCGCACCCGCGACACCTTTGTCGTGGCAGAAGGCGCAGGCCTGACGGTAGATTGTCTGGCCGTGTGCGAGATCGGGCACGCTTGTGCCGACAGTCTTGGCCGCAGGCGCGGCGTCGACAGGTCTGGTTGGCGTGGGTTTTGCAGCGGCCGGCGGGCTTGCCGCAGTGGGCGGCTCCGGTGGGGGCGTCACCGTGGCCATTTCGGGTTGCGGTGTTTCGACAACCGGGGTGACGGGTTCCATCGCGGGCTCGGCCTGCGGGGCTTCCATCGCGGTCGGCTGGGTGGCCGGCGCGGGCGGGTCTTCGGATTTTCCGCAGCCAAGCAGGGTTGCTGTTGTTGCCACAATCAGAAAAGTGGAAGCATGGTTCATTGTGTCCTCCTTGCGTGTCTGACGTTGTTGCCTGCTTAGCGCGCGTTGACCCGCGCGGCCAAACAAACCTTACTGTTTCTTGTCGTCTGCCGTAGCCGGCGCGGCTGCAGCAGCGGGCGCCGCAACCGGAACTGCAGCGGGTTCCGCAACCGGAGTTGCAACCGGGGTCGCAGGCTCCTTGAAGCTGGCACCTGCCGAGTTGACCAGATAGGCGACGGCACGCGCCATTTCAATATCCGACAAATCGCTGTCGCCACCACGGGCCGGCATCTGGCGGATGCCTTCGATTGCGTGCTTCATTAACGTATCGTAGCCCTGACCGAGGCGACCGCCCCAGTCGCCTCGGTTGTCGAAGCGGGGCGCGCCCAGTGCACCCGAGTCATGACACGAAGCACACACTGCATC
The DNA here is from genome assembly GCA_051305915.1 of Thiobacillus sp. Lineage (GTDB taxonomy): Bacteria > Pseudomonadota > Gammaproteobacteria > Burkholderiales > Thiobacillaceae > Thiobacillus. The sequence continues at coordinate 2,718 of JBPPMF010000098.1, read as the reverse complement.
GTAGACTTCTTTGCCCGCTTTTTCGACCCTGGGGGCATTGGCGTCGAGCGCGACCAGTTGGGCAAACGGCTTGATGCGTTTGAGGGTGGCTTTTTCGGCCGCTTCGCTGGAGACGTCGGGCTTGTGCTTTTCCTGAATGCTGAGCACCAGTTGAACAATCAGGAAAATGGCCAACAGGGGTGCTAACAGCCCGGCCAGAATGGAAATGATCATTTCCTGCGGGGTGGCTTGGGTCATCTTGGCGTGCGAATCGGCCATGGAAGTTCCTTGGGGGGTGGCATCAAAAGCCGCGATTATAAGGAAAGCCACCCCGACAGGAAAGGGCGCCCTTGTGGCGGATAGACGTCTCCAGGCAAACCGGCTATGCTTCGCCGTCCCAGGAGCCCTCAAACTCCATGCGCCCGTAGCTCAGCTGGATAGAGTACTGCCCTCCGAAGGCAGGGGTCGCGCGTTCGAATCGCGCCGGACGCACCAGTTTCAACATCATGATTAACGCCAGCCCCTTGTTCCGTCAGGGTTTAATATCGGCACTGCGGGTTTAAACTGCGGGCTGGCGTCAATTTCGAGTGTTTCAATCATGGCCATCCCCACCCCGACCGATATCAAACTGCACCAGACTTCGCGCAAGCTGGAAATTGCGTTCACCGATGGTGCGCGTTTCGAGTTGCCGTTCGAGCTTTTACGCGTCTATTCGCCGTCCGCCGAAGTGCGAGGCCATGGCCCGGGCCAGGAGGTGCTGCAGGTGGGCAAGCGGGAAGTGCTGATCAATGCCGCCGAGCCGGTGGGCTTGTACGGCATCAATTTCTTCTTCTCCGACGGTCACAATACCGGGATTTATTCTTGGGAATACCTGTACGACCTCGGCGTCAATCAGACCGCGTTGTGGGACGAATATCTCAAGCGCATGGAAGCCGCGGGCGCCGCCCGCGATCCGGGTATCGCTAAAATGTTCGAGCATCGTCCCAAGGGCAGTTAAAGCCTGATATGGGTGCACGTTATGTCATGCGCGACGCGCCCTCCGGGGCGCGTTTTGCTTGCGGTTTCCGCCGCGCTGCACGCATGACGCTTGCCACCGCCTTGGCCCAAGCGATCGCGGCGGCCACGGGTAAACCTTGTGCCGCGTTGACGCTGCGCCCCATCGGCGGCGGCGACATCAATCAGGCCTTCAGCGTGAGCGGCGGGCCATGCCCATATTTCGTTAAAACGAATGACGCCAACCGGCTGCCGATGTTTGAGGCTGAAGCTGAGGCACTCAACGCGCTCGCCGCCACTTGCAGCGTGCGGGTGCCGCGTCCGCTGTGCACCGGGACTGCGGCGGGGCAGGAGTTTCTGGTACTGGAATATCTGGATCTGCACGGCCAGGGCGACGCGGCGAGCCTGGGTGCGCAACTGGCGCGGCTGCACCGTGCGCCAGTTGTCCGGCCCCAATTCGGCTGGGTGCGCGACAACTGGATCGGCAGCACACTGCAGCCCAATGGCTGGAATCACAACTGGATCGCGTTCTGGCGCGAGCAACGGCTCGGCGATCAACTGCAACTGGCCGCGCAAAACGGTTACGGCGGGGCGCTGCAGCGGAATGGCGAAGCACTGATGACGGGGCTGGATCACTTCTTCAGCGATTACCGGCCCGTGCCCTCACTGCTGCATGGCGACTTGTGGGGCGGCAACCACGGCTATCTCGCCGATGGCAAGCCGGTGGTTTTCGACCCGGCGACCTATGTCGGAGACCGCGAATGCGATCTGGCCATGAGCGAGCTGTTCGGCGGCTTTGCCCCGGCGTTTTATGCGGCCTACCGCGAAGCCTGGCCGCTCGACTCCGGCTACGCGGTGCGTAAAACACTCTACAATCTTTACCATGTTCTCAACCACGCCAATCTGTTTGGCGGCGGCTATGGGGCTCAGGCGCAGCGCATGATGTCGCAGTTACTATCGCAGATTCGTTAACCGGTTTTGGCTTGGCGATTGCCCCCTCTCCCGCTTGTGGGGGAGGGTTTACGGAGGTGCTTTCCATGGTGCAGCGTTTAGTGGTTCTTCTATTCGCACTCGGCCTCAGCGCCTGTTCCAGCTTGCCGATCAATGCCTTGATGCCCAAGATAAGCGTGACCGAAATCGAGATCAAGCGTCTGGGGTTATTCGAGCAGCGCTACGATGTGGGAATGCGATTGACAAATCTCAACGATTTTGACCTCAGGATATTGGCGCTGGATTACGATCTGGAGGTGAATGGTCAGGCATTTGCCAAGGGCACCTCACAGACACCGATGCTGATTCCCGCAGCTTCCAGTATCGTCGTCAGGGTAGACGCGATCACCCAATCGAAAGACCTGCTTCAGCAATTCATCACGCTGTCGCCGGAGGCGTTGAAGCAAGGCTTCCCCTATCGCCTCAAAGGCCGGGTCAAGACGAACAAATGGACCGGCTGGCTGCCATTCGAACAGAAGGGCGTGTACGGCGGCGAAACCAGCAAGCCGAAGGGCATCGCCATCTGACACTTTATTCGCAGCGCATGCCGTCCTGTATCCACGCTTCGACATCGCGCTGGCATTCGGCGTAACCCCCCGGCACCGCCGGTTTCTGCCCGCCCGGTGTCATGCCGGAATCAAGCGCCCAGCGGATGCGGCCATCGGCCAGCAGATGCTGGACGAGCCTGCGGCCATCCGGGTCGATGCCCATGCGCTGCTTGATCAGGCGACAGGTGGTGGCGGCGGAAAATCCGGT
>JBPPMF010000086.1:0-3880 GCA_051305915.1 Thiobacillus sp. | reverse complement strand
CAGGGCCTGGCCAACGTGGTGGGCAGCTTTACCCAGGCGTTCCCGGTTTCGGGCTCGTTCTCGCGCACGGCCGTCAACATGAATTCGGGCGCCAGAACCGGCATGAGCTCGGTGATCACCGCACTGATCGTGCTGATCGCGCTGCTGTTCCTCACCCCGCTGCTGTACCACCTGCCGCAGGCGGTACTGGCCGCCATCATCATCATGGCGGTGGTTGGCCTGGTGAACTTCAAGGCGGTCAGGCATGCCTGGCAGGCCAGTCGTCATGACGGTATTGCAGCGGGCGTCACCTTCGTATCCACGCTTGCCTTCGCCCCGCATCTGGACAAGGGCATCATGGTGGGTGGCGGCCTGGCGCTGGGCCTGTACCTGTATCGCACCATGTCGCCCCGTGTCGCCATTCTCGGCCGCTACAAGGACGGCACGCTGCGCGATCTCAGGGTGAATCCGGACCTGCCCACCAGCAAGCACGTGGTGGCGATCCGCTTCGACGGCTCGCTGTACTTCGCCAACGTCTCCTATTTCGAGGACGCGGTGCTTGAAGCCGCATCCAAAAACCCCGAGGCCAAATTCATCCTGGTGGTGGGTGACGCCATCAACCAACTGGACGCGTCCGGCGAGGAGGTCATTCATCACCTGGTCGAACGACTGCAGAGCGCAGGGGTCACCTTGGTGTTCAGCGGTCTGAAAAAACAGGTGCTGGATGTGATGCGCGCCACCGGGCTGTACGACACGATCGGCCAGGACAAGCTCTTTGCCACGGTGGACCAGGCGATTGCAGCGATCTACGAGCAGCTGGGCGAAAATGCGACGGACGATCTTTTCTGCGCGGTATCACCGGGACGGTAGGTTTTCTTGAATATGACAAACGGGTTTTCCTCCTACTTCGCGGATCCGGTTCAGTGGGCCTGGGCCGGCGTGATGTTCTGGCTGCTGCTGAGCTTCACATCCCTGCTGCTGCAGCGCGCGTCGCACCTGCTGACCCGGCTGGTATTCCCGCTGGGCGCGCTGGGCGCGCTCTTCATCGCCGGCGTCGGCGTCGCGGGCCTGCTGCAGCCGGCCTCCGCGGTGGTGCTGCCGATCGGGCTGCCCGACCTGCCTTTCCATCTGCGGCTGGATGCCCTGTCCGCCTTCTTCATGGTGCTGCTGGGCGGCGCCGCGTTCGGCATCACGGTGTATGCGTCCGGCTATTTCAAGAGCATGGCCGCCGGCCCGCTGGCACTGCTGGCCCTGTGGTACCACCTGTTTCTGGGCGGCATGGCCACCGTGCTGCTGGCTGACGACGCCTACGCCTTCATGGTGGCGTGGGAAGTGATGGCGCTGTCGTCCTATTTCCTCGTCACCACCGACCACAAGGTTCCCGAGATCCGCCGCGCCGGCTTTCTTTACCTGTTGATCGCGCACGTCGGCGCGATCTCGCTGCTGCTCACCTTCGGCGTGTTGCACGGCGGCGACGGCGACTACACCTTCGACACCATGCGGCTGGCCGAGATGACGCCGTTCTGGGCCTCGGTCGCCTACCTCTTGGCGCTGTTCGGCTTCGGCGCCAAGGCAGGCCTGGTGCCGCTGCACGTGTGGCTGCCGGAAGCGCATCCGGCCGCGCCCTCGCCGGTGTCCGCGCTGATGTCGGGGGTGATGCTGAAGACCGCCATCTACGGCCTGCTGCGGGTGACCTTCGACCTGCTCGACGTCCAGATCGGCTGGTGGGGCACGCTGGCGCTGGCGCTCGGCCTAGTCACCGCGCTGTACGGCGTGATTTTCGCCGCCGTGCAGTCAGACATGAAACGGCTGCTGGCCTGGTCGTCGATCGAGAACATCGGCATCCTGCTCGCCGCCTTCGGCCTGACGCTGATCTTCCACACCGACGGCAAAGGCGCGCTGGCGGCGCTGACGCTCACCGCGATGCTCTACCACGCGCTCAACCATGCCTTCTTCAAGGGCCTCTTGTTCATCGGCACCGGCTCGGTGCTGCATGCCACCGGCGTGCGCCATATGGGCCACCTCGGCGGACTGATGCGCTTCATGCCGTGGACCGCCTGGCTGACCCTGATCGGCGCGCTGGCGATCGCCGGCCTGCCGCCCTTGAACGGTTTCGTCTCGGAATGGCTGCTGCTGCAGGCCTTTCTGTTGACGCCCGGCCTGAGCCAGCCCTATCTCAACATGGTGATCCCAGTGGCCGCAGCCGCCGTGGCGCTGGCCGCGGCACTGGCTGCCTACGTCATGGTCAAGTTCTTCGGCGTCGTGTTTCTCGGCCAGCCGCGCGACCCGGCGCTGCACCAGGCACACGAGGCCGGCTGGCCGGAACGCCTGGGCATGCTGTGGCTGGCGGCGGGCTGCGTGCTGCTGGGTCTGTTTCCCGCCAAGGTCATCGGCTGGCTCGCCCCGGTGGTGCAGTTGCTGACCGGGCAGACGCTAGTGAACGACGGCAACTGGTTGATGCTAGCGCCGGTTTCGGCTGAGCGTGCAAGCTACATGCCACTGATCTTCTTCGCGGTGGTGACGGTGGTGGTGCTGCTCACCTTCGTCTGGGTGCGTCGCGTCTACCATGGCCGGGTGCGCCGCAGCGATCCATGGGATTGCGGCTATCCGGAACAGGACGCACGCATGCAGGACAGTGCCGAAGGCTTCGGCCAGCCGATCCGGCAGATTTTTGAGGTATTCATGCAGGTCGAGCGGGAAACTCCCGATCCCTTCGACCGCAAGCCGCACTATCGCGGCGCCTCGCACGACAAGCTCTGGTTCATCCTCTACGAACCCATCGCGCGCGTGACGGACTGGCTGTCGGAGCAGGCCGGGCGGCTGCAGCACGGCCGCATCCAGTGGTATCTGATCTACAGCTTCGTCACCCTGATCTTCCTCCTGGTCTTTACAACACGATGAGCACCGGCATCCTTCTGCAACTTGCCCAGACCCTGCTGGCGATCCTGCTGGCCCCCCTGCTGATGGGCTGGGTCAACCAGTGCCGTGCCTGGCTGCAGGGCCGCAGCGCGCCCCCTATCACCCAGCCCTATCGCACGCTGAAGAAGCTGTTTCACAAGGACGCGGTGATCGCGCACAGCGCCAGCCCGCTGTTCCGCTTCGCGCCCTACATGATCTTTGCCTGCATGGCGCTGGCCGCGGGCATCGTGCCGACCATCGCCAACGACCTGCCGTTCTCGCCAGCCGCCGACGTCATCGCGCTGGTCGGCATCTTCGCCCTGGCCCGGGTATTCCTGGCGCTGGCGGCGATGGACATCGGCACCGCCTTCGGCTCGCTCGGCGCACGGCGCGAGATGCTGGTGTCCTTCCTCGCCGAGCCGGCGCTGCTAATGGTGTTCTTCACCGCCAGCCTGATCTCGCAGTCGACTGAATTGCCGGTGATCGTCGAGACGCTAGCGCACAAGGAATTCGCCATCTACCCCAGCCTGGCGTTTGCCGCGGTGTCGTTCTGGATGATCTCGGTCGCGGAAAACGCCCGCATCCCGGTGGACAACCCCAGCACCCACCTCGAGCTCACGATGATCCACGAGGCGATGATCCTCGAGTATTCGGCCCGCCATCTGGCACTGATCGAATGGGCGGTGGCACTCAAACTCTTCACCTATTCGGCGCTGGGCATCGCACTGTTCCTGCCCTGGGGCATTGCGGCGCGGGGGGATGTTGCCGCCCTGCCGCTGGCATTACTGGCGATGGTCGCGAAACTGCTGCTCGGCGGCGCCGTGCTGGCGTTCCTCGAAACGATTTCGGCCAAGGTGCGGCTGTTTCGCGCACCCGAATTCCTGGGCACCGCCTTCCTGCTGGCGGTGCTCGGCATGCTGATCCATTTCATGCTGGAGGTCTGACATGACCCTGACCTACCACCTGCAGATCGTCAATTTCCTGGCCGCTTTGCTGCTGCTGA
>JBPPMF010000082.1:0-2980 GCA_051305915.1 Thiobacillus sp. | reverse complement strand
AGCGCCGCATCGGCCAACCCACCGTTTTGACGTTCATGGCGTTTCCTGTGTTGCGGGGGCCGGGTCTTTGGATCCACTCAATTCGCGAATGTCGACAGATAGCAAATCGCCGATGCGCTCGATCGTGATGTCGGCCGCCGGGTAAGCGGCAGCGGGGGCCGGGTCCAGCGCGTAGTGCCCCTGGCGCGGGAATACGGTGGTCAAGCGGTCCTGCAGAACCTTCTTCATGGCCGCCAGGATGCGCAGCTTGTCGTCCACCATCACATAGTGGCGGGCGGGGTAGTGGCGCTGAACGGCATCCAGCATCCGCTCCTTGTGGATGTAGATCAACACCCGCCCGGCCACGGCATCCCACAGGCCCGAGCGCTGGACCTTTCGCGGCTGGAAGACCACATCACCATCGGTCAGGATCACAGTGTGCCCAAACTCGCCCAGGCGTTGGACGACAGCCACGGCGTTGGGGTACAGGCGCTCAGCGAACGGGTAGTCGATGAGAAAGTCCGACATCCTCAGCAAGCGCGTCGCTTCGCCCGGCAGCGGCTCGGCTTCGACCCGCCAGCGCTGCAGTGCCCCCAGGTAGTCGGCATAGCCGAGTTCGCTGCGCAGCGCCTCGAAGTGGTGCCAGTAACGACGGGCCGTGGCAGCTCCGAACTCGTGCTCGATGTGTGCGCGCAGGTCGGCGATCACGCCATCGTTGTCGAGCAGCGTGTTGTCCACGTCGAACAGGAACACGGTGTCGTACGGCGCGGTCATGTGCCCGCCCGCGATGCACGGCACGATATGACGAGTACGTTCACGCAGCGCTCCTTTCGGCGTGGCCGCCGAATTCCTCATGCATGGCCGACAGAAGCCGATTGAAAAAGTTGGCGCCACCGCGCGAGCTGAAACGCTCGAACAGTGCAGCGCTGAGCACCGGCACTGGAACTCCCTGTTCGACGGCGGCCTGAATGGTCCAGCGTCCTTCGCCGGAGTCGGACACACGGCCGGCGTAGCGCCCGATTTCGGGGTCCTCCTGAAGCGCAGGATCAGCCAGATTGCGCGGGCTTGGCAAGCTGCGAATCCTGCATCCGGCCTCTCCACTGACGCGCGAGCGGCGCGCGTTGATGGGAACCAGCGCGCATGCTGCGCGCTGGTTCCCGAGTTCGTCAGTGTGTCAGCGCACCCAGTGGCGGGCGATGTTTGAAACCGCCAAACAGCCCTGTCGCACCGTTCGCTGGCGCACAGACAGCGCAGCGCAATACCTCTAGTCTGAAGTTGGCGAACTATGCGAGCGTCGATGGCCAGGGTTTCAGGCGCATGGAGGTGGTTGCTCGCGTCCCCGCTTGGACTTCGATCACATGGATGCCGAGCCACTACCTGCCCCGTTTCGACATGGAGGCACCGCACTGGAGGATCTGCAGCGCGAAACCTTCGGCTACTTCCTGCATGAAACGAATCCTGACAACGGCCTGGTGGTCGACAAGACCGCGCCGGACTGGCCCGCCAGCATTGCCGCCACCGGACTCGCGCTGGCCTGCTACCCGGTCGCTGTGGAACGCGGCTTCATGTCGCGCACCGCGGCCGTCGAGCGCACGCTGACCACGCTGCGCTTCTTCTGGCACAGCCCGCACGGGCCGGAGCCCGACGCCACCGGGTACCAGGGTTTCTACTACCACTTTCTCGACATGCAGACGGGGCGGCGCGCCTGGCAATGTGAACTGTCCACCGTGGACAGCACCTTCCTGCTTGCAGGCGCGCTAGCCGCGGCCATGTACTTCGACGCCGACAGTGCCGACGAGAAGGAACTCCGCACTCTGGCCGACGCGTTGTATCGCCGCGCCAACTGGCCATGGGCGCAGAACGGGGGCAGCACCGTTACGCACGGCTGGAAGCCCGAGAGCGGCTACCTGCGCTACCGCTGGGAAGGCTACGACGAGGCACTGCTGCTGTATGTGCTGGGCCTGGGTTCGCCGACCTGGCCGCTGCCGGAGCCAAGCTACGCCGCGTGGGCCTCCACCTACCGCTGGGAGCGTTGTTGCGGACAGGAATATCTGTATGCTGGGTCGCTCTTCACCCACCAGCTGTCGCATGTGTGGATCGACTTTCGCGGCATCCAGGACGCTTTCATGCTCGGCAGGGGTATCGACTATTTCGAGAACAGCCGCCGCGCGACGCTGGCGCAACAACGGTATGCCATCGAAAACCCGTTGGGGTTCAAGAGCTACGGCAGCCACTGCTGGGGCATCACCGCCAGCGAAGGCCCGGGCCCGGGACGCATCACGGTCGACGGCAACGAACGCGAGTTGTTCGACTACGTCGCGCGCGGCGTACCCTACGGGCCCGACGACGGAACGCTCGCACCGTGGGCGGTGACAGCCTCGCTGCCGTTCGCGCCCGAGATCGTGTTGCCCACCATCGACCATTGCATCCATCAGGCCAAGCTGACCCGATTCAATTCCTACGGATTCAAGGCCTCGTTCAACCCCTCGCACCCGGGCGAGCCGGGCAATCCCTACGGCTGGTGGGTGTCACCCTGGCACTTCGGGCTCAACCAGGGGCCGATCGTGTTGATGATCGAAAACTACCGTTCCGGCCTGCTGTGGCGATTGATGCGCGCCTGCCCGCCCATCGCCACCGGCCTGCTGCGAGCCGGTTTCACCGGAGGCTGGCTTCAGGACAAGGTGGCGACCGACCCAGCCACTTCGAATGGGTCGAACCCGTCGAGCAGGAGAGAGGTGTGATTGACGTGCGCGACATGCTTTGGTACTGAACGTGCTGGGCGTAGAACAGCACATCGGTGCCGTGCCGGGTGTCGAGAGTGTGACCGGGCGCTTCGCCGCCGTGAACGCGACTCCGGAACCACCGGAATCGGCTCCCGAGCCGGCCCCTGCAGCCGAGGACGAACCGCCGCACAAAGGCTGACAAGACAAGCGTGCCGCCCATGCGCCGAACCGACGACCACGCCGAGGAGCCGCGATGAAGACCAGTGTCATCAATGTGC
>JBPPMF010000078.1:0-17154 GCA_051305915.1 Thiobacillus sp. | reverse complement strand
GGCTGTCACCCGCTGTCGGTCATCACCGCGATCACGGTGCAGGACACCGCGCGCGTCGATGAAGTGCTGGCCATCGACTCCGAGTGGGTGATGGATCAGGCGCGGATGCTGCTGGAGGACGTGCCAGTGGCGGCATTCAAGCTCGGCATGCTGGGCAGCCCGGAGACGATGGCGGTCATCGCCGAAATCCTTGCCGATTATCCGGACATTCCGGTCATCCTCGACCCAGTGCTGGCCTCCGGGCGCGGCGACGACCTCGCCACCGAGGACATGATCTCCGCGATGCGCGACCTGCTCATTCCGCAGACCAGCATCCTCACCCCCAACAGCCATGAAGCGCGGCGGCTGGCGCTGTTCGAGTCGGACGAGGACGACATGGATCTCGCTGCCTGCGCCAGGCATCTGACCGATCTCGGCTGCGAATATGTCTTCATCACCGGCACCCACGAGGCCACGCCGCGCGTGCTGAACAGCCTGTACGACGCCAACGGCCATGTGCAGACCGACGCCTGGGACCGCCTGCCGGGCAGTTATCACGGCTCCGGCTGCACGCTGGCCTCGGCCATCGCGGCCACCCTGGCCTATGGCCATGACGTGCCGACTGCGGTACGCGAAGCGCAGAACTTCACCTATGAAACACTGAAAGCTGCCTTCCGCCCCGGCATGGGGCAATATATTCCGGAGCGTTTCTTCTGGGCACAGGATGCGCAGACAGAAGGCAATGCCTAAGCGCGTCCATGCCTAACTTCCCCGGCGGCGTTTACGCCATCACCCAAGAAACCGCGGACACCGAATCCTTGCTGGCGCAGGTCGAAGCCGCGCTGGAAGGCGGCGTGGCCGCCGTGCAATACCGAGACAAGTCAGGCGACGTCGCGCGCCGCCACGAGCAGGCGAGCGAACTGGTCGTGCTGTGCCGCCGCTTCGGCGTGCCGCTGATCGTCAACGACGACCTGCGGCTGGCCGATCTGTGCGGCGCCGACGGCGTGCATCTGGGACGCGACGACGGCACTCTGCGCGAGGCGCGCATCATTCTAGGCAAGGGGAAACTCATCGGCGCATCCTGCTACCAGAGCCTCGAACTGGCACAGGCGGCGCAGGCCGCGAGCGCCGACTATGTGGCCTTCGGCAGCTTCTTTGCCTCGCCCACCAAGCCGGCCGCCGGACGCGCCAGTCTCGATTTGCTGCGCGATGCCTCGCCGCACATTCACCTACCACTGGTGGCCATCGGCGGCATCACCCTAGCCAATGCCCCCACATTGCTGGATGCCGGCGCCGACAGCCTTGCCGTGCTGTCGGCCCTGTTCGATGCCCCCGACATCCGTGCCAGCGCGCACGATCTAAATCAATTATTTGAAGTGGAGTCCGAGCAATGACCCGTAACGAACAGCTTTTCGAACAATCGCAACAAGTGATCCCGGGCGGCGTGAACTCCCCAGTGCGCGCCTTCAAGAGCGTCGGCGGCACCCCGGTGTTCTTCAGCCGCGCCAAGGGTTCGCGTGTATGGGACGCCGACGGCCGCGAGTACATCGACTACGTCGGCTCGTGGGGGCCGGCGATCCTCGGCCACGCGCACCCCGGCACGGTGAAAGCCGTACAGGATGCTGCCGTCAACGGCCTGTCGTTCGGTGCGCCGTCTGAAGCTGAACTCACCATTGCCCGCCGCATCATCGAATTGGTGCCGAGCATCGAGAAAGTACGCCTGGTCTCATCCGGGACCGAAGCGACCATGAGTGCAATCCGTCTGGCGCGCGGCTTCACCGGCCGCAGCAAGTTCATCAAATTCGAAGGCTGCTATCACGGTCACGCCGATTTCCTGCTGGTGAAGGCCGGCTCCGGCGCGCTCACCTTCGGCAATCCGACCTCGGCCGGCGTGCCGCCGGAAGTCGCGGCGCAGACGATCGTGCTCGACTACAACGATGTCGCCGGACTCGAACGCACCTTCGCCGAAATCGGCAACGAGATCGCCTGCATCATCGTCGAACCCTTCGCCGGCAACATGAACCTGGTCAAACCGACCGCCGAATTCATGGCGGCGATGCGCCGGCTGTGCGACGCGCACGGCGCGCTGCTGATCTTCGACGAGGTGATGACCGGCTTCCGCGTCGACCTCGGCTGCGCGCAAAAGCTCCTGGGCATCAAGCCGGATCTGACCACCCTCGGCAAGGTGATCGGCGGCGGCATGCCGGTGGGCGCCTTCGGCGGCCGCGCCGACGTGATGGACGCGCTGGCGCCGGTGGGACCGGTGTACCAGGCGGGCACGTTGTCGGGCAATCCGGTGGCGGTGGCGGCGGGCCTTGCCACACTGGCTGCCATTTCCGAACCCGGCTTCCACGCCAACCTCACTGCCCGCACCGAGAAGCTGGTGAAGGGCCTGACCGCAGTCGCCAAGGACGCCGGTGTCACCTTCTGCGCAGATTCGGTCGGCGGCATGTTCGGCCTGTATTTTGCGGCCAAGCCGCCGGCGAGCTTTGCCGAGGTCATGCAGGGCGACAAGGAGAAGTTCAACCGCTTCTTCCACGCCATGATCGACCACGGCATCTACCTCGCGCCCTCCGCATTCGAAGCGGGTTTCGTTTCGGCCGCGCACACCGATGCCGACATCGACGCCACCATCGCTGCCGCACGTGAAGTGTTCAAGACGCTTTAAAAGCTTTATCCGCGAATACCCGGAGGGCATAAAGAGCACGAAGCTGTTTTTCCTTCGGGGTTCTTCGCGGATAAATAAAAGGTTTCTGCATGAACAACGAACTCTCCCCTGAAGACGAACTGCGCCTCAACGTGCTCTTCAACACCGAGCTCAAGGCCGTCCGCATCGACGAATCGAACATGACGCTTTGGGCGCTGACGCCGCAAGGCGAAGCGAGCGTACCGCTGAAGCCCAACGAGCGTTCCGACCGTTATCTGAAACGGGTGCGCGAATTGCTATCCGGCCACGCGCTGGGGTCGCCCGGCGGCTACCCTGTCCATCTGACGCGTTGGACGCGGCAGTCGCAAGCCGGGCTATCGAACCAGCATCTGGCACAACTGCTGCTGATCGCCGAGGAAGAAGCGGTGGTCGCCGTGGTGCACTCGCCCGCGCTCACCAACGAACTCGCCAAATATGCCTGGTGGTGCATGCCGACCATCGAAAATGCGCGGCTGATGCTGATGCGCGATGTGGTGTGCCAGGGCAGCATGGGCCGCACGCTGGCCGAATTCCTGGTCGAGCACCTGGCCTTTTTGCACGAGGACGACGTCGGCATTCTCGATACCGTGGCGGTGATGCTGTATTCAGGCGTACTGACCGACGCCGAGCGGCTGGCGATCTGGAAGCGCGGCAACAGCCGCAATTCATATTACGTCGCCTTTCTCGAACTGCAACCGGACAATCTGCCCAGTCCGCGTGAGGCGCGCACCGACCACGCGAGCGTGCCGCAACTGGCCGGCAATCCGTATAGCGTGATGCTGGAAAAGGCCTTATCCGGACAGGGGCAGACCTTCATCGCCACCACCGCAACCGTCGTTGAACGGCCGGAAAACCAGGAAGTGGTGAACCATACGCTGAACGCGCTGGCGCAGTGGTGCGCGCCGCTGCGTCAGGCCGACGAAACCACGCGCAGGGCTGCGCGTGAAGCCTTGCTCAGTGAGGCACCGCAGTTTGAAGCGGATTGCGCCGCACTCGACGCATTGGCCGCGGTGGACGCCGACAGCGTACGGCCGATTTTCCTCAAGACCACCGCGATCGGTTCGCTGATGCGGCGCAAGATTCAGCCCATCGTCACGTCGCTGCTCGACGCCGTTGCCGTATTAAGGCGTCACCCGTAACAGACCAACGGCAGCATCACTGACCCAGCGCGGCGTCGATGCTCGCCAGGAATTTGTCGGCTTTCTCGAAGCCAATGACTTTGAAGTCAGACTGCGCGCCCGCGCTGTTCCAGAAAATCAGCCCGGGCGGGCCAAACAGGTTGAAGCGCTTGAGCAACGCCTTATCAGCAGCGCTGTTGGTGGTGACGTCGGCCTTCAGCAGCACCACGTTCTGCAGACGCGCCTGCACCCGGGCATCGCTGAAGGTGAAGGCCTCCATTTCCTTGCACGACACGCACCAGTCGGCATAGAAGTCGAGCATCACCGCGCGGCCGTCGGCCTGGGCCACCGCCAGGCGCGCATCGAGTTCGGCTACATCCTTGACCTTCTCGAATGGCAAGCCTTTCTGTACTGCCGCCATCGCCACGCCACCGCCGGCACCGCCCTTGAACACATCAAGCGGTTGCAGCAAATTTCGGCTGCCTGCCAGCATGCCGAGCAGGATCGCCAGACCGCCGATCAGCAGCACCACGCCGAGCCCCTTCCACAGCCGCTTCCAGCCGGAAGCGCGATCCGGCAGGGGATCAAGCGCATGCAGGAAAATCGCGGACGCGATCAGCAGCAGCGCCCACAGCAGCATGTTGACCCAGCCGGGAACGACCGGCGAGATCAGATAGATGGCGATCGCCAACATCATGACGCCGAAGAAATATTTCACCGCGTTCATCCAGCCACCCGCGCGTGGCAGCAGCGCGCCGGCCGAGAGGCCGACCAGCAATAAGGGCACCCCCATGCCGAGCGCCAGCACGAATAGCGCAACCCCGCCCAGCGTGGTGTTGCCGGTCTGCGCGATGAAGGCGAGCGCGGCGGCCAGCGGCGGCGCGACGCAGGGGCCCAGGATCACCGCGGACAGCGCACCCATGACGAAAACGCCGACGAAATTGCCGCCCTTCATCTTGTTGGATGCGTCCGAGAACTTGCTCTGGATGAAGCTCGGCAACTGAATCTCGAAGAAGCCGAACATCGACATCGCCAGTAGCACGAAAATGCCGGCGCCAACGCCGAGCGCCCACGGGTTCTGCAGTGCGTTGGAAATCAGCGTGCCGGACAGGGCCGCCGCCACACCGGCCAGCGCATAGGTGATGGCCATGCCCAGCACATAGGCGAGCGACAGCAGGAAGCCACTGGTCTTGGTTACGTCCTTTTTCTGCCCGGCGATGATGCCCGACAGAATCGGGATCATCGGAAACACGCAGGGTGTCAGCGCCAGCAACAAGCCGAGGCCGAAAAAGGTGACGACGACGCCCCAGAAATTGCCACCTTTCAATACCTGTTCGATCCTCGATGTATCGGATTCACTGGCGGGTTCGACCGGGGCGGCCTGAAGGCTGGCGGCAGAGGCAACGCCCACACCGCCCGCGGTCAAAGTGAAATCCTTCTCGGTTGGCGGATAGCAGATGCCGACCGCTTCGTTGCAGCCCTGCCAGGAGGCTTCCAGCACCAGTTGTTCGCCGGCGGCGAGCGCCCGCGACAGCGTCACATTGGCCGCAAGGTTCTGATGGTAGACCTCGGTGGGGCCAAAGCTCGGGTCATCCTTGACTTCGCCTGCCGGCGTGTCGACCTTGGCCACCTTGATATCGGCCGGCGACTTGATGATGAAAGCGAGCTTGTCGCGATACAGGTAGGTGTCGGGCGTCAGCGTGTAATCGAACCTGACCGTCTGCGCATCCGGCATCGCGGCGGCAACCAGGAAAGCCTCATCCGGCGGCAGCACTTTCGGCATATCCATGCCACCGAGACTGCGCAGGCTATCGAGCGCAGAGGCGACGGGGCTTGCAGCTGCCGGAGCAGCGGCAGTGGTGACGGCCAGCACCGGCAGTTTGATGGTCGCGCTGACGGTCTGCGGGGTGTAACACAAGCCTGCGTCGGCACACCCCTGCGAAACGGCTTTCAGCGTGACTGACGTGGTGCCCCGCGTGCGCTGGATCGGCAGCGCGATGCGCACATCCTTGCGATAGGTTTCGACCTTGCCGAAATTCTCGTCGTCCTTGATCTTACCGGCGGGCAGTTGCGGTGCGCCGAGCGTGGCACCGACGACCTCGAACTTGAACTTGTCACGGTACATGTAATAGTCGTCGGCGATCTGCCAACGCGCTTCCAGCGTATTGGCATCGACTGCACGTGCGGTGAACTTGAACGCGACTTCAGGGTCCAGAAATTCTTCGGCATGGGCCACTGGAAAAAGCGCAAGCACACCCCAAACTACAGGCAGCCACTTGAGCAAACGCATCCACTTATTCATGTTTTTCAGTCTCCGTGGTCAGCCAGTCGAGATAGGCCGGCAGGCCGTGTGTTATGGGTGTGGCAATCAGTTCAGGTACATCGTAAGGATGCTGCGCGCGAACAATTTCTTCGATCAGCGGGTAATTCGCCGCGGTGGTTTTGATCAGCAGCGGGATTTCCTCCGCCATTTCCACCGCGCCATGCCAACGATAAATTGAGCGGCAGGCCGGCAAAACGTTCACGCATGCGGCCGCGCGGCGTTCGACCAGAACGCGCGCCAATTTCTCGGCGCTCGCGACATCGGGTAAATTCGTCAAGATTAACAAAGGTTCCATCACATGCGCTTTAGTTGGATTGTGCTACTCCTGCTGTCGTTCCCGGTTCTGGAGGCCATCGGCATCTTCTGGATGGCCAGTGCCATCGGCGGTTGGGTGCTGCTTTGGCTGCTGCTGGCCGCCATCGCCGGGGTCATGCTGATTCGGGTCGAACGCGTTGCCTGGAGCGCGCGACTGCTGTTTTCGGTGCAATCGGGCGCGCATCCGCTCAGTGCGCTGTTTGCCAGCGGGCGTATTCTGCTCGCCGGCGGCCTGCTTGTCTTCCCCGGCTTCATCAGCGATGCCATCGCGCTGGTGCTGCTGCTGACTCCCGGCACCTGGGCCAACCGCAAACCGGACCCGCTGCGTTCGGCGAATGACGATGCACCCCCCTCATCTCCCCAACCCTCTCCCTCGAGGGGAGAAGGAGCGAACGTGATGCCCACAACAATAGACGGCGAGTTCAAGCGCGAATCGGACGACCGACTGCGCTGAATCGCACGCGCCTCAAAACAGCTTCATCTGCCCGCGCTGCTGTTTGATTTCGCGCAGCAAGTCGTCCGACGTCGGGTAACGGTATTTCAGCCGCAGTTCGCGCGTGGTACGCACGTTCGACAACTGGCGCGATTCACGCAGAAACGACAGCAAGGCCTCGGACAGCACCTGTTCCGCTTCGGCACGGTTCACCCGCGGCGGCCGCGGCAGATCGAAGGCATCGGCGCAGCTGTCGAACCAGTCGCCCATTTTCAGCGGATGCGCATCGACCGCATGGTAGATGCGTTGTGCACGCCCGCGGAACAGCGCCGCCCAAGCCAGCCGCGCCAGATCGTCGGCATGGATGTGGTTGGTGTAGCTGTCGTCCTGCGCAAGCAGCGCCGGGGTGCCGCGCTTGATCCGTTCCAGCGGCAGGCGGTCGGAAGCATAAATGCCCGGTGCGCGCAGGATGCTGACCTGCACGCCCTGGGTTTCACCCCAGGCACGCAACTGCCGTTCGGCATCGACCCGCCGCACGGCGCGGCCATTCACCGGCGCCACCGGGCGGGTTTCGCTGACCCAGTTGCCGCCGCAGTCGCCATACACGCCGCTGGTGCTGATGTAGACCAGCGCGCCCGGCTTGCCGTGCCGCCCCAGCGCATGCAACAGACGCGCGGTACGCGGGTCGGTACTGCCCGCGTTCGGCGGCGGCGCAAAGTGGAAGACGCCGTCAGCACGTGGCAAGAGTTTCAGCGTGGCCGGCGCGTCGAGATCGCCGACGTATGGCGTCACGCCGAGCGCCCGCAACTCAGGCGCGCGTTCGGGCCGGCGGATCATGCCGATATACTCGGCCTGACCGGCATAGCGCTTCACCAGCCGCTCGGCGACATCGCCAAACCCCACAATCAAGATTCTTTTCATCGCGCCTGCCTGGAAGCCCGGTTGCCTGAAACCCTACGCGCGCAGGGGTGAAAACCCGCGCCACCCGGGTGATAATTCGTTGATTAATGACTGTATTTTAAGCTCACATCATGCCGCATCAGGTCACCATTCAGCCCAGCGGGCACCAGTTCATTGTCCAGGACGACGAAACCATCTTGGAGGCCGCACTGCGCGAAGGTTTTTCACTGCCCTACGGCTGCCGCAACGGCGCCTGCGGCGCCTGCAAGGGCAAGGTGTTGTCCGGTCAACTCGATTACGGCACCCATTCCGCCACGGCGTTGAAGGACGCGGAAAAAGCCCAGGGCCGCGCGCTGTTTTGCCGCGCCAAGCCACTGACTGACATGACCATCGAGGCCAAGGAAATCGGCGCTGCCAAGGATATCGTGGTGAAGACGCTGCCGTGCCGGGTGGAAAAACTGGAGAAGCGCGCCGATGACGTGATGCTGATTAAAATCAAGCTGCCGGCCAACGAGCGCCTGCAGTTTCTCGCCGGACAATATATCGATTTCCAGTTGAAGGACGGCAAGTCGCGCAGCTATTCGCTCGCCAACCCGCCGCACGCCGACGCGCTGCTGGAACTGCATATCCGCCACGTGCCGGGCGGCCTGTTCAGCGAACTGGTATTTTCCACATTGAGGGAACGCGACATCCTGCGCATCAAAGGCCCGCTCGGCAGTTTCTTCATCCGCGAGGATTCCGACAAGCCGATGATTTTCATCGCGGGCGGCACCGGCTTTGCGCCGATCAAGGGCATGCTGGAACACGCCTTCGCCGAACACACCGACCGCGATCTGGTGCTGTACTGGGGCGTGCGCTCGCTGAAGGATCTGTATATGGCCGACCTGCCGCAGCAGTGGCAGGCCGAGCACCCGAATTTCAGCTTCATCCCGGTGCTGTCCAACCCCGAGTCCGGCGATCACTGGCAGGGCCGCACCGGCTACGTGCATCAGGCGGTACTGGCGGATTTCGCCGACCTGTCGGGCTACCAGGTCTATGCCTGCGGCGCGCCCGCCATGGTCGACAGCGCGCGCGACAGCTTCGTCACCACACGCGGATTACCGGAAGACGAATTCTTTGCGGATTCCTTCGTCTATGCGGCGGATGCCGAGACTGTGCCCGCCGCGTAAACGGCCGGTCCGGGCTCACGCCCAGACTGTGAGACGTTCGTTGCTTACAGTTCGCCCTTAGCCCCTGCCTGCATAATGTCCACCAGTGACTGCCGCACCTCGTTGATGCGGTTTTTCAATACCTGCGGCAAACGCTTTTCCTTGGCCACCGCATCGACGTTCACATCCATCATCACCAGCCAGCCTTGACCGTTGGCATCCTCGATCAGCGCAATGCGGCACGGCATGTAAACCGAGAAATCCAGATTCAGATCGATCAGGTCCTTGGCGGTGACGGCATCACAAAACTGGAAAATGGTGACAGTACGCTGCGCCTGATTGGTCACCGCCTCCACCTGCTTGGAAAGCGCCAGTTCGGCCACCAGTTTGAGGTTCAGCGCATTGGCGCGCAGGCGCATCGAATCAGCCGCGTCGACCAGACTGATGTCGCGGTCGATCGCGATCTTGTAAACGTCAGTCGGAGCCGCCTGATTAGCCGGCGGAACGGTTGCCCAGCCAGTAGACACAGACAAACTCAGCGTGCCCAGCACGACAGCCAACACAGCAAAAAGAGGGGTACGCATCGGAGCATTCCATATAATATTAGTGAATGCTAATGATAGCCGGCACAGCACATCGCCCACACCGCACAAATGTGCCAGATGCTGTGGCAATAAAATTCTGGGGGCGCGCTATTCAGCGCGGCACAGGGCGAGTGCTTTCTGATAATGCCGACAGGCTTCACCCGGCTGGCTGCTCTGGGTTTTGAGTTCGGCCATGCGGATATGGCCTTCGGCGCTGGGGGCGATGGCGAGACTGGCTTCCAGATAGCTTTGCGCCTTGCCCCATAATTCCTGCACGCTGCACAGCTGGGCCAGCGTCAGCAGCAACTGCGCATCGCGTGGCTGGGCATGCAGCCATTTTTCGGCGTGCTCGATCTGCCGCGTGGCACTGCTGCTGCGAACCTCGCCGTAAAGTGCCACCAGTTCTTCATGCCACTCGCGGTTGAGCGCCGCCTCCAGCACGTCGAGCGCAGTATCGTGTCCGCCGCGATGTATGAATGCACGTACGGCAGCGCCCGCGACCGAAGCATCCGCCTTGTATTCGGCCGGGATTTTCTTCCAGTATTCCAGCAGCGCCCGGTCATCCTCGGCGCGTCGCTTCAGATTTTCCGCATAGGCCTTGCGCCGCACCTGCGTGGCGACACTGGGGTCCAGGGCATTGCTGCGCGTCAGCGCATCGAGCAGCTTGTCAACTTCGTCCCATTGCCCGGTCAGCTGACGCGCCTTCAATTCCAGACGCAGCAAGGCCGTGTGTTGCGGCGCGATCAGCTTGGCGGACTGAATCGCGGTCAACGCGCCGGTGGCATCTTTCATATCCAGCCGGGCGTCCGCCTCGAAAAGCTGCGCGGCCAGTTCGGCACCGTGTTCGGTGGCTTCCTGGATGTGGCGCTCGCGTTTTGGTACGGCGCGCATTTCCTGCGCGGCGCGCGCTGCCAGCACACGAGCAAGGCCCACCCGGGCCTCGTCGCCCTGCCATAGGCCGAGCGACTGCTCGGCATCCTGGTAGCGATATTCGGCATACGCCCTGAGACCGCCGACGAAATTCTCGTCACGTTTTTTGGCGGCGCGGCGTTCACGCTGTTCACGCACGATACCGGGCAGATTGAGCGTGAGCAGCGCCAGCCGCAGCAGCACGATGCCGCTCACCACCAAGCCCACCACCATCAGCACAAAACTGATGAAAGAGATTTCCATCCGCCAGGGCGGATACACCAGCACCACATAGCCGGGGTCATAGCGCCCGGCCATCGCCAGCGCGACGGCCAGCACCGCGATGATGAGGATCGATATCAGCCAGCGCATTATGGATTCCCCTTATGCGCCTCAAGGGCGGCGAGGCTGGCATCGATGCCAGGCAATTTCTGCGCGACCTGCAGGCCGGACAGGCGTTTGATTTCCTTGAGCGCGGCGGCCACCCCGGCGTCACGCGTATTGAAATAGCGGTTCAGCATTTCCGATGCCGCACGCAAGTCGGCCTGGAATGCTGCTTCATCCTGCGCCAATAGCGCCAACCGCGCCGACAACAGGCGCAAGCGCAGGTTCTCGCGCAGGAAATAGGCTTGATCGGGCGGCAGCAATATCGCTTCGTTGCCATCGACGCGGCGGATCTGAACCAGGCGTTTCAGTTCGGCCCACAGTTCCTGGCCGATATCGGTGGTACGGCCGCCGGCACGCGGCGCCGGCGCCGCTTCGGAAACCTGTGCGCTCGCCAGCGGCCAACTGGTGTGGCGTGCTACCAGTGCCTCGATGCGCGCGCTGGCGCCCACTTCGTCGAGCGAAGGCACCGCGCGCAAATTGGCCAGATCGGCCGCGATGGCACGGCGCAAGGCGGTGAATTGCGGCTTGTCGAGACGCTGCAGACGGGTATCCGCACCTTCCAGCGCAATGATCGCGGCCTTGACGTTGCCGGCCAGTTGCAATTGCTGCGCGGCGGTAAGCAGCACCTGTTCGATTTCGGCCAGCGCCCATTGATCGCGCCCCTGCGACAGATCCTTGTAGAGCGCCTCAAGCGAGAGCTGCTGCTGTTGCGAGGTCGTCATCTGGCTTTCGATATGGGCGACCTTTTCGCTGACCTGCCGCATCGCATCGTCGGCATTGCGCGCGAGCAGGCGGGTTTCGTTCACCTCCTTGCCTGTCTCGGCCAGCCAGCGGCCCAGCTCGCTCTTCAGGTCGCGAATGCGCTCACTGCTGTCGAACCACGACCAGGCTGCAGCTGCCATCGCCAGCGCGGCAACCAGCAGGGCGACCAGTGCCACCCCCGAGGTATGTGGGCGCGCAGCAACCTGGGCCGGTGCCGCAGCAGGTAGCGTGGCGGGCTGTGCCGCAGGTTGTGGGGAGGAGGTGTCGGGGGTGTCATTCATGGGTTGTTCCTGAACCAGTTAAGCAGGCCTGTCAGCAGGCCGTCATCGCCACCTGGCGTAGCAATGACCTGTGCAATGCCAAAGCGGCGCGCCGCGGCGGCGATTTTCTCATGCGGCGCAAAAAGCGGGGAGCGCAACAGCAGGGGCCGGCCAGATTCACCCAGCAACACCGCCAGATTATGCAAGGTTTCGGCGCTAGTGACCGTCACCGCATCGATCCCGCCGGCTTGCCAGCGCGCCAGCAGCGGCGCGGCGTCGGCGCGAGGACACACGCGCCGGTAGCATTCCATGAAATCCACCTGCGCGCCGCGGCTACGCAGCGTATCCGCCAGCAGGGTGCGGCCACCGACTCCGCGCACGATCACCACCCGCTTGCCGGCCACATCCGCCAGTTGCGGCAACGCCAGCAACGCTTCGCTGTCCTGACCATCCGGCGTGATGATGTTGCCCAGACCGTGCGCTTGCAGCGCACGCGCGGTGCCGGGGCCGACGGCAAAAACCTGAATGGCGGCAGGCAGGGTGTGGATCGCCCCCATACCAAACTGCGCCGCATTGGGGCTGATAAAAATCACGATATCGGCCGCGGCCAGCTGCATCAGCGCCCCGGTCAATTCGTCCAGCGGAACCGCCTCGATCTCAAGCGCGGGAAACTCAAAGGCCGTGCCGCCCGCCGCGCCGATCATTCTCGCCAGCGCGGCAGACTGGTGCGCAGGGCGTGTCACCAGCACGGTGCGCCCGGCCAGCGGTTCACTCATGCAGGCAGGTTGTCGAGAATGGCGCGTGCGCCCAATGCCAGTAGCTTGTCGGCAAGGGCCTGGCCCACCGCTTCGGGGTCGTTCGCGTCGCCTTCGGCACGTTCCTGGATGAAACCGCTGCCATCCGGATTCGCCACAAAGCCATTCAGCACCAGACGGCCATCCTGCAGCACCGCATGCGCACCCAGCGGCACCTGGCAACTGCCGCCCAGCACGCGGCTGACCTGGCGTTCAGCGCGCACGCAGGCGGCGGTTTCGCCATGATTGAGGGCGGCAAGCATGGCCGCCACGTCGCTGCTACCGCTGCGGATTTCGATGCCGAGCGCACCCTGGCCGGCAGCAGGAATACTGTCTTCCACACTCAGCAGGCTCTTGATGCGGTGGCCGAGGCCAAGCCGTTTGAGGCCGGCGGCGGCGAGCAGGATTGCGTCGAATTGGCCCTCGTCGAGTTTTTTCAGGCGGGTGCCGACGTTGCCGCGCAATGGCTTCACCGTCAGATGCGGATAACGTGCGCGCAGTTGCGCTTCGCGCCGCAGGCTGGAAGTACCCACCACGCCGCCGGGCGGCAGGTCGGACAAACGTTCGTACTGGTTCGACACGAAGGCGTCGCGTGGATCTTCGCGCTCACCGATCACCGCCAGATCAAACCCTGCCGGCAGTTCCATCGGCACATCCTTCATCGAATGCACCGCCAGGTCGGCCTGGCCAGCTTCCAGTGCCACTTCAAGCTCCTTGACAAATAAGCCCTTGCCGCCGATTTTGGACAAGGTGACGTCGAGAATCTGGTCACCGCGCGTGGTCATGCCCAGAATGTTCACTGTGCAGCCTGGATGCAGCGCACGCAGGCGGTCACGGATATGTTCCGCCTGCCACATGGCAAGGGCACTTTCACGGGAAGCAATGGTCAGGGTTTGCATGACGGTAATAAAATGATTTTTTGGTTTAACAAAAGATGCCGCGACACTCATGCTTACGACGTATCCGCACCTGCACAAAGAGACAACAACCATGACGCGACTCATCGCAACCTGGAGCTTGATTTTAGCATGGGGCCTGGCGCTGTCCGGCGGCGCCAGCGCGGCCAGCGGCCTGGTTCAGGCAAAGAGTTTCAAGGCCGATGCGCGCATCGCCACTCAGCGCAAGGTGCCCATCATGGTGCTGTTTACCAGCCCCGGCTGCACCTACTGCGATCGCGTCAAACGCGAATATCTGGTGCCCATGCACCAGGATCCGGCCTATCGCACCCGTGCCATTTTCCGCGAAGTCACAATAGGCGCTGCCACGCCGCTGACCGGATTCGACGGCACCGCCTCCACGCAGGGCGCGTTTGCCGCAGCCCACAAGGTGTTCATGGTGCCGACCGTCATGGTGTTCGACACCCGTGGCGCGGCGGCCAGCGAAGCCATCGTAGGCATGCTGACGCCCGATTACTACTTTGGCTACCTGGAAAGCGCCATTGACGAAGGGCTGCTCAAAGTACGCGGCAAATAGCCCGCCGCTGCGCTTAAGCACGCACAGGGTGCTGGCCGACTACCAGGTCTGAAGAAAATCGCAGAAATTCGAAATCTGTGTCTGCTCAAGCCTGATGCGTCATCAAGACGCTTCAAGTCCGACAGGCTGCTAGAATCCCCGTCATGCCGGGAACGTCCACATGAAAACCCTTTTAGCCGATGACCATCCGCTGATGCGTGAAGGTGTGCGGCAGGTTTTGTCGCAACTGGAGCCACCAGTCGAAATCGTCGACGCCCACGATTACCCCAGTCTGTTTACGCAAGTCGCGTTGCACCCTGACATCGACCTGGCACTGGTCGATCTGAATATGCCAGGCTTTATCGGGATGCAGGGCATCACGCAGTTTCGCAGCCGTTTTCCCGATATTCCGCTGGTGGTGTTGTCCGCCTCGGAATCCCCGCACGATATTCACAGCGCGCTCGAAGCCGGCGCGCTTGGCTACATTCCCAAGGCCACGGCTGCCGACGCCATGCTGGCCGCGTTGCGCAAGGTGCTGGCGGGTGACATTCATATGCCCACTTGCCAGTGCGGGTGTCACCACGATACGCACGCAACAGTCCCCACCCATTTCGCTGCACTGCAGCACAGTGGCCTGACGGCACGACAACTCGACGTGGCACGCCTGCTCGCACAAGGCTTTGCCAACAAGGCCATAGGCGGCATGCTGGAAATGTCTGAAAGCACGGTAAAAGTGCACATTGCCGCGATATTTCGCGCCTTCAAGGTCACCAACCGTACCGAAGCCGTACTCAAGATCCAACAGCTGATGCATCCGCTTTAGGCGCGCTGTGAATCGCTTGCGCACCCTTTTCAACCGCCTGTCGTTGTCCACCATCCGCAGCCGGATGCTGTTGATCGCGCTGCTGCCCGCCCTGCTGACTGAATTCGGGATGGTGGCCTACTTCACCACTCAATCGCTCGCCACCGCCGAAGCCGCGCTGCAGGCGCGCGCCACCAACGCAGCCCGCCATCTCGCCAATGCCCTGCCCTACGCGCTGATCAGCGGCGACCTCCCGCAGGTTGAAGCGCTGCTCAAAATCGAAACCGAGAACAGCCAGCTGTCCTTTGCCCGCATCACCGATCCTCACGGGCAGCCGATCGCCAACACTGGCATCCCCTCACGCGCCACCGTTACCGGCAGCCATTACCAACAAAGCGCCGAAATTCGCTTACACGCCGCCGACTTCAGCGACGACCCCCTGTTCGACCTCAGCGCCGCCCCGGTTAACAACCTGCTGGGACGCGCGGAAGTGGAGGTATCGCTCGACCAGATCAGCGCGTTCAAACGCGACTCCCTGCTCCACGCCGCACTCTTGATGCTGGCAGCGCTGGCGCTCACGGCTGCGCTGGCCTGGCGCCTGTCCAACCGGCTTGCCGGGCAGTTGCGTCACGTCGGCGAAGTGGTGGAACGGCTCGCCTGCAACGAGCTCACCGTTCGCACGCATCTGTCGCCGACAGGGGAAGTCGGCGCCTTGGCCACCGGCGTGAACAATATGGCCAAAGCCTTGCAAGCACACCACGACGAGTTGGAAAAGCGCATCGCCGAGGCCACTGCCGATCTGGCCGAAAAAAAGGACGTGGCCGAACGCGCCAACCACGCCAAGTCGCGTTTCTTTGCTGCCGCCAGCCACGATCTGCGACAGCCGATGCACGCGCTGTCATTGTTTGTCGCTGCGCTGAAAACACGCAACCAGCAAGCCGAAACGCAAACGCTGATCGACAACATCGAATCCTCCACCGCGGCAATGGAATTGCTGTTCAATGCATTGCTGGATATTTCACAGCTGGAAGCGGGCGCCATCGAGACGCATCCGGCGCACTTCCCGCTACAGAAGATGCTGCGCGACCTCGAACAGCAGTTCAGCGTGGTGGCGACAGAGAAACAATTACAGCTGCGTTTTCGCCCGTGCGACGGCACTCTCTACAGTGACGCACTGCTGATTGAGCGCATCCTGATCAACCTGATCGCCAACGCCATCCGCTACACCGACGACGGCGGCGTGCTGGTGGCCTGTCGCCGCCGCGGCCGCATGGTACGCATCAGCGTAATCGACACTGGGCGCGGCATCCCGCCCGACCAGCAGGAAAGCGTGTTCCAGGAATTCGTCCAGCTACACAATGCGGCACGCGACCGCAGCAAAGGCCTGGGACTCGGACTCGCCATCGTGTCGCGTCTGGCGCAACTGTTGGGCCACCCGGTTCATTTGTGTTCCCGTCCCGGCCAAGGTTCGGTGTTCAGCATCGACGTGCCGCTGGGCGATGCCCTACATATCCAGCCGCCCACTGCCGTCACTGCGCCGGGGCAAATCCCGGACAATGCGCTGGTGGTGCTGGTGGATGACGAAAGCGCGATCCTGCACGGCATGGCCGAATTGTTCGACAACTGGAATATCGACCTGGTCACCGCGCACAACGCCGAAGATGCCGCGCAAAGCCTCGCCAGCCTCGCCCGGGTGCCCGACATCATCGTGTCGGACTTCCGCCTGCCGGACGACACCGACGGCATCGAGGTCATCACCCGTCTGCGGCAGCAATTCGGCCACGATATCCCGGCCATCATGCTCACCGGCGACACCGCGCCCGACACCATCCAGCGCATCAATCAGGCCGGCATTCCCATCCTGCACAAGCCGTTGCGACCCGCCAAACTGCGCGCCCTGCTTACCCACCTGATCCAGCAAGCGCGCGCCGCCGCCGTGGGATAATTCGCGCTCCCGACTCACCGCTCTCGACGCTCAGTTCACCACCATGCACATCCACATCCTCGGCATCTGCGGCACCTTCATGGGCGGACTCGCCGCCATCGCCCGCAACGCAGGCCACACCGTCACCGGTTGCGACGCCAACGTCTACCCGCCGATGTCCGACCAGTTGCGCGCCCTCGGCATCGAGTTGACCGAAGGCTGGAACGCCGGCCAGGCCAACATTGGCGCCGACATCTTCGTCGTCGGCAACGTCGTCACCCGCGGCAACCCGCTGATGGAAGCCATCCTCGAACGTGGCCTACCCTACACCTCCGGCCCACAGTGGCTGGCCGACAACGTGCTGAAGGACAAGTGGGT
>JBPPMF010000012.1:0-17203 GCA_051305915.1 Thiobacillus sp. | reverse complement strand
CAATTTCAAGAAGGCAACCGTCGGCTACGTCGACGTCAAGTCCAAGCGCTGGCTGACCATGCGCTGGTAAACCAGCCGGACAGGCTGGGAGAAAAGCCCGACCGGCCGGTTAAATCGCAGCTTCGCCCGATTCACCGGTGCGGATGCGCACCACCTGCTCCATGTTGCTGACGAAAATCTTGCCGTCGCCGATCTTGCCGGTGCGCGCGGCGGTGGTGATCGCCTCCATCGCGCGTTCCAGCAGGCTGTCGGCGATGACCACTTCCACCTTCACCTTGGGCAGAAAATCCACCACGTATTCGGCGCCGCGATACAGCTCGGTGTGGCCTTTCTGGCGGCCGAAGCCTTTTACTTCGGTGACGGTAAGGCCGGTCACGCCGATATCCGAAAGCGCTTCACGCACTTCGTCGAGCTTGAAAGGCTTGATGATGGCTTCGATTTTTTTCACGGCAACTCTCCTTTAATCGTCTTGGGCATTTCGTTTGCTCCCTCGCCCGCTTGTGGGAGAGGGTGAAGTCGCTTGGCGTTATTTTGGATTATGTCATTTCACTAAGCGAGGTCGGGGCGGTATTTCGAGGTGATGGGATAGCGGCGGTCCTTGCCGAAATTGCGCGGCGTGATGCGCGGGCCGGGCGGGGCCTGGCGGCGCTTGTATTCGGCGAGGTCGACCATGCGGATGACTTTCTTCACCGTGGCGGCGTCATAACCCAGCGCAACGATATCGCGCGCTGAAAGGTCGCGTTCGACATACGCCGCCAGAATGGCGTCGAGCATGTCGTATGGCGGCAGGCTGTCCTGATCGGTCTGGTCGGGACGCAGTTCGGCCGACGGTGGGCGGTCGATGATGCGCTGCGGGATGACCGCAGACAGGCTGTTGCGGTAGTTCGCCAGGCGGTACACCAGGGTCTTCGGCACATCTTTCAGCACCGCGAAACCGCCCGCCATGTCGCCATACAGCGTGGCGTAACCGGTCGCCATCTCGCTCTTGTTGCCGGTGGTCAGCACCAGCGTGCCGAGCTTGTTCGACAGCGCCATCAACAACGTGCCGCGCGTGCGTGCCTGCAGATTTTCTTCGGTGGTGTCGGCGGCCAGGCCGGTAAACTCACCCGCCAGCTGCGCCACGAAGGCATCGTAGATCGGCCGGATGGCGATTTCGGAATAGCGCACGCCGAGCCGCTTCACCATGTCCCGCGAATCCTCGACGCTGATGCCTGCGGTGTAGTCCGATGGCATCATCACGGCATGCACCTTGTCCGACCCCAGCGCATCGGCGGCAATCGCCAGCGTCAGCGCCGAATCGATGCCGCCCGACAATCCCAGGTGCACGCCCTTGAAACCGTTTTTGCCGATGTAATCGCGCACCGCCAGCACCAGCGCTGCGTAGACGGCAGCGTCTTCATACGGCAGGTCGTGCTGTGGCCCGCTACAGGCATCGCCCTTGATGTCGAGATAGAAAAGTCCTGTCTGCCAGGCCGGGCACTGCACGGCCACCTCGCCATCGATATTCAAGGCGAACGATGCGCCGTCAAACACCAGTTCGTCCTGTCCGCCCACCATGTTCGCGTAAACGATCGGCAAGCCGGTCTCGGCCTGACGCGAGCGTGTCACGGCAACCCGTTCGCGCTCCTTGTTGAGATGGAACGGCGAGGCATTCGGCACCAGCAGCCAGTCGGCACCGGCCTCCATTGCGCGCGATGCCGGCCCCTGTTCCCAAATGTCGCCGCAGATGTTGATTCCGAAACTCAAGCCGTCGCAAGTGAACACGCAGGGCGTGTCGCCGCTATCGAATACACGCTGCTCGTCGAACACGGAATGGTTCGGCAGGTGATGTTTGCGATACACCGCCTCGACGCAACCGCCGCGCAACAGCGCCGCGGCGTTGAACAAGCCGTCATCGCTGCGCTCGGGGTAACCGACGATCAGTGCGAGTTGAGGCGGCGCAGCCGCAGCCAGTTGCGCCAGTGCCGCAGCGCACGCCGCGGTGAAATCCGCCCGCAGCACCAGGTCTTCGGCCGGGTAGCCGCAGAGCGACATTTCCGGGGTGAGCAGCAGCGCCGCACCGGCTCCATGCGCTTCATTCGCCGCAGCCAGCAGCTCGGCTGCGTTGCCGGCGATATCGCCAACGGTGAGATTGAGCTGGGCGACGGCGAGTTTCATCGCACGCCCCTTAGCGGGCACCCAGCGCCAGTTGCACAGCCTCGCCCAAGCCCGCCGGGCTGGACGCAACGACGACACCGGCAGCTTCCAGCGCGCGAATTTTCGCGTCCGCCGTACCGGCACCGCCGGCGATGATCGCACCGGCATGGCCCATGCGCTTGCCCTTGGGCGCGGTGCGCCCGGCAATGTAGGCGGCAACCGGTTTTTTCATGTTCGAGCGGATGTACTCGGCGGCTTCTTCCTCGCGACTGCCGCCGATTTCGCCGACCAGGATCACGGCTTCGGTCTGCGGGTCGGCCTCGAACATTTGCAGGCAGTCGATGAAATCCAGCCCCTTGATCGGGTCGCCGCCGATGCCGACGCAGGTCGATTGCCCCAGTCCCAACTGCGTGGTTTGGTGTACCGCTTCGTAGGTGAGCGTGCCGGAGCGCGAAACGATGCCGATCTTGCCTTTTTGATGGATGACGCCGGGCATGATGCCGATCTTGCATTCGCCCGAGGTGATGATGCCGGGGCAGTTGGGGCCGATGAGCTTGGCGCCGTTGGCACGCAGCGCGGCCTTGACGTTGAGCATGTCGAGCACCGGGATGCCTTCGGTGATGCAGACGATGACCTCGATCCCGGCATCGGCCGCTTCCAGGATCGAGTCAGCTGCGAATGCGGCCGGCACGTAGATCATCGTGGCCTGTGCGCCGGACTGCCGCACCGCATCTCGCACGGTGTTGAAAACAGGCAGGTTCAGATGCGTCTGGCCGCCCTTGCCGGGGGTGACGCCGCCGACCATCTTGGTGCCATAGGCAATCGCCTGTTCGGAATGGAAGCTGCCCTGCTTGCCGGTGAAGCCCTGGCAAATCACTTTTGTATTTTTGTCGACGAGGATGCTCATTGGGCGTCGCCTCTGAAAAGTTCGTGGTGAGCCAAGCGGCTGCGCGTCGGCGACTGGCGGCATTCGCGGCCGGTCGCATCCCGCAAGCGGGAACCCTGCTCCCTGCTCATGCCGCCTCCTCCACTGCCAGTTTCGCCGCCTGGGTAAGGCTCTCGGCCGCCAGAATCGCCAACCCCGATTCGGCCAGCAACTTCCGGCCCAGTTCGGCATTGGTACCTTCCAGCCGCACGATCACCGGGACCTTCACGCCGACTTCCTTCACTGCTTGGATGATACCTTCGGCGATGACGTCGCAGCGCACGATGCCGCCGAAGATATTGATCAGCACCGCCTTGACGTTGGGATCGAGCAGGATGATCTTGAAGCCCTGCGCCACGGTTTCCGGGGTGGCGCCACCGCCGACGTCGAGGAAGTTGGCAGGCGTGCCGCCCTCTAATTGAATGAGGTCCATCGTCGCCATCGCCAGGCCAGCGCCGTTGACCATGCAGCCGATGTTGCCGGCGAGGGCAACGTAATTGACGTTCGCCGCATTGGCCGCGGCTTCCTTGGCGTCGATCTGGCTGTCGTCGCGCAGTTCGCTCAAAGGCTTGCGGCGATACAGCGCGTTGTCGTCTATGCTCATCTTGCAATCGAGCGGCAGCACGCGATTATCGGCGGTCACCACCAGCGGATTGATTTCGAGCAGGCTCAAATCGTTGGCGATGAACACGCGATACAGCTGCGGCAACAGGCGGCAAAAATCCTTGTAGGCCTCGCCCGTCAGTTCCAGTGCAAAGGCCAGCGCGCGGCACTGGAAATCCTGCACACCCAGCAACGGGTCGCAGGTCTCGGTCAGCACCTTTTCCGGGGTGGCGTGGGCCACCTCCTCGATGTCCATGCCGCCAGCAGCGGAGGCCACGATGGCGACGCGTTCGGTTTCGCGATCAACCAGCAGCGACAGATACAGTTCGCGCGCAATCGGCAGGGTTTCTTCCACCAGCACCTGGTTCACCGGCTGGCCGTCGGGCGCGTTCTGGTTGGTCACCAGCGACCTGCCGAGCAGCGATGCGGCCATCGCGCGCACGTCGTCCAGGCTTTTCACGACCTTGACGCCGCCCACCTTGCCGCGCCCGCCAGCGTGGATCTGCGCCTTCACCACCCATGCGTCACCACCGAGTTCGTTCGCGGCGTTTACCGCAGCATCCGCGCTCGCTGCGGCGAAGCCGCACGGCGTGTTAATGTTGCCCGACCGCAAGATTTGTTTGGCCTGATATTCATGCAGGTTCATTTGTTTTTCGATGGAAGCGCCAAAACGTGCATTTTGAAGCAAAGCCCCCCGCGACGGAAGCCGAAGCCGCAGAAACAGTCGTCCGCGTCGTCACCAGGATTGCAGAACTGCCGGCCGATGCCTGGAACGCACTGGCCAGTGATTCGCCCTTCCTGCAGCATGCCTTTTTGCACGCGCTGGAAGCCACCGATTGCGTCGGTGCAGACATCGGCTGGGAGCCGGTGCACCTGGCCCTGTTTCGCGGCGACCGCCTCGATGCCGCGATGCCGCTCTACATCAAGCATCATTCCTGGGGCGAATTCGTGTTCGACTGGGCGTGGGCCGACGCCTACCGCCGCCATGGCCTCAACTACTACCCCAAGCTGGTGTGCTGCGTGCCTTTTTCGCCGGTGCCCGGCCCGCGCCTGCTCGCGAGGAACGATGCCGACCGCGCCACGCTGATCCAGGCCGCGTTGAAGCTCACCCGCGACTTGAACTGCTCCTCGTTTCACATCCTGTTTCCCACCGAGCCGGATCATGCGGCGCTCAATCCGACGTCACTGATGCACCGCAGTGGCTTCCAGTTTCACTGGAATAACGCGGGATACGCCAGCTTCGAAGACTTCCTCGCCGCGATGACGCACGACAAGCGCAAGAAGATCCGCCAGGAAAGAAAGAAGCTGCACAATCTTGGGGTGAGTTTTCGCTGGGTCGAGGGCCGCGACAGCACCGACGCCGACTGGGACCATTTCTACCGCTGCTACGCCGACACCTACGCCCGCCACCGCAGCGATCCGCATCTCAACCGCGCCTTTTTTGCGAAGCTGCGCGAGACGATGCCGAACAATCTGGTGCTGATCGTGGCCGATAAAGACGGCGAACCGGTCGCCTGCTCGTTCTGCATCAAGGATGGCCAGCGGCTGTATGGACGCCACTGGGGCACGCTTGAATACGTGCCCGGCCTGCACTTCGAGACCTGCTACCAGCAGGGCATCGAATACGCCATCGTCAATGGACTACAGGTGTTCGAAGGCGGCGCGCAGGGCGAGCATAAGCTGGCGCGCGGGCTGGTGCCCACCGCCACGCATTCCTGGCACTGGCTGGAAAATGATGAATTCCGCGCGGCGGTCGACCGCTTCCTGGAACGCGAGACCGACGCCATCGGCCATTACATGGACGAGATGGAAGGCCCGTTTCGCCGCGAGCCGCCCGGCTGAGATCAGATCAGCACGACGGTCAGATAGGTCACGTACAGCGCGCCGTTGATGAACAGGTGCCACACGCGCAGCCCTCCGTTCAATGCAGCCCAGCGCAGCCAGAAGGCCGCAACCAGCGTGACCAGCACGCCCAGCAGCACCTCCTTTTGCGGCGCCCACGGCGTGAGCGAAATGCCGATGGCGGGCAGCAGCGTGCCCTGGAACACCATGGCGCCGGTGATGTTGCCGAACGCCAGGGTGTCCTTGCGTTTGCGGATCCAAAGGATCGAATTGACCTTTTCCGGCAGTTCGGTGGCGATCGGAATAATCAACAGCGACAGCAGCAGCGCGGAAATGCCAATGATGGGCGCAGCGGCTTCGACGCCGTGGATGAAGCCCTTGGCGCCGGCGACCAGCATTGCCAGCCCAAGCAATAGCTGCACCACGATGAAGAACAGGTTTTGCGGCAGCCCCAGGCGGGTCAGCAGCATCGGCGAGCCAGCCTCGGTGGCATGGCCTTCGCCCACCAGCTTCGCCGATGCCTTGAGGGTCAGCATCACGTAAACGAAGTAGATCGTCACCATGATGAAGGCGATGCCCGCGCGCACCCAACCTTCGCCGTGCGGAATGAACATAGCGACGAATGCCAGCAAAAAAGCCATCAGGAAGAAGTCCAGATCGCGTTTAAGGCCGGTCTTCTCCGGAGTGAAATGGCCCAGCAGGCCGCGGCGCTTCAGCACCGCCACGCTCATCAGGCACAGCGACAGCGTCGACAGCATCAAGGGCGCACCGAGAATCGCGCCGACGCCGATTTCCTGGTTGACCGCCGCATTGCCGGTGCCGGCAAAAATCGCCAGCAACGGCACCAGGGTTTCCGGCATGGCAGTGCCGACCGCGGCGAACAGCGAGCCGGTCACGCCTTCCGATATTTTGAGTTTCTCGCCCAAGTGCTCGAGCGCGTTGACAAAGATTTCCGCCGCCACCAGGATGAGCAGCAGATAGCCAAAGAGTTCGAGAAACAGCATGAGAAGCCGCCAGGAGGAAAGCCGCGATTCTAGCAGCCCGGATGCGACCGCCCTACCCGCTTTTTCACGCCTGGCCGAGGGCGAATTTCACCGCAGCATGGCCACCGTTTCCGGCGTCGCCGTGGTGCTGTTCAGCGCATCGCACTGCGGGGCATGCCGGGCATGGAAACGCCTGCTGCCGGAGGCGCTGTCGGGTCTGGTTCACGCGTTTTTTGAGGTCGATGTCAGCGAAGCCACCGGGGTGGCGCGCTACTTCGGCGTTTTTCATCTGCCGACGGTATATCTGTATCGCGATGGCCGGTTTCATGCCGAACTGCAATGTGAAGCGCGGCCGGATACCATCCGGCAAGCAGCGCAAAGCCTGCTGGCGGCGCCACCGCAGGACGAGCCTTGAATCAGGGGGCCAGGGCGCGTCCGAGGAAGACCACTGCAATCGTCAGCAGCCCCAGGCTGAGGTTGATGCCGATCAGCATGCGGATCTGTGCCAGCGCGGCGCCGCCGGCCTTCCAGTTCTGCTCGGCGACCGCGCGCTTGAGCCGGCCGTACGGCGCAAAAAACACATGCGCAAAAATCACCATCATCAGTATGCCCAGCACCAGCATGGCCATGGCGTAATGCGGTGCAGCCATGCCTCCGAACACCATCAGCATGTGCAGGCCGGTCAGCAGAATCAGCGCCACCGACGCCCACACCCAGGGGAAAAACTTGCCGAACACGCCGGCCCATAATGTCAGTCGTTGCGGTGGTTCGAGCACACTGGCAGCCACCGGACGCAGCGCCATGTAGGCGAAGAACATGCCGCCGACCCAAACGACGACGCCCAATACATGCAGGAACAGCGAGAAATCCATGAGTTTTCCTTTCAGAACAGAGTGACTTGATCGAGGGCGAGTTTAACCGGTGCGAAGCTGCGCCGATGCTCCGGACACGGGCCGTGCTGTTGCAACAGCGCGAGATGGGCGGCGGTGGGATATCCCTTGTGCTGCTCAAACCCATACAGCGGGTATGTTTCATGCAGGGCATACATTTGCCGGTCGCGCTCCACCTTGGCGAGAATGGAGGCAGCCGATATCGCAGCCACCTTGCTATCGCCCTTCACAATCGCCTCGACCCGGCAGCTTAGTCGTGGACGCTGATTACCGTCCACCAGCGCAATCTCCGGCTGAACGCCAAGCGCCTCGACCGCCCGCCTCATGGCCAGCAGACTGGCCTGCAAAATATTGAGCTGATCGATTTCAGCGGGCGAAGCTGAGGCTATCGCCCAGGATAAAGACTGGCTAGTGATCGCCTGGAACAGTTGCTCGCGCCGCTTCTCGCTTAGTTTTTTTGAATCCCGAAGACCCTGGATAGGCCTTGATGGATCAAGGATGACGGCGGCCGCCACCACCGCTCCGACCAAGGGTCCACGGCCCGCCTCATCCACGCCGGCGATCAACCGGTATGCCGTTAAATCGAGGTTTATCTCATGCATATCAAAATTCTGTGGGCAAGGAAATCCGGTAAAATTTGCGCTGGCTGTTACCAGCTGCTCTCAAAGAGAAATCATTCATGCGAAAAATCAAGACCGCTGTCATCGGCGTCGGTTATCTAGGCAAATTCCATGCAGACAAGTATGCCGCCCTGCCCAACAGCGAACTGGTTGCCGTAGTCGATGCAAATGCTGAAACCGTCAAGGCGATCGCTGACAAACACAATGTACAAGGATTGACCGATTACCAGCCCCTCCTCGGCAAGGTAGACGCGGTCAGCATCGCTGCGCCGACGACGCTACATTACAGGATTGCCCGGGATTTTCTCAGCCATGGCAGTCATGTGCTGATCGAAAAACCCATTACCGTCACGGTTGAAGAAGCCGATGAGCTGATCGAACTGGCCAGCAAAAACAATCTGCTGATTCAGGTTGGACATCTTGAACGCTTCAACGCGGCCATCCTGGATCTCGACAAGGAAATCAGCAAACCGGTCTTTATTGAATCGCACCGACTGGCGCCTTTCAACCCGCGCGCCACCGATGTCAATGTGGTGCTTGATTTGATGATTCACGACATCGACATCATTCTCGATATTGTCAATTCCAACGTGAAGTCGATTGCCGCTTCTGGCGCAAAAGTCCTGACCAACTCCACCGACATCGCCAACGTTCGCCTGGAATTCGAGAATGGCTGTGTGGCCAATGTCACCGCCAGTCGTGTCAGCATGAAAACCGAACGCAAGATGCGGTTATTCCAGAAAGACTCTTGTATTACTGTCGACTTCCAGAACCGTGCCCTGAAAATGTACAACAAGGGGG
Organism: Thiobacillus sp.; assembly: GCA_051305915.1. GTDB lineage: Bacteria > Pseudomonadota > Gammaproteobacteria > Burkholderiales > Thiobacillaceae > Thiobacillus. The sequence goes on along the minus strand of JBPPMF010000012.1, from coordinate 8,403 downwards.
AAAAGGAAATGTTCCCCGGCATCCCGGAAATCCTCAGCCAGGAAAGCGTTTACGAAAACAATGATGCGCTCAAGGCTGAAATCATTGCTTTTCTCGACAGCATCGAAAACGGCACCCCGGTCAAAGTCACCGGCGAAGCGGGCCGTCGTGCACTGGCGACCGCCATTCAAATTTCAAAATTACTCAGCGAGTAACCCGTATGAACATTCCAATGGTTGACCTCAAGGAACAGTACCACCGCCTGAAAAGTGAAATCGACAGCGGTATATTGCAGGCACTGGAAGCGACACAGTTCATTCTTGGGCCGAATGTCCAAGCCTTCGAAAAAGAGACAGCGGCCTATCTTGGCGTCAAGCATGCCATTGGCGTGGCAAACGGTACCGACGCACTCCATCTGGCTGTCAATGCGCTGGGGATCGGCCCGGGTGACGAAGTCATCACCACCCCTTTCACCTTTATCGCCACCGCCGAGGCCATTTGTTATCACGGTGCCAAACCGGTTTTTGTCGACATCGACCCCAAGACCTTCAATATCGATTTAAGCAAAATCGAGCAGGCCATCACCCCCAGAACCAAGGCGGTGATTCCGGTGCATTTGTTCGGCCAGCCGGTCGACATGACTGAACTGAAAAAAATCTGCGACACACACAAGCTGAAGATCATTGAAGATTGTGCGCAATCCTTTGGCGCGCATATCAACGGCAAACAAACAGGCGGGTTCGGCGATCTGGGTGCATTCAGCTTCTTCCCCAGCAAGAACCTGGGCTGCTATGGCGATGGCGGCCTGGTGACCACCAACGATGATGCCCTGGCCGACCGGGTCCGTGTGCTGCGCAACCACGGCAGCATGGAGCGCTACCATCACAACATCATTGGCTACAACAGCCGGCTGGATGAATTGCAGGCGGTGATTCTCCGCATCAAGCTCAAACATATCGACGACTTCAACAACAATCGCCGCCGCGTCGATCAAACCTACAAAAAGTCTCTCGCGGACACCGGCGTGGTATTGCCCTTTGAAGATGGCATTGGCCATCATGTGTATCACCAGTATTGCTGCATGCATCCCAAACGCGATGCCATCATGAAAGCCTTGCAGGACAACAACATCGCCTGCGCGATCTATTACCCCATCCCGCTGCACAAGCAGGATGTGTTTGCCGATGACTATGCGCAGGTTTCCATGCCTGTTTCAGAAAATGTGGTGACGCAGTGCTTTGCGCTGCCGGTTTATCCTGAACTGGATGAAGACAAGATCAAGCGCATTTGCGACACCATCAAATCCGCATTGTGACCCCACCGTGACGCCGGCATGCGTGAAGCACCGTCACTGTCTTGACCATGACCCCGTGCAAATGCACGCGTCCAGCCCGTGAACAAAACCGTCATGATCAGCGCCGGGGAAGCCTCCGGCGACTTGCACGCGGCCAATCTGGTCAAAGCCCTGCACCGGATTGATCCGTCCATCCGGGTGAACGGCATGGGCAGCGACAAACTGCGCGAAGTCGGGGCCGAATTGCTGGTGGACTGCGCCGATATCGCCGTGGTGGGGCTGGTTGAGGTGCTGGCAAATTACCGCCTCATCAAACGTGCCCTCAACAAACTGGCCGATGCGATTCGCACCAGCCCGCCCGACCTGCTGATACTGGTCGATTACCAGGAATTCAATTTCCGCCTGGCGAAGCTTGCCAAGCAACAGGGCGTCAAGGTCTTGTTTTACATCAGCCCGCAGGTTTGGGCGTGGCGGCCCCATCGTGTACACAAAATCGGCAAACTGATCGACATGATGGCGGTCTTGTTTCCCTTCGAGGAGAAGTTTTACCGCAATGCCAATGTACCGGTTTCATTTGTGGGCCACCCATTGGTCGACGAAGCCCGGCCTGACAAAACACGCGCGGAATGTTTTGCGGCGTATCAGCTGGATGCCAGCATGAAAGTCATCGGCCTGTTTCCTGGCAGCCGCAAAGGCGAGATCAAACGGGTATTGCCGATATTGCTGAAGACAGCGGTGCTGCTTAAACAGAAGCACCCCGAAGCCGCATTCATTTTGCCCGTTGCCAGCACGCTCAGCATCGAACATATCGAGACGTATCTCACCCGTCATGCTCAGTTGAACATCCGCGTCGTCAAGGACCGGCCCTACAATGTGATGCAGGTCTGCGATGCCATCATGGCCGCCTCCGGTACCGCGACGCTTGAGATTGCCTTGCTAGGCATTCCCAATGCCATTGTCTATCGCATTGCGCCCCTGTCCTATTTCATTCTCAAACGCATGATCACCATCGACAATATTGGGCTGGTGAATATCGTTGCCGAGAAAAAAATCGTCCAGGAATTCGTTCAGCAACAAGCCGAGCCCGAAAAAATTGCCGCTGAAATCGAGCGCATCCTGTGCGACGACGCCTATCGCGCCAACATGATTGGCGAATTGGCCAAAGTCAGGGAGAAGCTTGGGAAAGAAGGCGGCTCGGACAACATCGCGCAACTGGCTTACAGCATGCTGTCAACGGCCGCTTAACGCACAATCCCGCGTTTGCTGTTGTTGATGAACTCCACGAAGCGTCGTACTTCGGGATATTGTTCAATCAGGGGGATCACAGCTGCATTGACTTCGTCGCGCGGCTTGCGCGAGCGCACCAGCAACTTGTAGGCATTGGTAATCGCGCGAATCGCCTCGTCGGAGAATCCGCGGCGTTTCAGTCCGATCTTATTGACCCCGATGGGCTCGGCGTAATTTCCCGAGACCACCAGATAAGGCGGTACATCACGGTTGATCGCCGACCCCATGCTGGTCATGCAATAACCACCGATACGCGTAAATTGGTGCACCAACGTAAAGCCGCCCAGAATCGCAAAGTCTTCAACCTGCACGTGGCCGGCTAGTGAAGCCGAATTGGCAAAAACGATATCGTTGCCGACCCGGCAATCGTGGGCCACATGTACATAGGCCATGAACAGATTGTTGTTGCCAATGCGGGTGACGCCACCACCCTCTACCGTGCCGCGATTGAACGTAACATATTCACGGATGGTATTGCCCTCACCGATTTCAAGTCGTGTTGGATCACCCTTGTACTTCAGATCCTGTGGCGCTTCGCCTAAGGAGGCAAATTGATAGATGCGATTATTCTTGCCGATGCGGGTCGGGCCATTGATCACGACGTGCGGGCCCACCCATGTTCCCGCTTCGATTTCAACCTGGGCACCAATAATGGAATAAGCGCCAATTTCGACGTCGGGAGCAATTTTTGCGGATGGATCGATAAGAGCTGTTTGATGAATCATGAGTAATTAATCAGGTTTGTCGCGTGTTGCCCACATAGCGCGCTGGGTGCGCGTGGAAACTTATAGTCACCCCATCACGTTTTATTACGTAGCGTTGCCATCAACTCAGCCTCAGCAGCCAGCACGCCGTCGACCTCGGCGCGCCCGGTGTATTTCCAGATGCCGCGCATCTCGCGCACGATGCTAATCTTGAGCACCAACTGGTCGCCCGGTTTGACCGGCTTTTTGAAGCGAGCGGCGTCGATGCCGGCAAAGTAGACGACACCAATGTCTTCCGGCGCGATGTTCTTGGTCTTGAACGACAGGATCGCCGCCGCCTGCGCCATCGCTTCGAGAATCAGCACGCCTGGCATCACCGGCGCGCCGGGAAAGTGGCCGGGGAAAAACGGCTCGTTGATGGTGACGTTCTTGATCGCGGTGATGGTCTTGCCGAGTTCCATCTCGGTGACGCGGTCGATCAGCAGGAAAGGATAGCGGTGCGGCAGGTACTGCATGACCTGCTCGATTTCCATGATCATGGCTTGTTTTCCAGTTCGTTGAGGCGTTTTTCTAGCTGCTTGACGCGGTTCACCAGCTTGTCGAGGTTGCGCATATGCACGGCATTTTTCTGCCAGACCTCGTGCTCGGTAAACGGTGGCGCCGAGGTGTAGGTGCCCGCCTTCGGCAGTGATTTGGTGATCAGCGTGTTGGTCGAGATACGGGTGCCGTCGGCGATCTCGATATGGCCGAAAATCATCGCCGCGCCGCCGATCATGCAGTGACGGCCGATCTTTGCGCTGCCCGCGATCCCGGTGCAGGCGGCAATCGCGGTGTGTGCGCCGATCATCACGTTGTGGGCAACCTGAACCAGATTGTCGAGCTTGACACCCTCCTCAATCACCGTGTCTTCGAGTGCGCCCCGGTCGATGGTAGTGCAGGCGCCGACCTCGACGTCGTCGCCGATCAGCACGCGGCCGATCTGTGGGATTTTTTCCCAGTGGCCTTCGCTCGGCGCGAAGCCGAAGCCATCGGCACCGATGACGCAGCCCGAATGCAGGATGGCGCGATCGCCCACTTCGCAGCGGTGGTACACAGTGACGTTGGCATACAGCAAGCAGTCGGCGCCGATACGGGCCTGGTCGCCGACAACGCAGTTGGGGCCAATCACGCTGCGGGCGCCAATCTTCACGCCGCTGCCAATCACGGCGCCGGCAGCAATGCTGGCATCAGCGGCGATCTCGGCATCCGGCGCGACAGTCGCCGCGGGATGTGGCCCGGCAGGTGGACGCGGCGACGGATTCAGCAGCGCCGAGACGCGTGCAAAATACAGGTAAGGGTTGGGGGTAAGGATGCGCGGCAGATCGGTGGCATCGTGCGCATCGGCCGGCAAAATAACCGCGCCCGCACGGGTACTCGTTAGTTGGGAAAGATACTTGCTCTGCGAAACAAAGCCGATTTCATCAGGCGTGGCGCGATCCAGTGGCGCAACCTGATTCACTGCCCGTGCGCCATCGCCCACGAGCTCTCCGCCAAAACGGGCGACCAGCGCTGCCAGGGTTACAGCCATCGGATAGATTTATTTTCTGCGGACAGGATTGTTTTCGACGCCGATTTTATTTCCCACCCAGCGCCTTCATCACGCGTTCGGTGATGTCGCTCTTGGGATCGACATAAACCGCCTGCTCGACGATCAGGTCGAATTTTTCGGCCTTGGCGATGTCCTGGATTGCCTTGCGTGCGCGCTCCTGGATCTGGCCCAGCTCTTCGTTGCGACGCAGATTGAGGTCCTCGCGGAACTCGCGCCCTTGGCGCTGCAGGTCGCGGTTGAGGTTGCCGAGATCGCGCTCCTTCGCCTTGCGCTCGCTGTCCGACATGGTCACGCCATCCTTGTCGAGTTGTGCCTGCAGGTCGCGCGCCTGCTTGGCGAGCTTCTGCAGTTCCTGATCGCGCGCAGCAAACTCGCGCTCGAGTTTTTTCTGGGCGGAAACCGACAGCGGCGCTTCGCGCAGCAGGCGTTCGGTGTTGACGAAACCGATCTTGGTATTGGCCAAAACAGGCGCAGCCACGAAGGCAGACGCCAGAACCAGGGAAACTGCAAGCTGCTTGAATTTCATCATCAAATACTCCAGTAAGGGCTCACTTAGAACACACTGCCCAGGGTGAATTGGAACACTTCGGCCTTGTCGCCATCCTTCTTGACCAGGGGTTGCGCCAGGCTGAATTTAAGCGGGCCGAGCGGCGAAACCCATAGCACGGCTACCCCTGCCGAATAACGCAAATCATCTAATGCAAATGTTTCGTACAGGCCATCATGATCTCTCGGGCCGAAAGCAGCACCCGCATCGATAAAGGCCGACATGCGCAGCGATTGATCATCCTTGAGTCCCGGCAAGGGGAAGAAGAGTTCCGCATTGCCGATCACGCGCATGTCACCGCCAAGCGCGTCGCCGTTGATATCCTTGGGTCCAAGTGTGCCATTTTCAAAGCCGCGCACTGAGCTGGTGCCGCCTGCGTAGAAGTTCTTGAAGAACGGCAAGGGTTTGCCGGACAGGCCATCGCCCTTACCCAACTCGGCGTTCAACATCAGGGTCAGACTTTTGCTCAGCGGGAAAAACTGTTGATGCTGCAAAGACAGCTTGTAGTACTGCAGGCTACCAACCGGGGTGCCGATTTCCGCCGCCACCCGTTGCATCATCCCCTTGGTCGGAAACAGGAAGCTGTTGCGAGTATCGCGCGCCCAGGAAGTGTCGAGGCGAAGCGTATCGTTATCGCTGCCAAATGTCTGGACGAAATCGTATTGCACACCGCTGGTTTCGGTGGTGCTGAGCGAGGTCTGCTCGTAGGTCAGTCCGAACGAAATAAAGTCGCGTTCGTTGATCGGCAGTCCAAAGCGCACCCCGGCGCCGTAGGTCGAGGTCTTGTAATCTGCGACGTTGTCGAGCGAAGAGGCATCGACATCGCGCCGGTACAGGTCATAACCCAGGCTGACGCCGTTGATGGTGTAATAAGGATTGGTGTACGACAGCGAATAGACTGTGTTGACGCTGCCCGAGTTGATTTGCGCCATCAGCCGGTTGCCGGTGCCGAACACGTTGCTCTGCGACACCGAACCCGACAGCACCAGGCCTTCGGACGATGAGAAACCGGCGCCCAGCATGATGTTGCCGGTCGACTTCTCGGCCACGCTGACGTTGACATCGACCTGATCGGTGGTGCCGGCGACGCCGGGCGTTTCGATGTTGACTTCGTTGAAGTAGCCGAGACGATTCAGACGGTCGCGTGAACGGTTGATCTTTTCGGCGTCGTAATACGCGCCTTCCATCTGCCGGATTTCACGGCGCACGACTTCGTCACGCGTTTTGGTGTTGCCTGCGACGTTGACGCGATTCACATAGACGCGACGACCGGGGTCGACAAACAGGGTAAACGCGACCGTGGCCTTTTCCTTGTCGAGCTCGGGCACCGCGTTGACGTTGGCAAACGCGTAACCGTCGTTACCGAGGCGATCGCCAATTTTCTTGGTGGTTTCGGTCAGGCGATCGCGCACGAACACTTCGCCCGGCTTCACCGCGATGAGTTTCTGCAGTTCCGCTTCCGGCACCAGCATCTGCCCCGCCAGTTTGACGTCGGACACCCGGTATTGCGGCCCTTCCGTCACGTTGACGGTGATGTAGATGCCCTGCTTGTCGGGTGAAATCGACACCTGGGTGGAGTCGACGTTAAATTCGAGATAGCCGCGATTCAGATAGAACGAACGCAGCGCCTCGATATCGCCCGCCAGACGCGATTTGGAATACTGATCGTTCTTGGTGTACCAGGTCAGCCAGCCTGGTGTGGTGGAGGTGAACTGCTTCAGCAGTTCCTTTTCCTTGAATGCCTTGCCGCCGACGATGTTGATCTGCTGGATTTTGGCGCTGTCGCCTTCCACCACATCGAACTGCACCGCAACCCGGTTGCGCTCCAGCGGCGTCAGCGTGGACTTGATTTCGACCGCGTACTTGCCACGGTTATAGTATTGCCGCTGCAGTTCCTGCTCGGCTTTGTCCAACAAGGCCCGGTCGAGCACGCGCCCTTCTGCCAGGCCGGTCTGCTTAAGGCCGGTTTTCAGGTCCTCTTCGGAAAAATCCTTGATGCCCGACAGGGTGATCTTGGCAATCGACGGGCGTTCTTCGACGGTGACAATCAACACGCCATCGCGCGATTCCAGCCGTACATCCCTGAAAAAACCAGTGGCGTACAACGCCTTGATCGCCGCCGTGGTTTTCTCGTCGGTCATCATCTCGCCAACCTTGACCGGCAGGTAGCTGAACACCGTGCCCGCCTCGGTGCGCTGGATGCCCTCGACCTGGATATCCTTGACGACAAAGGGCGCTTCGGCGAATACGGGGGGTGCAGCAAATGCAACAGCAAGGGCAAGCGTCAAACGGCTCAAAATCATGGTTGTTATCATCCGCCTATCAGGCGTTGCAAATCGTTGAATAGGGCAAACGACATCAGCAGCAGCAGGAGAATCATACCAATCCGGCTGCCTATTTCCATGGTGCGTTCGGACACCGGGCGACCGGTCAAAACTTCGGCAACATAATACATGAGGTGTCCCCCATCCAGTAGCGGGATCGGCAGTAGATTGAGCACGCCCAGACTGACGCTCACCAGCGCCAGAAAGCCGACAAAACTGATCCAGCCCAAGGTGGCGCTCTGGCCTGCGTAATCGGCGATGGTCAGCGGGCCGGACAGATTCTTCCACGACACCTGCCCCAGCACCATGCGCCCCATCATCTCCAGCGTGAAGATACTCATGTCCCAGGTCTTGATGGCGCCGTGCCACAGCGCATCGAGCGGGCCGTAGCGCACCTCGGTCATCAGCATGGCCAGCGTCGATTCGTCGACCTGCGGACCGGCACCGATCTTGCCGACCCGCTGGCCGGCTTCGTCCACCGCCTCGGGAACCACTGTCAACTCACTCCGCTGTCCCTGCCGCTCGTATTCGATGCGCAAGGGCTTGGCCGGATGCTGACGGATCGACTGCACCCAATCCTGCCAACTCAGCACGGCTTCGCCGTTGGCGGCGATCAAGCGGTCGCCAGGCTGGAAACCGGCGCGCGCGGCAGCCCCATCCGGCAGCACCTTGCCGATGAC
>JBPPMF010000370.1:0-11261 GCA_051305915.1 Thiobacillus sp. | reverse complement strand
CTGCAGGTATTGAACCTGCCCGCCCACCGCACCCTGGTGGCCGGCGATACGCTCAATGATCTGTCCATGTTCGACACCGGCCTGGCCGGCGTGGCGGTGGGCAACCGCGAGGCCGCGCTGGAAGCGGCTATCCAGCAACACGAAAACGTCTACCGCAGCCCGCACCCGGGCGCGGCCGGCGTACTCGACGCACTGCAACGTTTTCACCGAACGGAGGACTCCCATGGCTTCATCACTGGTCATCGTCTATCACAGGCAACCGTATGAGGAGCATGTCGTGGACGGCAAGACCGTCTTCAGGGAAAACGCCAGCCCCAACGGCATCGTCCCCGCGCTGAAGGGTTTCATCGGGCAGACCGAACGCGCCAGCTGGGTCGCCTGGAAAAAGGCTGCCGCCGGCAAGCCGCTCAAATTCGAACGCCGCATCACCGTGGAAGACAGCTACGGCAGCTACGACGTGGTGCGGCTGCCGCTCACCAGCGAGCAGATCGGCCAGTTCTACCACGTCACCTCGAAAGAGGCGCTGTGGCCCATTATCAACAGCTTTCCGTCGCTGTATTCCACCGAGAACTGTGACTGGGCCACCTTCCGCGAGGTCAACCGCCTGTTCGCCGAAGCGGCCTGCGAAGAAGCGGCGCCCGGCGCCGTGGTATGGGTGCACGACTACAACCTGTGGCTGGTGCCGAAATTCGTGCGCGAGATGCGGCCCGACGTGCGCATCGCCTTCTTCCACCACACGCCATTCCCGCCGGCGGACGTGTTCAACATCTTTCCGTGGCGCGACGAGATCATCGACAGCCTCCTGGCCTGCGACGTGGTCGGCTTCCACATCCCGCGCTACGCGCGCAATTTCGTCGCCACCGTGCAGTCGCTGCGTCCGGTTGACAACGTGATCGAGCGCGAGGTGCCCGACGAATTGCGTGCCACCGGCAGTGCGCTGTCCGAACCGCTGACGCCGGTATCGATGACATGCAAGGGACGCAAGATCCAGATCGACGCTTTCCCCATCGGCACCCACGCCGGGATGATCCGCAGCACCGTGCAGCAGCCCGACAAGGTGGCGCAGGTCGCGCAGATCCGGCGCGACATTCCGCAGGAAAAGATCATCGTCTCGGTCGGTCGCGTCGACTACGCCAAGGGCACGCGCGAAATGTTGCTGGCCTACGAGCGCCTGCTGCAGCGCCGCCCCGAGCTGCACGGCAAGGTCAAGCTGCTGGTGACTGCGGTGGCGGCGGCCGATGGCATGCGCGCCTACAAGAAGGCGCAGCAGTACATCGAGCAGCTGGTGGGCCGCATCAACGGCCACATCGGCACCCTGTCGTGGCAGCCCATCCTGTTGTCGACCACGCCGATGCCGTTTGCCGACACGCTGTGCTACTTCCGCGCCGCCGACATCTGCTGGATCACACCGCTACGCGACGGCCTGAATCTGGTCGCCAAGGAATTCATCGCCGCCCACGTCAACGAAAGCGGCGTGCTGGTGCTGTCGGAATTCGCCGGCGCCGCGGTCGAGTTGCAGGACGCCGTGCTGGTCAATCCCTACAGTCTGGTGCAGATGGACGCCGCGATCGACCGCGCACTCGACATGCCGCGCGACGAACAGCGTGCGCGCATGCAGCGCATGGATGCGCTGATCGACCGCTATGACATCGGCCACTGGACCCGGCACGTGTTGGAGATCTTCGCCCAGCTACGCGCGCAGCCCGCCGAAAACCGGCAGGCGGCCTGACGCCTCCGCCGCGCACCCTTTCATCTTTCTGACCCACAGCCATGCCCACGCTCGCCGGATGACCGGCGGACCGGCACCGGCATGACCCCGAGGCTCCCCTTATGACTCTGCGCAACCAGGTCCAGCTGATCGCCTATCCCGACCGGATGGGCACCAACCTGGCCGAGCTGTACGACATCATCGACCGGCATTTTTCCAAGGCCATCGGCGGTGTTCACATCCTGCCGCCGTACCCGTCGAATGCCGACGGCGGTTTCTCGCCGCTGACCCACAAGGAAATCGACCCGAAATACGGCACCTGGGCGGACGTTGAGAAAATCTCGGCGCGCTTCGATCTTTGCCTCGACCTGACGCTCAACCACATCTCCGACGAATCCGAGGAGTTCAAGGACTTCGTCGCCAAGGGCTACGATTCCGAATACGCCGACCTCTTCGTGCACGTCGACCAGCTCGGCCCGATTTCGGCGGACGATCTGGCGCGCATCCACATCCGCAAGGAAAAGGAACCCTTCCGCGAAGTGGTCTTCGCCGACGGCAGTCGCGGCCGCGTCTGGTGCACCTTCACCGAACACCAGATCGACCTCAACTTCAGCTCGCCCAAGACCTATGCGCTGATGGAGGACTACATCAAGTTCCTCGCTGCGCGCGGGGTCAAGCTGTTCCGCCTCGATGCGTTCGGCTACACCACCAAGAAAATCGGCACCAGCTGCTTCCTCGTCGAGCCGGACGTCTACGACATCCTCAAGTGGATCGACGGCGTCGCCCGAGAAAACGGCGCCGACACCCTGCCCGAGGTGCACGACCATGCCAGCTTCCAGTACGCCATCGCATTGCACGGCATGCATCCCTATGGCTTTGCACTCGCGCCGCTGGTGCTGTTTTCGCTGCTCGACGCCAACAGCACCTACCTCAAGCAGTGGCTACGCATGTGTCCACGCAACCAGCTCACTGTGCTCGACACCCACGACGGCATCTGCATTCCCGATGTCGAGGGCGTGTTGCCCAAGGACAAGATCCAGGCGGTGATCGACAACGTCAGCCAGCGCTCCGCCGACCCCATCCTGCGGCGCTCCGCCGCCAACGTACACAGCGTCGGCGCGATCTACCAGCTCACCTGCACCTATTACGATGCCTTGAAGCGCAACGACGATGCCTACATCGCCGCCCGTGCCATCCAGTTCTTCGCACCCGGCATCCCGCAGGTCTACTACGTTGGCCTGCTCGCCGGCAGCAACGACCTGGAATTGATGGAAGCCACCGGCGAACTGCGCGACATCAACCGCCACGCCTACAGCGCGGACGAAGTTGCCCAGGCCGTGAAAAGCCCTGTGGTGCGGCGCCTGCTCAAGCTGATGGAATTCCGCAGCAGCTACCCCGCGTTTGACGGTGTATTTCACCTGATGTACTCCAACGAAAGCAGCGTGGCCATGTGCTGGCGCAACGGCGAACTGCGCTGCGAATTGTTCGTCGATCTCAACTTCAAGAAGGCGACGATCGGTTACGTCGACGTGAAATCCAAGCGCTGGTTGAGCATGCGCTGCTAACTGTCCTCTTCTGCGGTCCGCTATATTTTTCCAGGGGGGATGAACCTGGCCGTTTCGACCACCATCCCCGGATAATTCAGCATTCAAAACCAGGACCGAATTTGCCATGCGCCGTCTGCCCCTGCTTCTGCTCGCCGCCCTGCTGACCGCCTGCGCGGCCCCGCCCCCGTTGCCGACGCCGCCGGTTCCCGAACCCATTGTGACACCGGCGCCGACGCCCAAGCCGCCGCTGAAGATCGCGCTGGCGCTGGGCGGCGGCGCGGCGCGCGGCTTCGCCCATATCGGCGTGATCAAGGCGCTGGAGGCCCAGGGCATCGTGCCGGACATCGTGGTCGGCACCAGCGCGGGCTCGGTGGTGGGGGCGCTCTATGCTTCGGGCATGAGCGGTTTCGAATTGCAGAAGCTGGCACTGCAGATGAAAGAGGACATGCTGGCGGACTGGACGCTGCCCAACCGCGGCGTGCTGAAGGGCGAGGCCCTGCAGGACTTCATCAACCAGAACGTGAAAAACCTCACGATCCAGAAAATGCCCAAACCCCTGGGCGTGGTCGCCACCGATCTGCAAAGCGGCGACCTGGTGCTGTTCCGTCGTGGCGACACCGGCATGGCGGTGCGGGCCTCCAGCGCCGTGCCCGGCATGTTCCAGCCCATCGAGATCAGCGGCCGGGATTATGTGGACGGCGGCCTCACTTCGCCGGTGCCGGCCCAGTCCGCGCGCAACATGGGTGCGGACTTCGTCATCGCCGTGGACATTTCCAGCGTCAGCCGGCGCAACAAACTCACCGGCACCCTGGACGTGATGCTGCAGACCTTCGCCATCATGGGCCATGCCATCAGCCGCCACGAACTGGAGGATGCCGACGTCGTGATCCGTCCGAAGACCGCAGCGGTCAGCAGCACCGATTTTGAAGGCCGTCACCTGGCTATCCTGGAAGGCGAGAAAGCCGCTGCCGCCATCATGCCGGAGTTGAAGGCCAAGCTTGCCAAGGCGCGGGCGCGCTAAAGGTGGGTGTAAGCAAAGGGGCATCAGCAGCACCTTTGATTAGCGCGACTTTACGCGCCTGAAGCGTCGGCCTCGCGGTAAGTGTTCTTGCCTTCGCGTTTCGCCGCGTAAAGCGCCGCGTCGGCCTTCTTGAGCAGATCATTCAGCGTTTCGCTGCCCGTACAGCACATGGCGATTCCTACCGACGCGCCGATCTGGGCGGTTGCCCCTTCGGCAAGCGGTATGGGCTGACACAGGCTTTCCACCACGCGGCCTGCGACCTCACGTGCCGTCGCCGCATTGTCGACCATGCCCAGCACGATGACGAACTCGTCTCCGCCGAAACGCGCGATCACATCCGACTCGCGGAGCAGCAGCTTCATCCGTTCCGCCGCCGTCACGATCACCGTATCGCCCGCTGCGTGCCCATAACGGTCGTTGACCGCCTTGAAGTCGTCGAGGTCGACGGCCAGTACCGCCATCTGTTTGCCTGAGCGCTTCGCCCCGGCGATCAGATGCTTTTCGTTTTCGCGCACGAACCGCCGGTTGGCCAGGCCCGTCAGCGGGTCGTGAAGACTGAGTTTCCGGATGGTCTGCTCAGCGTGGATGCCCGCCCCGATCAGGCGAATGGTTTCCCGGTACAGACCGAGCAAGGCCAGTCCCGTCCATAGTCCGGTTATTCCCAGCAGCGCCGACATCAGGTTCTGGTCGTGAATTCGCGCTGTTTCGCGCGTTTCCAGCTGGTTCAGCTCTTCTCGCCCGGCCTCGATCAGAATGCGGCGGATCTGCTCGATGGCGGACTTGTCGAATCCCCCAAGCTCTCGCTCCTGTGGTGTGACATCGCCGCCTGCTGCCGCGCGTTGCTGGAGCGCGCTGAATCCCGTCTCCAGGGCCGATTGCAGCGCGGGCAGGGGCGCCAGGCGCGCCGCCTGGGCGGCGTCGGCGCCGGTCAGGACGATCAGCTGCTCGGCACTGGGGCACTGCGACGGGCGGCAGATCAGGCCGGGGGCGAGTTCGGCGGGATCACGCGACTCGGCGTATTTGCGAACCGCGGTGTCCAGGTTGAGCAGGTGGGTGCGCAGCGCGTCGATGTACGTAATGACCTGCCGCGTGTGCGCCACCGAGCGAACGGCCTCCGCCGCGCGCTGCTGCTGGTAAAAAATCATGACGAACAGGATCGTGATGATGAGGGCGAAGATCAGCGTGCCCTTTTTGAGCACGCGCTTGAAACCGGTAAAGACGGAGCCATCGGTTTCGGTTTGCATGTGTAGCGTGCCCCCGTTCGTTTCGTATGCGGCGCCGGTCGCCGGCCATTAAATACAAAAAAGACCGAATATTTTTGCCAGGGTGCGGCTGGAATGTCAGTCGAAAAACACCGTAAACAAACGCGCTTCCAGAATTGGTCCGCTTCGCCAGGCAACTGCGCAAACCGTAAACCCGCGTATCGATTGCATTCATGGCGCCCACCCGACAGGCCGGGCGCCTTCCGGCATTAACGCACGAACGCTTCACACGCCGTGCGTCTTGAACCACGCCTGCATCTGCTTCCAGCCGTCTTCCGCCGTCTCCTTGCGGTAGCTGGGGCGGTAATCGGCGTGGAAAGCGTGGGGTGCATCGGGATAGAGGTGGATGGCCGACGCCTTGCTGGCAGGATTGGCGGATTTCGCCAGGGCTTCCCGCATTTTCTCCACCGTATCCTGCGGAATGCCAGGGTCCCGGCCGCCGTACAGCCCCAGCACCGCCCCGTTCAGCTTGTCCGCCACGTCCAGCGGATGCTGGGGGGTCAATTCGCTCGCCGGGCTGGTCAGGCGGCCGTACCACGCCACGCCGGCCTTGACCTTGGGATTGTGTGCCGAATACAGCCAGGTGATGCGTCCGCCCCAGCAAAAGCCGGTCACGCCCAGCCGCCTGGTGTCGCCGCCGTTGGCCTGGGCCCACGCCACGCAGGCGTCGAGGTCGGCCATGACCTGGCTGTCTGGCACCTTCGACACCAGCTTGGCGAAGAGCTCCGGGATCTCGCTGTACTGGCGCGGGTCGCCCTGGCGCGCATACAGTTCGGGGGCGATGGCCTGGTAGCCCAGCTTGGCCAGACGGCGGCAGGTGTCCTTGATGTATTCGTGCACGCCGAAGATTTCCTGCACCACCAGAATCACCGGGAAATTCGACCCCTGCGCCGGCTGGGCGCGGTAGGCCGGCATGTTGCCGTCGGCGGTGGGCACCTGGATTTCCCCGGCGGTGAGGCCGTCGCTGTCGGTGGTGATTGCGGTCTGGGCCATCACCGGTTGCACCGCCAGGGCGAAACCCGCGCCCAATGCGGTGACCAGGAAGCCGCGCCGGTTCATGGGAAGGGGCGGCGGAACCAGGCTGTTCACTTCTGCGGTCAGTGCGTCGATATCGTTACTCAAGGGACTCTCCTCTTGGTGGTGGGGGAATGCAGGCAAAGTCTGCCCGACTAATTCTACTCATCCATCTTTATAGTGGAATGACGGATGAACGGCGGTAAGGACTATCTATGCGCTACTTTTCCGCCAAGGAACCACTGGCATTCGTTCCGGGGTAGCGGATGGTCGGGGCATGAATAGCAGGAACACTCGCCGGCAACCTGGGTCAATCGGTCAGGAGGCAGACATGAACACGCTTCGGATCCTGATCCTCACCCTCATCAGCCGCTCGCCCTGGCGGGGATTCCACTACGGCATGCCGGCCGGCGCCCCCAGAACGGCCGCCTGGGCCGGGTGCGGTAAGTGGGAATATTGCCGGGAGCCGCGATGACCAAATTGAGCGATTACGTCGAGATAGCAGCAATGGAATATTTGCTGGAAACCGGCAATGACGAACTGAATGCGCACTGGATTGCCGAGTTCTTTCAGGACAGCGGCGTGCTGGATGATTATCCGTGGCAGGATATGGTCGCTTTCAGCGACATGGTGCAAAAAGAGCTGACCAAAAAATCCGAACGGGCAGGCAAACAAACCCGCTTCCAGCTGGACAAGATCGTCCGCTTCGCCAGGCGGCAGCGCTAAGACTTCGCTTGTTTTTTTGGGCAAAGGCACTATGGTCGTTAGGTAAGCAGGCGCACACGGAAGTGCAGCGGTTGCTTCAGGCACTTCGTGCCTACCCTCAATCAGGAGAAGATCTCATGAACAACATCGTCTACATCGTGGGCTTGATCGTCATCGTCATCGCCATCCTGTCGTTTTTCGGCATGCGCTGAATCGCCTCCGTTTTTTGAACGTCGGCGGGCGGATGGCCAAACGGACGGGGTGATCTACTTGCCGCGTCGAGCGGCCTACTCCGCGACTGCGATCGAATCGACCTTGTCCGGATAGAACGCGCCCTTGAACCGGGATTGAACCGGACCTGGACGTGCCCGTCCGCGGTTCTGGCCGTAGTGTGCTGATCGGGGAAGCGCTTGCCGCGTTATTGCTGCCGATCGTGGCGCGGGCAAACGCACGGGGTGCGTCAGTCGTATTTGCAGTCGTCCAGGTGCGCCCGCCATCGGGCATGCAGGGTCGCCCGTGCCGTTGCGTCGCCGTTGATCGCGGCCAGCAACTCAGGGCCTGCCCGCAGCTCCACACAGCCCGACCCGGTGGCGCAATCCACAATCACCGCCCATCCCCCTCCTTGCTCGGGTCTGCCATGACTCAGTCGCCGAACTGGTGCAGGCGCGCTTGCCCGTTGCAGGAAGAATGGTTCATGAGCCTTCCACAAAGCAATGGCTGGAAAATTCATGATAGTCGCTGGACGAGCATGTCGCTCTCCAAACCGCAGACTAAGATGAAAGCGTTCCTTTGTTGTTCAAAGGTCTATGAATGAATACCCCCCTCACCTCGCCATCCGATTTGGAGGAGGAGGCCATCGCGCAATTCAAGCTTGCGGAGGCCGTCTTCACGAACAGTATCGCCCCCCTCGTGGTGCTGGACCGGGACTATAACTTCCTGCGTGTGAACGAAGCCTACGCCCGCACCTGCCGCCGGGAGATCGGCGACTTTGCCGGGCGCAACCACTTCGAGATGTACCCGTCCGATGCGAAGTTGATCTTCGACGAGGTGGTGCGAACCGGACAGCCCGCCCGGCCCATTGTCCAGGCATTCCTGTTCCCGGATCAGCCGGAGCGCGGAGTGACCTATTGGGACTGGATGCTGGTGCCGGTCCTGGACCGCGAGGGCGAGGTTGAATATCTCGTTCTATCCCTGCTGGACGTGACCGAGCGCGAGGTGGCGGCCGACGAATTGCTTCAGAGAAAAGCGTATTACCGCCGTCAGGCAGCGGAGCTGGAGCTGATCTACGGCACCGTCCCCATCGGCCTGTGCGTGCTGGATACGGAACTGCGCTACGTCCGCATCAACACGCGCCTGGCCGAACTCAACGGCATCCCGGCCGAGGCGCACATTGGCAAGACGGTGCGGGAACTGCTGCCGCAGGTTGCCGATCGCATCGAGCCGCTGCTGCGCCGCGTGCTGGAAACCGGCGAGCCGCTGCTGGATTTCGAGGTCACTACCGCAGATCCGTCGGGCGTAGAGCACCACTGGACCAGTCAATATTGGCCGCTAAAATCCAGCGACGGCACGATATTGGGAATCAATGCGGTGGCAGAGGAGATCACCGAACGCCGGCGGTTGGAAGAAACGCGCCGACGGGAACAGGAGTTTCGCAGCCTGGCGGAAAACTCGATGGACATCATTGCCCGCTTCGATAAGGACCTGCGGCGCATCTATGCGAACCCGGCGATCGAAGTGATGTTCGGCTGGCCGAGGGCCGAACTCATCGGCAAGACCCATCTCGAGATCGGCATACCCCAAGCGCTTGCCGACAAGCTTGATCGCTCGCTTAAAGAAGTGTTTGCGACGGGAGAACCGCGGACGGTGGAAACCGTCGCGCCGACCCCGAAAGGCGAACGCTATCTCGATGCGCGACTCGTGCCGGAATTCGGCCGCGACGGCCTGGTCAATACGGTGCTGACGATTACCCGCGACCTCACCCAGCGCAAGCAGGCCGAAGACGCGCTGCACGAAAGCGAGCAGAAGTACCGCACCCTGGTCGACAATCTTAACGAGGGAATCTGGCTTGTCGACGCGGACGCCAGGACGACCTTCGTCAACGCGCGGATGGCGGAACTGCTTGGCTATCGGCCCGAGGAAATGCTCGGGCGGGATCTGTTCACCTTCATGGACCCGCAGCTCACGCAGGCCGCGAGCGTAAAACTGGCGCGGGGCAAGACCGAGGGGCAAGCCGAATACGACTTCGAATTCCGGTGCAAGGACGGCGAGCCGATCTGGACCCACATCGCCACCACCCCGCTTTTCAATGGGCGAGGCGAGTATCAGGGTGCGCTTGCCGGGGTGATCGACATCAGCGAGCGCAAACGCGCGGAGGATGCGCTCTATCGCCGTGAGCAGGAGTTTGCCGTACTTGCGGAACGTTCCCCCGACATCATTGCGCGCATGGACCGCTCGCTGCGCGTGTGCTACATCAACCCCGCGGTCGAGCGGCTCACCGGCCGACCACGGGAGTGGTTCCTCGGCAAGACCCCGGCCGAACGCGAGTTATCGCAGGAGGAAGTGATCAGGTGCGAGCAAACGCTCAGACAGGTATTCGACAGCGGCCAGGAGTTGGTCGCCGAGCACAAAAACCCATCGCTCACTGGAGAACGCTACTTTCAGAGCCACCTGGTGCCGGAGTTCGGCCCCGATCACACGGTGAAATACGTGCTGGTGGTGGACCGCGACATCGACGATCTCAAGCGGGCACAGCAGGCGCTTGAAGAACAGACCCTGCTGGATCCCTTGACCGGGATCGCCAACCGCCGTTTCCTGGAACGGTTCGTCGGTCGGGAGTGGTTGCGAGAGGCGCGTTACCACCTGCCGGTCGCAGCGATCATGATCGACATCGACCACTTCAAGGCCTACAACGACCGTTATGGTCACGCCCAAGGGGATGAGTGCCTGCGACAAGTGGTGAAGGTTCTCCGGGAATCGCTGCACCGGCCGGCGGATACGCTAGTGCGTTACGGCGGGGAGGAGTTCCTGGTCCTCTTGCCGGAAAGCGACGTAGTGGCAGCGCAGGAAATCGCCGAACGCATGCGGCAAGCAGTGGAGGCGCAAAATCTCGTTCATTCGACCTCCCCGATAGCAGCGGTGGTCACGATCAGCCTCGGCGTCGGAGCGAGGAACGCACACGAAGGCGAATTCGACGATCTGCTGGCGGCCGCCGATGCAGCGCTGTATCGGGCCAAGGAGAAAGGACGCAACCGCGTCGAAACGAGTCTTTAGGCAGCGCTGCAAGACAAGGAAATCCCGCGGCGAATGGGTGCCCCATTCGTACGCACTTCACTTTTTCCTTCGCGGCGTCGGAATCTTTGCAGCACCGCTTCTTCGTCTCTGATGCGCTCGAGACGGGCGGCATTAAGCGCAAATAACATAAAGTCTTTGTGTGACGGTTGGGCTCGGCGGCGCCGCAGCCCATGGCCAAAGGCTCACATCGCAAGGGGTTCGCAGCCAGCACATGACCCTCTTCAGTTACCAGCGCAGATTCGGCCTTCCCGAACGAATGCGCGTCTCGGCACGGTCCGCCTGGAATGGCATCTGGCAGCCGCCTTCCCCGCCGGGCTGAACAGTCTGGCAAGTCGCGGAAGCGCAATTCCTCCTCAAATAGTTTAATCTTCACGCGTTTGCAAATGCCTGCGACCGCAATCGTGTGTGTCGATGGCGAAGTCGAACAGGCTAGAGGATCGTTTGACCGATGGGCGAGGTGGAACAACGCATCACAATTGATCAGGTCAGAGTCGGGCTGTATATCCAGATGGAGTCCTGGATGGATCATCCCTTCCTCTTTAGCAGTTTCAAGATTCGCACCGAGAAGCAGCTGAAGCTATTGCGTTCCCTCGGGATTTCGCACGTGCGCTACGATAGCAGCAAGAGTGATTTGCCACCCTTGCCTCCGCCCAAAGCGAACACCCCGCCGCCCCCGCCGGCACCGCCCGACCCCGAAATCGAGGCAATGTGGG
>JBPPMF010000324.1:0-5768 GCA_051305915.1 Thiobacillus sp. | reverse complement strand
CGGGACAGCCAAGAAAGGGGGGGATTCTACCGGGGGCAGTGCGTACAGGCCGAGTCCGGCATTCAGCCGCCCTAACTAAAATGCGGATTCAGTCGTAAAGATCTGACTTCTTGTTGAGGTAAAAACATACTTGGTATCCCGTAGCAATTGCTGCGGGATACGTCCGGCTTGTGCAAGCCCCTACTTCAGGGGCGGATTCTACTTTTTCACGGGCTCCGAACCAACTGACAACTCCCCCTTCAGTTTGTCGATGCTGGCCTTGCCAAAACCCTTCACATTATCCAGATCATTCACATGCTTGAAATTGCCATTGGCCTCCCGGTATTGGATGATGGCCTTGGCTTTAGACGGCCCTAATCCCTTAACCGCTTCAAGCTCCGATTGCGTGGCGGTATTAATATTAACCGCAGCAAAGACCGGAAACGCCAGCAAACCAATCACTAACAGCAACCCTTTTAACAGATTATTCATACCGACTCCTTTGACATCGTTGATGTGTGTGCAAAGTGCACGCAACTAACTTACGCCCAGGCTGAGGAATGCGCTATACAACTAAAGTTGTAGATGGCCATTAAGCCATTGTATTTACGGAAATGTTTATTTTCATATTGAATTGACAGACGTAACAGGCTGCTGAAATACCCCCAGCCGGCGCACGCCAACGGTCATCATTTGATATGAAAGCCACTGTGCACATCACCAATTTTTCCATTTCACGCCTGCCACGTATCGAGTTCGGCCCGGGCGTGCTCGCCAAATTGCCGGCCCTCGCCCGCGCATACGGCACGCACGTACTGCTCGTGACGGGTCATGGTTCGCTGAAGAACTCGCCGTTCTGGCCGATTTTGACCACCGGACTGAAAGCCCAGGGCGCTTCGTGGCTACACCTTGCCGTCCCGGGCGAGCCATCGCCGCAGATGGTGGACGAGGCGGTGCGCGCTCTGCGTACAGAACCGATCGATGTGGTCATCGGCATTGGTGGTGGGAGCGCGCTGGATGCCGCCAAGGCGATTGCCGGCCTGCTGAAACCTGGCACCTCGGTAATGGATTATCTGGAAGGCGTAGGGCCGGAACTGCCCTACGCCGGCCCAGCCATTCCGTTCATCGCCGTACCGACAACTGCGGGCACGGGTTCGGAAGCAACCAAAAATGCGGTGTTGAGCGTACAGGGTGCGGACGGCTTCAAAAAATCCTTCCGCGACGAGAAACTGGTGGCGGAAGTCGCGCTGGTTGATCCCGATCTTCTGGCCACCTGCCCCGCCGACGTCATTGCGGCTAACGGCATGGATGCGTTCACCCAGTTGCTCGAATCTTATGTTTCCAGCCGGGCCGCATCACTGACCGATTCGCTTGCCTGGGGTGGCATGAAAGCGGCACGAGACGGTCTGCTGGCCTTGTATACCGATGCGGGCAATGCCACGGCGCGCGAGCAGATGGCGTATGCGGCGCTGGTGTCGGGCATCACGCTGGCACAGGTCGGGCTCGGTTCGGTGCATGGGCTGGCCGCGCCGCTAGGGGCATTCTTCCCAATCCCGCATGGCGTGGCGTGCGGCACGCTGGTGGCGACGGCGACGCGCATCAATATCGCTGTTCTGCACGCACGCGACCCCGACAATCCGGCCCTGGAAAAGTACGCGCAGGTGGGGCGCCTGCTCAGCAAACAAGGGCAGTTGGATCGAGAGGCCGCCCATGCAGCCCTGATCGATACGCTCGATGTCTGGACGCGCGAACTCAGGCTGCCATCGCTATCGCATTACGGCGTAACGCCAGCCGATATCCCGCGCATCGTCGCCAATAGCCGTGGCAGCAGCATGAAAACCAATCCGGTCTTGCTTGAGGACAGCGAAATTGCAGCCATCCTTGCTGCACGCATTTGAGCGGCCGGCTCAAGATAAACGCTCGCCATCCGCTATTTCTGCGACTCAATCATCTGGAGCGCACCATGTCCGGCCTTGTGGTTTTCTTTATTGTGCTCGCACTGCTCGCTGTATTCGGCATCTTCATCTTCAACCAGTTGGTGACGCTGAAGCACAACGTCGGCAAGGCTTGGTCGAATATCGACATTCTGCTCAAGCAGCGCCACGACGAGCTGCCCAAGCTGGTCGAGACCTGCAAGCAGTACATGCAGTTCGAGCAGGAGACGCTGGAAAAGGTGATGCAGGCACGCAGCCAGGTGGCCAGCGCGCGCGCATCGCATGACATCCCGGCGCTGGGACAAGCAGAAGGCGCGTTGCGGCTGGGGTTGGGCAATCTGTTCGCGGTTGCCGAAGCCTACCCCGAGCTGAAAACCAACGAAACCTTCCAGCACCTGCAGACGCGCATCACTGGCCTGGAGAATGCCATCGCCGACCGCCGCGAGTTTTATAACGATTCGGTCAACGTCAACAACGTGCGTGTCGAGCAGTTCCCCGACACCGTCGTTGCGCGGTTGTTCGGCTTCCGCCAGTTTCCACTGCTACGGTTTGCCGCTGAAGAGAAGAAAGACGTCGACCTGAAACAGCTCTTCAATCGCTGATGTTTCCCGCGCGCTGGGCAGCCGAATGGCGGCACGATTACGCCAATCTCGCGCTGGGCGGCGGCAACCTGCTCATCCTGCTGCTCGGCCTTCAACTGCAATCGCGCATCGGCTGGCAGATTAGTCTGACGCTGGTCGGCCTGACCAGCTTCTGGGCGTGGTACGCCAACCTCAAACGCTATCGCACCGTCGCCGACACGCCGACCTCGCGCATTGCGTCGGCGCCGCAGGGTTACATCGAGATTGTCGGGCGTGGCCAGCAGCCGCCCGGCGCCACGCTCACCAGCCCGATCAACAACCTGCCATGCCTGTGGTATCGCTACCGTGTCGAGCGCAAGAGCGGTGACCGCTGGGAGCATGTCGAATCCGGGATATCCCATGACACCTTTGGCATCAGCGATGGCAGCGGCCTGATGCTGGTCGACCCTGATGGTGCGGAAATCATGACTTCACGCAAGCAGGTTTCAAGTGCAGGCGGCTACCGCAAGACCGAATGGACGCTGATCGAAGGCGAAACAATTTACGTCGTTGGCGAGCATGTCACCCTGGGCGGCCCCAACGCCATGCTCGACAAAAAAGCCGACCTTGTCACCCTGCTGACCGAATGGAAAGCCGACAAGACCACACTGCTGGCACGCTTCGACGGCAACCGCGACGGCGAAATCAGCCTCGATGAATGGGCCCGCGCACGCCAGGCCGCTTCCGACGAAGTCGACCGCGCGCACCTCGGCATCCGCCTGAAAGATGGCATCCACCTCATGCGCCGGCCCGCGCATGGCCGTCCGTTTCTAATTGCCAACCGCGAGGTCACTGCGCTGGTACAACATTTCCGTCGATGGAGTTGGGCGCATCTGCTGCTGATGTTGGCTGCCCTGCTCGGCATGATGCTCATCGATCGCTTGAGCTGATTGCTTGCCCTACCCAGTTTCGCGCCCTATAGTCAACACACGGAGGTCGCGCCATGAAACATCTCATACCCGAAACCCCATCTGACTACGATCAAACCCGCATCATCGAGCGGCCCGATGGCTGCTACTGGATCGATGCCGAGACCAGCGAGGAATATGGTCCATTCGCCAGTCTGCTGGAAGCTGTGCAGGATATGGAATACAACGCCGATAGCGACTATGAACCGGGCGAGACGGTGGAAGAGGCCGAAGAGGAAATCGGCATTTCCGATTGGATCGATCCGGACACCGGTGAGCCCGGTGAAGAATCTCACCGTTTGAGCGAATAAACTTCAGATAAAGGGATGCGCGGGATCCCGTTCCGCCGCCCGCGCCTCGCACTCAAACCAGTTATCACGATACGGGTGGCCACCGCGCATCCAGGCGAACAGGCCTGCCAGCGGATACAACACCAGCAGCAAAATCCCCCAACGTTCGAACTGCCTGACATGCGCACGCTCGTGCGCACGGGTTGCCCTCAGTGCGTCAAGCGACACACCTACCACCACATGTCCCAGCGTGATCGCCGCTACCGGGCCACTGAATGGCAACCCACGCCGCAGCACCCACGCCGGCCAGCCGCCAGCGGCTTCCAGCACGCCATCCACCCGCTGCAGCGCGCCGCCACTACCGCGTGCAATCAGCGCAGCCAGCATTCCGAGCAGGGTCACTGGAAACGGCCACAGGTAGAGCAAAACTTGCAGCATTCAACAGCTCAGCGCATTCGCAAACCAGCGCGATCCATGCATGCCCTCGCACACAAAATGTTCGCGCGCCCGCCCCAGTTGCGCAGCCGTCCCTGCCGCGTAGACATCGAAGCGATGGAGGTCGGGGTAATCCACCGCGATGCGTCTCAGCGCAGCATCCAGGTCGTCTGCCTGCGCATGCGGCACATAATTGAAATTATCCAGCGCGTCGGCCCAGGTACGGCACAGGTTGTCCTGATAATGTCCGGCCTCGTCGGCCAACCAGTGCAGGTCCATCGACTCGGCGAGTTCCAGCGACATGGCGTGCTGAATCAGGCTCTTGATCGGCGCAAAACCAGCACCGAATGCCAGAAAGATCTCCGGCCGCGGCGAATCCTCGTCCAGCACGACTTCACCGTAAGGCCCTTCCACCGCCACCGTATCGTCCGCTTTCACTCTGGTGAAGAGCGCCTCGGCAAAAGCGTCACCCGGCCGGCGCGGAATCTGCACCTCGATATGGCGGTCTTCGCACGGGCAACTGGCAATTGCATAGCGTCCGCTCACCCCGTCTACCCCGAGCTGGATGCTTTGCCCACCGAGAAAACGCAGGCGCTGGCTGCGCGGCGCCAGAATGTGCAACGCGGCCATATTCGGATTGAATATTTCCACCGACTTCACCTTGGCAGTGAGCTGCTGCACCGGGATGTCGCGCGCGCCTGCCACATTGGCCTCGATCACCACATCGTTCACCGGTGCATAGGAACACAGCAGGATCACCCCGGAATCTTTTTCGGCCTGCTTCAGCACGTAATCGTGGGCGTGAACCTTCCGCACCTCGCCAGACACCACGCGCGCCTTGCAGTCGCCGCAATTGCCATTGCTGCAGCCATAGTTGAGCGACACCCCGTTGCGCAACGCCGCCTCCAGCAGCGTATCGTTTCCATCCACAAAAAACTCGTGGCCGCTGGGCTGAATGGTCACATGGGCTGACATGATTTTAAGTATCCTTTCCTGCGCGATCTCAGCCTGCACCTGCGCCGCATCCATCGGCACCTCGGCCAGATTACGCAGTAAAAACGAACGCAACGTATGCAGGGCGCGATGCGTCTCGGCGCTCGCGTCTTCCTCGATTTCGTCGATCTTTTCATCCAGCCAGCCCATCACTTTGACGTAATGCACGAGCAAGGCCTTGGCCGCCGCATAGTCGTCACCCAACGCGTTCAGGCGCGCCACCAGCACTTCCTTATCCGGCAAAGCGCGTTCGAACACCCGCTTGGCAAACGCCTTGTCCTTGATTTCCGTCACCCGGCGAAACTCTGCATCGTCGTCCCATTTCACTTCGGGAAACACGCGCAGCAATTCGTCGAGCTCAACCAGGCCATCGAAGGTCGCCAGCGTGCCGCCGCGGATCATTTCCTGCAGCGCATGGCGCGGCCGGCCAACCAGCTTGGCAACGCGGGAAAGTGGAAGTAGATGGCCCATGAAGCGATGGTACTCCGTGTCATTGATGGACAGAATCGGCACTTCACCAGATTCTGAATCCCTGATCTGATTGGGCTAACGTTTCTGCCAATACAATGACACCATGCCTGTCATTACCACCCGCCCTGTCTCTTATAC
>JBPPMF010000310.1:0-2633 GCA_051305915.1 Thiobacillus sp. | reverse complement strand
ACGACGTCGCGTGCACCCGCCTGGATGCAGCCGTGGCCGGCGACGATCACGGGTGCGCTTGCGGCACGCAACAACTCGGTGAATTCAGCCGTGGGCGTCGTGTGGCGGATCGCTGCCTTGCCGGGGAAATGAATCTGCTCGAGTACGCTATCGTCGACCGCTTCCTTCTGCACGTTGTAGGGAATCGACAGCAGCACCGGCCCCGGTTCGCGCCCGAGCAGCGCCTGCGTGGCCTGGTTCAGTACCTGGCCGAGGTAGTCGGTGCGCTCGACCAGCTTGTGATAGCGGGTGATGCTGGCGAACAGCGCGCCCTGATCGATGGCGCCGCCTTCGCCCGAGCTTTCCTGCAGCCCGCCTTTGCCGAAGATATAAGTCGACGTTTCGCCGGTGATGACCAGCACCGGTAGCCGCTCGGCGTAGGCATTGGCGATGCCGGTGATGAGGTTGGTCGCGCCCGGTCCCGCCGTGGCGATGCAGGCGGAAGGCCGATGCGATACCCGCGCGTAGCCGCCCGCCATGAAGGCCGCGCCCTGCTCGTGCTTGATCAGCACGCTTTTCACGCTGGAATCATGCAGGCGGTCGTAGACCGGCAGCACATGCGCGCCCGGCATACCGAAGATATGGTCGATCCCCAGGCGTTCCAGATACCTGACGATCAGTTCACTGACGGAAATATTCATGTGCTTGTGCGGTGCTTGTTCTCGTGTAATGCGGTCTTGCTCCGATCGGCGCGCGGTGGGCGCGACGGCAAGTCCGGGATTTGAGCACAAGAAGCCGTGCGGGAAAACCTTGGCAGGTGCGCGGGCGCGTACGCGCAATGAGGGGAAACGCCTTGAGCGTGCCTGCGCCTGCCAGATCGCAGACGCAACGGTTGTGCGACTCAGGCGTGCGCGAGGTGCTGCTCGATTTCGATGAAGGTGCTCGCCACTTCGGTCGTTTCGACGGTGACGCCAAGCTGTTTGCACAGTTGCGACAGCGACAGCAGCCCGCGCACCATCTGACCGTCTTCGGTTTGTTCGATCACCAGCGCGTGCTGGCGACCGCGTGCCTTGAGCGTTTCCAGTACGTGGCCGACGCGTGCGTGAGACAGATCTTCGAAATCGACCGCTTCCAGCCGGTCCACCGGCGTCATGATGTCGCCCACCAGCACCTCGTCGCGACGGATGCCACGGCTTTGCACCACCAGCATGGGCTTCTCCCCTTGAATGTCGGTGCTGGTAACCAGGCCAGCGACGCGATCCTCGCCATCCATGACGAACAGCAGACGCACCTTGCGGCGGAACATGCGCTTTTCCGCCTGCTTGATGGTGTCGCCGGGGGTGGCGATGAAGGCGGTCAGGCGGCGGAAATCGGTCATCACATCGAGTGCCGGATTATCCAACCCCACGCGTTCGGGCAGGACGCAGACAGGGCGCAGCAGGCCGGCGGTCTGGTCGAGATTGCGGGAGGGTAGGCGGGTGTAGGTTGTGGACATGGCGGGTCTCCTTGTCATGGTTCCGGAATGCATTCACAGCAGATCCTTCTGTGAATGTAAAAACGCAATCGTGTTCCCGGCAAGCCCGTCTGTCCATTCAAGATTTTTTTGCAGGACATAAAGGGTTCTTGCTTGCTGGTTCTTGCTTGATAGGGTGCGGCGCCGGTCGCCGCACCGTCAATTTAGCTCACGCCGCCATCGCCCGCGCGTGAAACGCCAGATGCTCGCCGATGAAGCTGGCGATGAAGTGATAACTATGGTCGTAGCCGTCCTGCATCCTGAGTGTGAGAGGGATGCCGCGCGCGGTGCAGGCGGCCTGCAGATTCTGGGGAAACAGTTGCTCTGCCAGGAATTCGTCGGCGGTGCCGTGGTCGATCAGCGCCGGCGGCAGCGGCGCGCCGGCCTTGATCAGACAGGTGGCGTCGTACGCTTCCCAGGCTTGCTTGTCTTCGCCGAGATAAACGCCGAAGCAGCCCTGCCCCCACGGGCTGATCACCGGATTGCAGATGGGCGAATAGGCGGAGACCGCGGCGTACATGCCGGGGTTTTTCAGCGCGCAGATCAGCGCGCCGTGGCCGCCCATCGAATGGCCGCTGATGCTGCGCTTGCCGGGTATCACGGGGAAGTTCGCCTCCACCAGTGCCGGCAGTTCGCGGGTGACGTAGTCGTGCATCTGGTAGTGCGTCGCCCATGGCGCCTGGGTGGCGTTGACGTAGAAGCCGGCGCCCTGGCCGAGGTCGTAGCGCTCGGGCACGTCGGGCACGCCCTCGCCGCGCGGGCTGGTGTCGGGCATGACAAGGATGAGGCCGAGTTCCGCGCAGTAGCGCTGTGCGCCGGCCTTCACCCGCACGTTGTCGTCGGTACAAGTGAGCCCAGACAGCCAGTACACCACCGGCAGTTTCTGCGTGGCTGCCTGCGGCGGCAGATAGACCGAGAAGGTCATCGTGCAATGACAGGTGGCCGACTCGTGCTGCCAGCGCTCGAGCCAGCCGCCGGATTCCTTGATCCGTTCGACTTGTTTCATCGCCGCCTCAGAAAATGATGACCGAGCGGATGCTCTTGCCTTCGTGCATCAGGTCGAAGGCGCGGTTGATGTCTTCCAGCGGCATGGTGTGGGTCACCAGTTTGTCGAGTTCGATCTTGCCGGCCATGTAGTTGT
>JBPPMF010000308.1:0-3474 GCA_051305915.1 Thiobacillus sp. | reverse complement strand
TAGAAAAGGCGCGAAGCGACAACCCCTAGCCCCTAGATCCTAATTCCTAAATCCTCACTCACCCATACACCGGAAACTTCGCCACCAGCTTTGCCACGTCGCCCTTCACCCGCTCGATCACGGCTTCGTCGGTCGGCGCGTCGAGCACGTCGGCGATCAGGTGGGCGAGCTGTTCGGCTTCGAGTTCGGTGAATCCGCGTGTGGTCATCGCCGGGGTGCCGAGGCGGATGCCGCTGGTGACGAAGGGCTTCTGCGGGTCGTTGGGAATGGAGTTCTTGTTGACCGTGATGTGGGCGCGGCCCAGGAGCGCTTCGGCTTCCTTGCCGGTGAGGTTCTTCGACTGCAGGTCGACCAGGAACACGTGGCTCTCGGTGCGGCCGGAAATGATGCGCAGGCCGCGCTCGACCAGCACCTTGCACATCACCAGCGCGTTGGCGATCACCTGTTCCTGGTAGTGCTTGAATTCCTTGCCGGACGCTTCCTTGAACGCCACTGCCTTGCCGGCGATGACGTGCATCAGCGGGCCGCCCTGCAGGCCGGGGAAGATCGCCGAGTTGATCGCCTTCTCGTGCTCGGCCTTCATCAGGATGATGCCGCCGCGCGGGCCGCGCAGGGTCTTGTGGGTGGTCGAGGTGACGACGTCGGCGTGCGGCACCGGGTTGGGGTAGACGCCCGCGGCGATGAGGCCGGCGTAGTGCGCCATGTCCACCATGAAGATGGCGCCGATTTCCTTGGCGACCTTGGCGAAGCGCTCGAAGTCGATGCGCAGCGCGTAGGCCGAGGCGCCGGCGATGATCAGTTTCGGTTTATGTTCGCGCGCCAGCGCTTCCATCTTGTCGTAGTCGATTTCTTCTTTCTCGTTGAGGCCGTAGGCCACCACGTTGAACCACTTGCCGCTCATGTTCAGCGCCATGCCGTGGGTGAGGTGGCCGCCTTCGGCGAGGCTCATGCCCATGATGGTGTCGCCGGGCTTCAAGAAGGCCATGAACACCGCCTGGTTGGCCTGCGAACCGGAGTTGGGCTGCACGTTGGCGGCTTCGGCGCCGAACAGCGCCTTCACGCGGTCGATCGCCAATTGTTCAACGATGTCCACGTATTCGCAGCCGCCGTAATAGCGCTTGCCGGGGTAGCCTTCGGCGTACTTGTTGGTGAGCTGCGAGCCCTGCGCCTGCATCACCGCCGGGCTGGTGTAGTTTTCCGATGCGATCAGCTCGATGTGATCCTGCTGGCGCTGATCTTCTTTCTGAATAGCCGCCCACAGGTCGGCGTCGGTCTTGGCGAGGGTGTCTTGGCGGTTGAACATGGCAAGTGGCACAGGGCTGGAAAGGCGGCGATTTTAACACGCGGCAGCAATTGGCCATCAGTCCCCACAAGCCGTCGCTCCGTTGGCGGCCCCCGTGGGAGCGGCGTCCACGCCGCGATTTTCGTGCGACGAATGCGGGCCTGTTCAGGGTTTCCATAGGCAGCCTCGTATAATCTCCAAAAACCCGAGATTAATCATGCAAAGACGAGATTTTCTGGCGGGAGCGGGTGTGGCAGCCATGTTGCCGATGGCGGCTGCGCAGGCCGCACCCGCGAATTCGAGTCAGTTGCCGGCCATCCGCTGGCGGTTGGCATCGAGCTTTCCCAAGAGCCTCGACACCATCTACGGCGCAGCGGAAACCCTGAGCAAACGGGTCGCCGCGCTCACCGGCGGCAAATTCCAGATCCGCGTGTTCGCTGGCGGCGAACTGGTGCCCGGCCTGCAGGTGCTCGACGCGGTCGGCAACGGCACCGCCGAATGTGGCCACTCGGCGGGCTATTACTATGTCGGCAAGAATCTCGCGCTGGCCTTCGACACCGCCGTGCCCTTCGGCCTCACCGCGCGCCAGCAGAACGCCTGGATGTACGCCGGCGGCGGCATCGAGGCGCTGCGCAAACTCTACGCCAAATACAACGTGCTGCAGTTTCCCGGCGGCAACACCGGCACCCAGATGGGCGGCTGGTTTCGCAAGGAGATCAAGTCGCTGGCCGATTTGCGCGGCCTGAAAATGCGCATCCCCGGTGTCGGCGGCCAGATCATGGCGAGGCTCGGCGCAGTGCCGCAGACGCTCCCGGGCGGCGACATCTATCCTGCGCTGGAACGCGGCGCGCTCGATGCCGCGGAATGGGTCGGTCCGTACGACGATGAGAAATTGGGCTTCCACAAGATCGCCAAGCATTACTACTATCCCGGCTGGTGGGAAGGTGGCCCGCAATTGAGTTTTTACGTCAACCAGGCGGCGTGGAAAGCGCTACCGGAGCTATACCGCCAGGCCTTTGAAGTCGCCACTGCCGAAGCCAACCAGCTGATGCTCGCGCAATACGATGCCAAGAACCCGCCCGCGCTGCTCCGTCTGGTGGGGCAGGGTGTCAAGCTGCATCCCTTCCCCAAGGACGTGATGCTTGCTGCGCGCCGCGCCACCTTTGAACTGTACGAGGAAGAAGCGAAAATCAACCCCGACTTTGCCGCCATCTACCGCCCGTGGAAACTGTTCCGCGACACCCAGTTCCAGTGGTTCAAGGTGAACGAAGCGGCCTATTCCAACTTCAACTATTACGTGAAATGATTTCACTTCAAAGTTGGCAATCTCTTTGTCGGCCGCGCCTTGCCGTGCTACGTGCACTGTCTGCGGCTTGCCTTCGCGATCTTGCCAACTTTTAAGCGAAATCGAATTGAGGAATCAACCATGAACCGACTCGACCAGCTCATCACTACATTTGATTTGGGTTTGCGCACCGTCTTCGCCAGCCCGCATGCCGGACGCCCCTATCCCGGCGCCGGCCCGGAAACCGACATGAGCGAAGCCGAGCGCGCGCAAGCCGCCGCGCTGATGCGCGTCAACCACGTTGGCGAAGTCTGCGCACAGGCGCTGTACGCCGGCCAGGCACTCACCGCCAAGAATGAAACGGTGCGTGCCGAACTCGAACAGGCTGCGCGCGAAGAAACCGACCACCTCGCCTGGTGCGAAACGCGCATCAACGAACTCGGCGGCCGCAAGAGCCTGCTCAATCCGCTGTGGTTCGGCGGCGCGTTTGGCATCGGTGTCGTTGCCGGCATGCTGGGCGATAAATGGAACCTCGGCTTCCTCGCCGAAACCGAACGCCAGGTCGAGGCGCATCTCGACGGCCATTTGCAAAAGCTGCCGGAAGCCGATGCCAAAAGCCGTGCGGTGGTCGAGAAGATGAAGATCGACGAGGCCCAGCATGCACAAACCGCCGTCGACCACGGCGGTGCGCCGCTGCCGCAGCCGGTGAAGCAGGCAATGCGCTTCGCCGCCAACGTGATGCGGCAAACCGCCAGCCGGATTTAGCGCGACTCATGTAGCCAGTCGGTGGGTATCGGCTGGCGTTTTTTACTCGCGTTGATCATGGCGGCTCACGCGCTCCGAGGGGGCGTCAAAACCCTGCGTGTTAGCATGACCCTAGACATTCTGTCGCCAGGCGGCATCGATA
>JBPPMF010000304.1:0-2966 GCA_051305915.1 Thiobacillus sp. | reverse complement strand
GCCACCACTTCGCCACGTTCGAACTCACCGGTGATGCCTTTCACGCCGACCGGCAGCAGGCTTTTGCCGTCTTCACGCAAGGCGCGCACCGCACCGGCGTCGAGCACCACGCCGCCGCGCAGCTGCAGATGGTCAGCCAACCATTGCCGCCGTGCGGCGAGCGGCGCCTGGCGCGCCACCAACTGGCTGCCGATGGCTTCGCCGGCCGCCAGTCTGAGCAGCACGCCTTCCTCACGTCCGCTGCAGATCACTGTGTGGGCGCCGCTCCTTGCCGCGCGCTTGGCCGCCAAAATCTTGGTCAGCATGCCACCGGTGCCGACGCTGCTGCCCGCCCCGCCCGCCATGCGTTCGAGATCGGGATCGCCGGCGTGGGCGTCCATCACCAGCGTCGCCTGTGGGTCCTTGCGCGGGTCGGCGGTATAGAGGCCGGGCTGGTCGGTCAGGATAATCAGGCAGTCTGCTTCGATGAGATTGGTCACCAGTGCGCCCAGGGTGTCGTTGTCGCCGAGGCGGATTTCGTCGGTGGCGACGGTGTCGTTCTCATTGATGATCGGCACCACGCGCAGTTCCAGCAAGGTGCGCAGAGTGGTGCGCGCATTCAGGTAGCGCGTGCGGTCGGCCAGGTCTTCGTGCGTGAGCAGTACCTGCGCGGCATGCAGGCCATGGGTGCGGAAAATCGATTCGTAAGCCTGCACCAAGCCCATCTGACCCACGGCGGCGGCGGCCTGCAGTTCGTTCACCGCTTTCGGCCGCTTCTTCCAGCCCAGCCGGGCGATGCCTTCGGCAATCGCGCCGGAAGACACCAGCACCACTTCTTTGCCCTGTGCGGTCAGTGCTGCGATCTGTTCGGCCCAGCGCGACAGCGCGGCGTGGTCAAGCCCGCGTCCTTCGGCGGTGACCAGGCTGGAACCGACCTTGACGACGATGCGCCGGGCGTGCCTCACCACGGAATGCATCAGCGCGGCCCCTGTCGCAGGTTGCGCACGGCTTCCCTTGCGTTCCGGACGTTGATGCCGTCGGGGCAGAACTGATCCTCGTACAGGGCCTTGTGATAAGACAGCAGCGAACGTAGCTTGATGCCTTCCCACGGGGCGTTGCGCGCTTTCGACCAGGTGCCGTCGGGCTGGCCGTAGGCATACAGGCGACGTTCGCCGGTCGCGCAGCGCATGCCTTCGAAGGAGACATTCCTCGCGCCCCCCGTCGCTTCGACCACCACGGTGTAGCGGACCACCTTGTCCTCGCCGATGCTGATCGACGCAGTATCGACGAAATGCTGGTTGCGTGTGGCCGACGACACGTTGAATTCGACCAGATTCTCTGCCTTGGGCGCCGGCGGCAACTGGGTGGCCAGCTCCACCCACGGCTTTTCGTTCTCGAACTCAAAATCAAACTGGCCCCATTCGGCATACACAGTCAGGGGCAGGCACAACAGCAAGGCGGGCAGGATTTTCATCCCGGCATTTTATTGATTCAACCGCGGGATGTCTTCAAGAAAGATGGCGTGCGCCCCAAGACTTGCGCGCGAGCAGGCCGCCCATCATTCAAGCGGCTTGCGCAATCGCGCGGGTGCGGCGTAGGCGCAGTGTCCCAGCGCAATCAGCAGCGCAGGTGCCTCGCCTGCAGGAATGGCCACGGCAGTTGCCAGCGCAGCGCTGTCATAGCCTCCGATCGGACAACTGCCCAGCCCCATATGCGCCGCCTGTAGCAGCATATGTGCCGCCGCAAAATGGCATTGCCCTTGCGCCCACGCAAGGATGGATTCCGGGTGATAGAGCGAACGATAAGCCACATCAATCGGGTCGGCATCCTGGCCGCGCGCTTCCGCCGCAAAGCGCGCCCGCACATAGTCCGAACCCGGATCGAGCGCTGCCGCCAGGGCCACAATCACGATCAACGCCGCGGCAGTCGCCGCCGCCGGCTGGTCAAAGCAAGCGCGCGCAACCGCTGCCCGGCCCGTCGCATCCGTCACGGCAAGAAAACGCCACGGCTCCAGACCAAAAGCCGAAGGCGCCAGGCGCCCTGCCTCCAGCAACAAAGCCAGTTCAGCCTTCGACACGGGTTTGTCCGCGACAAACTCGCGGCAGGCGTAACGTTGTCGAATCGGGTCCAGTAGTGTGTGCGGCATCGTCTGCTCCCCACCGAAATCAGGCTTCAACCATAGTGCATGCGCCATGCGCCCGCGTGTCTGTCAATCGGGCGCTCGGCCAGACTGGACAGCGTGCCGTCTCTACTTGTGTTCAGAATAAATGGGCAGGCTGATCCGCAACGCCATGGCTGCCAGGCGCACCACCAGAACAATCGCCATTCCCGCCCAGGCCGCAATCACCGGCGACACCCCGAGCGCCTGTAGACCAATCAGCATCAGGGCGCCCATCCAGGCAGCCGACGCATACAGTTCGCCACGCACAAATATCAGCGGGACTTCATTGCACAGCACATCGCGCAGCACGCCACCGACAACGCCGGTAATCACCCCGAGCAAGGAAGCCACCAGCCAGGGGGCATGCCACTCCAGGGCAATCTGGGTGCCCACGATGGTAAACAGGGCGAGGCCGAACGCATCGGGAATGAGGAACAGACGGGATGGCAGCCGCAGACCGCGCACGACAAAAAAGGTCGCCAGCGTGGTCAGCAAGGCCGCGAGCAGATAAATCTGATCGCCGATCCAGAACACCGGGCGCTGCAGCAGCACATCGCGCACGGTCCCGCCGCCCAGCGCGGTGGCAGTGCCCACCATCGTCACCCCGATCAGATCCATATTCTTGCGGCCGGCATCCAGCACGCCAGTCAGCGCATTCACGGCAACAGCCGACATTCCGGCCCAATACAGCAGGTTTTCCATGGGATTTTATCCAGGCAGGCCAAGTTTCAGCCGCCATTGATCGAAGTCCGAGTATCGCAAAAAACCGTAGCACGGGCATCCAGTGCACCCCGACCGTCAAGGCCGGATACAATCGACCTTACTT
>JBPPMF010000253.1:0-12789 GCA_051305915.1 Thiobacillus sp. | reverse complement strand
CCCTCACTCCCATCGATCATGATCGCGACAGCGCGGGGATGACCTATGTCTATCCCGTCGTGTCGCGGCGTGCCGGGGGCGTATCGGTGGGCGTCAACCTCAACCCCAATAACGCCTGCAACTGGGCCTGCGTGTATTGCCAGGTGCCGGATCTGGTGCGCGGCACCGCGCCGGAAATCGACCTGGCGCAACTCGAATCCGAGCTGCGCGCGATGCTTGCCGACATTCTCCACGGCGACTTCATGCAGACCCGCGTGCCCGAAGGCGCAAGGCGGCTGAACGACATCGCGCTGTCTGGCAACGGCGAGCCGACCAGTGCGAAAGCCTTTTCGCAGGTCATCGATCTGATCGGCCGGGTAATGGCAGACTTCGATCTGGTGGGCGCCGGCGGCAATCCTGCAAGAACACCCGCCAAGCTGGTGCTGATCACCAACGGCAGTCTGATCGACCGTCCACGGGTGCAGGATGGCCTGGCGAAAATGGCGGCGCTGAATGGCGAGGTGTGGTTCAAGTTCGACAGCGCGACTGCCAGCGGTATGCGCAGCATCAACCAGACGCGCATTTCACCCGACAAGCAGTTCGAGCGCCTAGCCGTGGCCGCGCAGCTGTGCCCGACCTGGCTGCAGACCTGCGTGTTCGCACTTGATGGCGCACCGCCATCGGAGGCGGAGCAGGCGGCCTATCTGGCAGCGGTAACGCGCATCCGGCAGCAGCAGATTCCGGTGCAAGGGGTGCTGCTCTATGTCCTGGCGCGGCCGTCGATGCAGCCCCAGGCCAGCCGGCTGACCGCACTGCCCGCAGCCTGGCTCGAGGCCTTCGCCGATCAGATTCGCGCGGCAGGTCTGCCGGTGAAAGTGTCGCCATGATCTACGGGATCGGCACCGACCTGCTGGACGCCAAGCGCATTCGCAGCGGCCTTGCACGCTTCGGCGAACATTACGCCGACCGTATTCTCGCGCCGGCCGAGCACGCCGCGTATTACGCCAGCCGCGACCCGGCGCGCTTTCTCGCCAAATGCTTCGCTGCCAAGGAGGCCTTCGCCAAGGCGGCCGGAACCGGGCTGCGTGCACCGATCACACTGCGCAACATCGCCGTGCTGCGCGATGCGCTCGGCAAACCGCATTTCGAATGCGCCCCCGAACTGGTTGCCTGGCTGGTGGATCGCGGCATCACCGCGCACCATGTTTCCCTGTCGGACGAGGGTGACCACATCCTCGCCTACGTCATACTGGAGCGCCCATGACATCCCGTTTCATTCAGGAGCATCAATGACGCTCGGCCCCCTCATGCTCGATGTCACGGGCACCGAACTGACCGACGACGACCGCCGCCGCCTGATCCATCCGCTTGTCGGCGGAGTGATCCTGTTTTCCCGCAACTACCGCGACCCGGCCCAGCTGGCCGCGTTGACCGCCGAGATTCACGCGCTCAAATCCGCGCCGCTGCTGATCGGGGTCGACCACGAAGGCGGTCGGGTGCAGCGCTTCCGCGAAGGCTTTACCCGCCTGCCGCCGATGCGCAGCTTCGGTGCAATCTGGGACGAACACCCGCAACAGGCGAAACATCTCGCACGCGAAACCGGTTATGTGCTGGCAAGCGAACTGCGCGCACACGGCGTCGACTTCAGCTTTGCACCGGTGCTCGATCTAGATTACGGCGCCTCCAGCGTGATCGGCGACCGTGCCTTCCATGCCGATCCGCACGCCGTGTTCCAGCTTGGCCAGGCCGTGATGCTGGGCATGAAAGACGCCGGTATGGCCGCCTGCGGCAAGCATTTCCCCGGTCACGGCTTTGTGGTGGCGGATTCGCATGTCGCCATCCCGATGGATGAACGCACCCTGGCCGACATCGCGATTGCCGACCTGGTGCCGTTCCGGCTAATGATCGAGGCGGGGCTCGCCGCGGTCATGCCGGCGCACGTGATCTACCCCAAGCTCGATGACCAGCCCGCCGGGTTCTCGAAAATATGGCTGCAAAAACTGCTGCGCCATCAATTGGGCTTCGACGGCGCGATCTTCAGCGACGACCTGTGCATGGAAGCCGCAAGCGTGGCCGGCGGCGTGGTCGAACGGGTGGAAGCGGCGCTCGCCGCCGGCTGCGATATTGCGCTGGTGTGCAACCGGCCCGACCTGGCCGACGAGGTGCTGGCCAAGCTGAAAGTGGACTGGCCCGCTCCCGCGCGCGCGCGCCTGGCACGCATGCATGGCCATCCGCACCCGCCGACCTTGGTTCAGCTGCGCGAATCGACGCGCTACGTCAACGCGCTGCACCATATCGCCGGGCTGGGACAGGATTCCGCCGACCTCAACCTGCAGGTCGATCCGACCGATTACTGTGGCCGCGCATAAACACGATCACGGCGCCACGTCCGACCACGGGGCAGGCCACGCCCACCATCACACAACTCAAAACGGAACCCTGCTCGTCGCCCTGCTGCTGACGCTGTCCTTCGCTGTTGTCGAGGCCGTGGCCGGCTGGTGGTCGGGCTCGCTCGCGCTGCTGGCTGATGCGGCCCACATGCTCACCGACAGCTCGGCTTTGGGTTTGGCCGCCGCGGCCGCCTGGCTGGCGCGGCGGCCACCCAGCATGCTGCATTCCTACGGTCTGGTGCGTGCCGAAGTCCTGGCCGCACTGTTCAACAGCCTCATGATGCTGGTGCTGATCGGCTTCATCGTGAGCGAAGCCATCGAGCGCATCGGCGCCCCGCGCGACATTGCCGGCGGCACTGTCATCGGCGTCGCGGCGATCGGTCTTGCCATCAATCTCGTGGTTGCCTGGATTCTGCATCGTGGCGAGCAGACGCTCAATACCCGCGCTGCGCTGCTGCATGTGCTGGGCGACGCGCTCGGCTCGGTAGCTGCGATCACCGCCGGCATCGTCATCGTCACCACCGGCTGGACCCCGATCGATCCGCTGCTGTCGCTGCTGGTGGCAGCGCTGATTCTGGTCTCTGCGCTGCGCCTGCTGCGCGAGGTTGTGCATGTGCTGATGGAAGGCGTACCGCTCACTGTCCGGCTCGATACCGTCGGCCGCGACCTGGCGAAGCTCGATGGCGTGCTGCGGGTGCACGACCTGCACGTATGGACCTTGTCGTCCGGCACCATCGCCCTGTCGGCCCACCTGGAAATCCGCAACCTTGCCGACTGGCCGGGCATCCTCGCCGCCGCGCGTCAGACCATGGAGACACGCCACGGCATCGGCCACGTCACCCTGCAGCCCGAAGCGCTGACAGCGCAACCGCTGGTGCGCGGCACCTTCACTCCCTCTTCGCCCAACGCCTGAACAGTCCACACGCTCTACAATGAGCGCCCTGATTCCGGGATGCTTTGACTGGTTTCGCAATGAATTTCGACCCTGACTGCCGCACGTGTCCGCGCCTCGCCACTTTCCTGGACGAGGTGCGCGTCCGCCATCCCGACTACCACGCGCGCCCGGTGCCCGCCTTCGGCGACCCGGCACCCGATCTGCTGATCGTCGGCCTCGCCCCCGGCATGCACGGCGCCAACCGCAGCGGGCGCCCTTTCACCGGAGACTACGCCGGCGTGCTGCTGTACGAAACCCTGCACCGCTTCGGCTACGCCAGCGCGCCGGAGTCGATTTCGGTCGACGATGGCCTGACGCTCACCGGCTGCCGCATCACCAACGCGGTGAAATGCCTGCCGCCGGCCAACAAGCCGGAGCCGGGCGAGATCCGAGAATGCAACCACTTTCTGGCCGCCGAACTCGCGGGTTTGCCCGCGCACGCCAACATCCTGGCGCTGGGGCAGATTGCGCATCAGGCGGTTCTGCGTACACAAGGCCTCAAGCTCAAGGACTACCCCTTCGGCCACGCCAGCGACTACCGCCTGCCCGACGGCCGGCGCCTGGTCAGCAGCTACCACTGCTCCCGCTACAATACCCAGACACGCCGCCTCACCCCAGAGATGTTCGCCGCAGTATTCACGCTGATCCAGACCAAGGAGTGACCATGCCCGTCGTCACCATCAAGCTCGCCGGCACGCTGACCCGCGAACAGAAGCGGAAAGTCGCCGAGGAAATCACCGCCACACTGGAGCGCCACGCGGGCAAACCGGCGTCCTACACCTACATCGCGTTCGAGGAACTGCCCGACGAGAACTGGGCCATCGCCGGCAAACTGCTCGACGAGGATGAATAAGCTGCCTTGAGCGCTGTCGACAAGGAATTCCTCGCCTCACTGCCCACCCTGCCCGGCGTCTACCGCATGATCGATGCGGCTGGCGCGGTGCTGTATGTCGGCAAGGCGAAGGACCTGAAGAAGCGCGTCTCCAGCTATTTCCAGAAAACCGACCAGAGCCCGCGCATCCGGTTGATGCTGAAAAGCGTCGACCACATCGACACCACGGTGACGCGCACCGAGACCGAGGCGCTGCTGCTGGAAAACAACCTGATCAAGGGGCTGAAGCCGCGCTTCAACATCCTGTTTCGCGACGACAAGACCTACCCCTATCTGCTGCTGACCGGCCACCGCTTTCCGCGCCTGGCCTATTTTCGCGGCACGCCGAAGAAAAACGACCAGGCGTTCGGCCCCTACCCCAATGCCTACGCGGTGCGCGAAAGTATCCAGCTGCTGCAGAAGGTGTTCCAGCTGCGCACCTGCGAGGACACCGTGTTCGCCAACCGCTCGCGGCCCTGCCTGCTGCACCAGATCAAGCGCTGCACCGCGCCCTGCGTCAAGCTCATCACGCCCGAGCAATACGCGCGCGACGTCAGCGCGGCTGCGCAGCTGCTGCATGGCGAGGCCAGCGCGCTGACGGAACGGATCACCGAGCAGATGAACGCGGCTGCCGCTTCGCTTGATTTCGAAACCGCAGCGCTGCTGCGCGACCGCCTACGCATGCTGGCGACGGTGCGCGAGAAGCAGTTCGTCGAGACCACCGGCAGCGAGGCCGATGCCGACGTGGTCGCGGTGGCCGAAGTCGGCGGCGTGATCGCGGTCAACCTGACCATGATCCGCGGCGGCCGCCATCTCGGCGACCGCAGCTTCTTTCCGCAGCACGGCGAAGGCGCAACCCTGACCGAGGCACTGGACGCCTTCATCACCCAGCATTACCTCGACCACGCGATTCCAGCGCGCATCCTGGTCAGCGAGGCGATCGAGACCAATGCGCTGGAAGCGCTGCTGACCGAACAGGCCGGCAAAAAAGTCACGCTCCTGCACCGCGTGATCGGCGAACGCAAAGTCTGGCTCACCATGGCGCAGGCCAACGCGCGCCTGTCGGCCGAGCGCCGCAGCGCCGAGCGCGCCAACCAGTCGCAGCGGCTGGCCGCGCTACGGGACACGCTCAATCTGCCGCAATTGAATCGCATCGAATGCTTCGACATCTCGCACACCATGGGCGAAGCGACGGTCGCCTCGTGCGTGGTGTACGAAGGCGACGACCTGAAGAAATCCGACTACCGCCGCTACAACATCAGCGGCATCACGCCGGGCGACGACTACGCCGCAATGCACACCGCGCTGATCAAGCGTTTTCACCGGAGCGTGGAAGAAAACGGCGTATTGCCCGACCTGCTGCTGATCGACGGCGGCAAGGGGCAGATATCAATGGCAGTCGAGGCGATGACCGAACTCGGGCTGGGCGAGGTTTTATTGCTCGGTGTGGCCAAGGGTGAGGCACGCAAGCCCGGCCTGGAAACGCTGATCTTCGCCGACGGCCGCGAGTTGAAGCTGGCCAAGGACCACCCCGGCTTCCACTTGATCCAGCAGGTGCGCGACGAAGCGCATCGCTTCGCCATCACCGGCCATCGCGCAAAACGCGGCAAGGCACGTGTGCAGTCGACGCTGGAAGACATTGCGGGAATCGGCCCGAAACGCCGCAAACAGTTGCTGGAACACTTCGGTGGCCTGCAGGGCGTGCGCAACGCCGGCGTCGACGCACTTGCCACGGTGAACGGTATCAGCCGAGAATTGGCGGAAACCATCTACAACGCGCTCCACTAATCAATAATGCCGCTCAACCTCCCCAACCTGCTCACCTGGCTGCGCATCCTCTTCATTCCGCTGATGGTGGGCGTGTTCTATCTGCCCGACGGCTGGGTCACACCGCTTGAAGCCAATCTTTTTGCTGCAACATTTTTCGGCGTAGCCGCGCTGACCGACTGGCTCGACGGCTATCTGGCACGCGCGCTTGGTCAGACCTCGGCCTTTGGCGCGTTTCTCGACCCGGTGGCCGACAAATTGATGGTCGCAGCCGCGCTGATCGTACTGATCGACCTCGGCCGCGTGGCGCCGCTGATTGCACTCATCATCATCGGCCGCGAAATCACCATTTCCGCCTTGCGCGAATGGATGGCCAAAGCCGGCAAGTCGGCCAGTGTCACCGTATCCTTCGTCGGCAAGCTAAAAACTACGGCACAGATGGTCGCCATCGTGCTGCTGCTGTATTTCAGCCCGGTCGCCGGCCTGCCCACCGCCAGCATCGGCACGCTGCTGATCTGGGTTGCCGCCCTCCTCACCCTGGTGTCGATGGCGTATTACCTGATGATGGCGGCGCGCGCGCTGCAAAAGTCTTGATGAAAATTGTTGACAGAAAAAACCGAAATCCCCATAATGCGCAGCCTTCAACGCGGGAATAGCTCAGCTGGTAGAGCGCAACCTTGCCAAGGTTGAGGTCGGGAGTTCGAACCTCCTTTCCCGCTCCAGCATTCTGGGGAAAACAGATGGCGCAGTCCGGATGTTTTCCCCTTTTCGTTTAAGCAGTTACCGCAACGGCGCGATAGCAAAGCGGTTATGCACCGGATTGCAAATCCGTGTAGGTCGGTTCGACTCCGGCTCGCGCCTCCAGATTCAAGCTGTCCGCATCGCCCGGATGGTGAAATTGGTAGACACAAGGGACTTAAAATCCCTCGCCAGTGATGGCGTACCGGTTCGATTCCGGTTCCGGGCACCATCTTCCCTTTCAGTCTGCCCGCCCGAGTGGTATAATTTCGGCGCTTGATTATTTATGTAATGGTGTTGGGCAATGGGCGGTTCGCCCATTTTTTATTTGTGCCCTGCGCCAAGAAACGATGGATTCGATGATGGATTTGCCTGCCCGCCTGGAACCTGTACTCGCCGGTCTCGGTTACGAACTGGTGATGCTGGAGCGCGCCGGACGCGGGCTGATCCGGATTTTCATCGACAAGCCGGACGGCATCACGATTGAAGATTGCGTGGCGGTGAGCAATCACCTGAGCCACCTGTTCACCGTCGAGAACATCGACTACGACAGGCTGGAGGTGTCCTCGCCCGGTCTCGATCGGCCGCTGGTCAAGCCGCAGGATTATGTGCGCTTCGCGGGCGAGCAGGTGACGCTCAAGCTGCGGGTGCCGATGGACAATCGGCGCCGCCTCAGCGGTCAGCTGGTTGGCCTGGAAAACGATGCGGTGAAGTTGATCGTCGATGGCACGGAAGTGTCGGTGGATTTGAGAAATGTGGATGCTGCCAAGCTAAAACCGATGGTTTAAGCAAGGCTGGAGAGAATGATGAGCCGTGAATTGTTGATGCTGGCCGACGCGCTGGCGCGCGAAAAGAACGTGGACAAAGAGGTGGTGTTCGATGCCCTTGAGCAGGCGCTCGCCTCCGCCACCAAGAAACGCTTCAAGGAAGAGTCCGACGTGCGCGTGTCGATCGACCGCGAAACCGGCGAATACGAATCCTTCCGCCGCTGGCAGGTGGTGTCCGAAGCCGACCTCGAGTCCGAGGGTTACCAGATTCTGCTGATCGACGCGCAGGACAAGCATCCCGACATCGAGATCGGCGACTACATCGAAGAGCCGCTGGAAAACATCGAGTTCGGCCGCATTGGTGCACAAGCCGCCAAGCAAGTCATCCTGCAGAAGATCCGCGACGCCGAACGTGAACAGATCATCAGCGACTTCCTCGACCGCAAGGAGCACCTCGTCAACGGCGTGGTGAAGCGCATTGACCGCGGCAACGCCATCATCGAATCCGGCCGCGTCGAAGGTTTCCTGCACCGCGACCAGATGATCCCGCGCGAGAACCTGCGCGTCGGCGACCGCGTGCGTGCCTACCTGCTGCGCATCGACCGCGGCGCCCGCGGCCCGCAGGTCGTGCTGTCGCGCACCGCACCCGAATTCATCATGAAGCTGTTCGAACTGGAAGTGCCGGAGATCGAGGAAGAGCTGCTCGAGATCAAGGCCGCCGCCCGCGACCCCGGCCTGCGCGCCAAGATCGCCGTGGTGTCGCACGACCCGCGCATCGACCCGATCGGCACCTGCATCGGCCTGCGCGGTTCGCGCGTCACCTCGGTAACCAACGAACTGGCCGGCGAACGCGTCGACATCATCCACTGGTCGGCGGAGCCCGCGCAGTACGTCATCAACGCGCTGGCGCCGGCCGAAGTCAGTTCCATCGTGGTGGACGAAGACAAGCACAGCATGGACGTGGTGGTGGATGAGGAACAGCTGGCGATGGCGATCGGCCGCGGCGGCCAGAACGTCCGCCTGGCGTCCGAACTCACTGGCTGGGATCTCAACATCATGTCGCGCGAAGCGGCGGAAGAGAAACAGTCGACCGAAAGCGGCAAGACCCTCGCGCTCTTCATCGAAAAACTTGATGTGGACGAGGAAGTCGCCCAGATTCTGGTCGACGAAGGCTTCTCCACGCTGGAAGAAGTCGCTTACGTGCCGCTGAACGAAATGCTCGAAATCGAGGCATTCGACGAAGACCTGGTCAACGAACTGCGTACCCGCGCCCGCAACGCGCTGCTAACCGCCGCCATCGTCGGCGAAGAACAGGTCGAAGCCTCCGCGGGCGACCTGCTGTCGCTCGACGGCATGGACCCGGAAACCGCACGCACGCTCGCCAGCAAAGGCATCCATACCACCGAGGACCTGGCGGAGCTGGCAGTCGATGAGTTGACCGAAATGTCCGCCATGGATGCTGAACGCGCCAAACAATTGATCATGGCCGCACGCGCGCCCTGGTTCGCCCAAGGCTGATACGCCAAGAGGATTGCATGAACGTAGAACAATTTGCCCAGGAACTGAAACTTCCGCCCCAACTGTTGCTTGAACAGCTGAAGGCGGCAGGCGTCAGTAAAAGTGATGTTGTCGACTCCGTAACCGAAGCGGACAAGGCGCATTTGCTCGACTATCTGCGCAAGATGCACGGCGGCGGCACCGAGACTGGTAAAACCAAGATCACCATCACGCGCAAGCAGACCGGCGAGATCCGCAAGACCGACAGCACCGGCAAGTCGCGCACCATTCAGGTGGAAGTACGCAAGTCGCGCACTTACGTCAAGCGGGATGCGGCTGCGCTGGCGGCGACCGAAGGTCAGCCTGTTGCGGAACCCGTAGCCGAACTCCAGACGGCACGGACCGACGAGGAAATAGCCCCGCCCGTCATCGAGGCCAAGGTCGAAGCACCCGCCTCGGAGCCCGTCATCGAGCCGGTTGTTGAGGCGAAGCCCGCCAAGGCCAAGCCGACCAAAGCCAAAGCCGAACCTGTCACCGCTGAGCCCGCTGCGGTCGAACCCGCCG
Organism: Thiobacillus sp.; assembly: GCA_051305915.1. Lineage (GTDB taxonomy): Bacteria > Pseudomonadota > Gammaproteobacteria > Burkholderiales > Thiobacillaceae > Thiobacillus. Next base: position 3,282 of record JBPPMF010000253.1, on the reverse strand, counting down.
TGGTTGAACCGGCTGTTGCAGCTGAAGTTGCCCCCGCACCGGTTGAGGCCAAGACTGAGGCGGCAGCAGAACCGGCCGCCGAAGCCCCTGTGGTGAAGAAAACCACCCGGATTAAAAAAGCCTCGATCCTGAACGAAGCCGAAGTCAAGGCACGCGAAGAGGAATCCCGCCGCCACACCGCGCTGCAAGAACGCCAGGCTGCGGACTCCAAGGCACGCATCGAACGAGAAGCCTTGCGCAAGCAGGCTGAAGCCGCGCGCGAAGCAGCCAAGCTGGATGCAGCGCAGAAGGCCGCCGCGCCCGCTGCCCCTGCCGCTCCCACCGAAAAAACGCTGCACAAACCGGACAAACCGGCTGCGGCCAAGGGGGCCAAAGGCCCGGACAAAAAAGCCGGCGGCACCTGGAAAGACGATGCTGCCAAACGCAAGGGCGGACTCAAGACCCGCGGCGGTGCTGCGCCCGATGCAAGCTGGCGTGGCCGCAAGGGCAAATCCAAATCCGGTCATGAAGAAACCACTTTCGTTGCCCCGACCGAGCCGGTCGTGCGCGAAGTGCTGGTGCCGGAAACCATTACTGTCGCGGAACTCGCCCACAAGATGTCGGTGAAGGCGGCCGAGGTCATCAAGGCGCTGATGAAGCTGGGCAGCATGGTGACCATCAACCAGGTGCTCGACCAGGAAACCGCGATCATCTTGATCGAGGAAATGGGACACATCGGTAAACCGGCTGCACTCGACACGCCGGAAGCCTTCCTCATCGACACCGGATTTACCGGCGAACTGATCATACGTGCGCGTCCGCCGGTGGTCACCGTGATGGGTCACGTCGACCACGGCAAAACCTCGCTGCTCGACACCATCCGGCGCACCCGGGTGGCCAGCGGCGAAGCCGGCGGCATCACCCAGCACATCGGCGCCTATCACGTCGAAACCGAAAAAGGCGTCATCACCTTCCTCGACACCCCGGGCCACGAAGCGTTTACCGCGATGCGGGCACGCGGCGCGAAAGCGACCGACATCGTGGTGCTGGTGGTAGCGGCGGACGACGGTGTCATGCCGCAGACCATCGAAGCCATCCACCACGCCAAGGCCGCCGGTGTGCCGCTGGTGGTGGCGGTGAACAAAATCGACAAACCCGATTCCAACCCCGAGCGGATCCGTCAGGAACTCGTCGCGCAGGGCGTCACCCCGGAAGAATGGGGTGGCGACACCCAGTTCGTCGAAGTGTCGGCCAAGGCCAACACCAATATCGATGGCCTGCTTGATGCCATCCTGCTGCAGGCCGAGGTGCTGGAGCTGCAGGCCGCTGCCGAAGGCCCCGCCAAAGGCATCGTCATCGAAGCGCGTCTCGACAAGGGCAAGGGCCCGGTCGCCACGCTGCTGGTGCAATCCGGCACCCTGCGCCGCGGCGACATGGTGCTGGCCGGCCAGGTCTTCGGACGCGTGCGCGCCATGCTCGACGAAGCCGGCAAGGTCGTGACCGAAGCAGGTCCTTCGATTCCGGTCGAAATCCAGGGCTTGTCCGATGTACCGCAGGCGGGCGAGGATGTCATGGTGCTGCCGGACGAGCGCAAGGCCCGTGAAATCGCCTTGTTCCGTCAGGGCAAGTTCCGCGACGTGCAACTGGCGAAAAAACAGGCGGCCAAACTGGAATCGATGTTCGACCAGATGGGCGAGGGAGAAGTGCAGCATCTGCCCATCATCCTCAAGGCCGACATGCAGGGTTCCTACGAAGGTCTGGCGCACGCGCTGGCCAAGCTGTCGACCGACGAGGTCAAGGTCAACATCATCCATAGCGGCGTGGGCGCGATTACCGAATCCGACGTCAACCTTGCGCTGGCTTCCAAGGCCGTGCTGATTGGCTTCAACGTACGCGCCGATGCGTCGGCGCGCAAACTGGCCGAATCCAGCGGGATCGACATCCGCTACTACAACATCATCTACGAAGCGGTGGATGAGGTGAAAGCCGCCCTGTCCGGCATGCTGGTACCCGAGAAACGGGAAAGCGTCATTGGTACCGTGGAAATCCGCCAGGTGTTTGTCATTTCCAAAGTCGGCACCATTGCCGGCTGCTACGTGCAGGATGGCGTGGTCAAACGCAATGCCGGCGTTCGCGTGCTGCGCAACAACGTGGTGATCCACCAGGGCGAGCTCGATTCGCTCAAGCGCTTCAAAGACGACGTCAAGGAAGTCAAGGCCAACTTCGAGTGCGGCCTGTCGCTGAAGAACTTCAACGACATCCAGGAAGGCGACATTCTGGAAGTGTTTGAAGTAGTGGAAGTGGCGCGCTCGCTGTAATGCCCAAGGATTTTCCGAGGGCGCGCCGCGTTGCCGACCAGATTCAGCGCGAACTACCGGAATTGATCCGGCAGGAAGTAAAGGATCCACGCGTCGGCATGCTGACCATCACCGAGGTGGAGGTCAACCGCGACATGGAGTTTGCCAAGGTCTACTTCACCACCCTGGGCGGCGAGCCCGAGCATTCCGCCTGCCTGCTGGGGCTGCAGCGCGCCAGCGGCTTTTTACGCACGCAGCTTTCGCGCCGCATGCAACTTCGCGTGGTGCCCAAGCTGACCTTCGTGTACGACCGCTCGGTCGAGCGCGGCATTGAGCTCAGCCAACTGATCGAAACCGCCGTCGCCGAAGACGCCAAACACCCGAAGGACGAGTGAAAGCGCAACGCCAGCCTGTCGATGGCGTGCTGCTGCTGAACAAGCCGGTCGGCATCACCTCCAACGCCGCACTGCAAAAAGCCAAGTGGCTGCTCAACGCCAAAAAGGCGGGCCATACGGGCACCCTTGACCCTTTCGCCGACGGCCTGTTGCCGCTGTGCTTCGGCGAGGCCACCAAGTTTTCGGCCTACCTGCTCGAGGCCGACAAGCACTATCGCGCCGTGCTGCAACTCGGGGTCACCACCACGACAGGCGATCCGGAAGGCGAGATTCTCGCCACCCGCGAGGTCGATACCAGCCGCGCCGAAATCGAAGCCGTGCTGCCTCGCTTCATGGGCGAAATCGAGCAAATTCCCCCCATGCATTCGGCGCTCAAGCATCAGGGGCGACCGCTCTACGAATACGCGCGCGCCGGCATCGAAATCGAGCGGCCACCACGCAAGGTGACGATACGCGCCCTTGAACTCATCGAATGCGATCCGCCGCGCGTGGTGCTGGACGTGCAATGCAGCGCCGGCACTTACATCCGCACGCTGGCGCAGGACATCGGCGCGGCGCTCGGCTGCGGCGCCCACCTCACCGCGCTGAAACGCACGGCAGCAGGCGGATTC